>DASWVJ010000001.1:0-5507 GCA_036406295.1 Bradyrhizobium sp.
GACGTAGCGCGGCTCGGGCATCTGGTCGTAGACCTTGCGCAGCGCCGGCGCCATCTTGTTGGTCAGCGTGCCCGCAACGATCATCACGTCGGACTGCCGGGGCGAGGCGCGCGGGGCAAAGCCGAAGCGCTCGACGTCATAACGCGGCATCGACACCTGCATCATCTCGACCGCGCAGCAGGCGAGACCGAAGGTCATCCACATCAGCGAGCCGGTACGCGCCCAGGTGATGAGATCGTCAGCCGCAGCGACGAAGAAGCCCTTGTCGGACAGTTCGTGATTGACCTCGAGGAAGAACGGATCGTTCGCGCCAACCGGCCTGCCGGTGGCGGGATCGAGAATGCCCTTCGGTGCCGGCGCGATCGCCGGAGAGGACGTGGCGGTCGGGCTCAATCCCATTCGAGCGCGCCTTTCTTCCATTCATAGGCAAAGCCGACGGTAAGGACGGCGAGAAACACGAACATCGACCAGAAGCCGGTCGCACCCAGCTTTCCGAATGCCACCGCCCACGGGAACAGGAAGGCCACTTCGAGGTCGAAGATGATGAAGAGGATCGCCACCAGATAGAAGCGGACGTCGAACTTCATGCGGGCATCGTCAAAAGCGTTGAATCCGCATTCATAGGCAGAGAGTTTTTCCGGATCCGGCTGCTGGTAAGCGACCAGGAACGGGGCGATCAGAAGCGCCAGCCCGATCAGGCTCGCGACTCCGACGAACACCACGAGAGGAAGATAATCTTGAAGGATGCCGGTCATCGGCCACGCCTTTTCCTGCGGCCCGCGCCTTGGCCGCAGATTCGTTGATTGGAATTGTTCTTGAGCCTTAGCGCAGCGCAACAGGGCGCGCAAGGCGAGCTGTTTTGCCGTTTCCGCCCACCTTCAAGGGGTCGTGACGGCCGGCGCGGCGGCAGCTTTTCCGCCTCGCTAAACTAACGCATGGGCCTCCATTCGGTGCCCGAATTCGAGGGCTGGCGCCGGCTGAAATCTTTCGCGTCGGCCGCATCGGGCAACGCTTGATCGGCTGCCGCGACGGACCGCGGCGGCCGTGAACGCCGGTGATGACGATGATGTCCTCCGCTTCCTTAACAACAATTTTTTCCACGACGGTCACGGCACTCAGGCCCGACTCTTTCCGGGTCGCCTTGCTGTTCCGCGCTCTGAGGCAAGGCGTCCGCTGCTGAAGACGCCCAGGTTGCGCGCTACTCGCGCCAGCGGCGCCCACGAGGCTGGGAATGCTTCCTTGAGGCGGTATCAAAAGACCACTAAAGGGCCAAACCATCTCGAAAATCCGGCAAAGCAGGCCGAAAAACCGCCTGAATGAAACCATTTTGCCGGAACCGCGAAACCATCCTGAAACAGATGGGGGGTACGTCTTTGGCCATAGAGGCGGCAGAGTCCGCCGGGAGGCTCAGATGAACCACTCCATTCATTCAGCGGACAAGGCGACCCACCTGAAGATTGTGGTTGTCGCGCTCGTGGCCGGTATTGCAGTCGCCGCGATCGGTATCACCGCCCGTACCAACGTCGATTATTCCCAGACCGCCCACATCGTGAAGGCCGGCAAGCCGGTGGTTGTCACCAGCTCGGACATTTCCAAGGTCCAGTAAGACGTACGCCTTCCCGATCGACACGAAAACGGCCGCCCTCGGGCGGCTTTTTGTTTGGGCGATTTGTTTGGAGACGGGCTTAAGCCATTGAAAGACTGGCGCGAGAGACGGGACTCGAACCCGCGGCCTCCGCCGTGACAGGGCGGCGCTCTAACCAACTGAGCTACTCCCGCGAATTGCCGAAATCAGGCTCGATCCGCGCAGGACCGAGGGCATAAAGGCCTCCCCCCTTTTAGTCAAGGCAAGTTGCAAATACCTGCACATGAACGGAGTTTTGAGTGTTTGCCGCGCGACCAGAGCCGGCGTTTTCAGGCGGAAAACCGCATAGTCAGCCCGGCCCCGAATCAAATAAGGCCTGATTCTCAAATAGGGCCTGATTTTGTCCTGGGTTCCTAAAGCCAGTTCCGTCCGGGACAATGACGCTGCAGGCCGCCATCTTGAGGAGAGGCCGACATGGCGAAAAAAGCAGCTAGCCCAATCACCGTCACGCTGAAGCATCTGGCGGCGGAGATTGCCGACGGCCAGGACATCTCCAAGAAGCAGGCCGAGGCCATCCTCACCGACCTGGTTGCCCGGATCGCACGGCATTTGAAGCGAGGCGAGCGCATCCGCATCGTCGGCCTCGGCATTCTTCGCGTGCGCAGGCGCGCCGCTCGCATGGGACGCAACCCCGCCACCGGCGAGCCCGTTCCGATCAAGGCGAGCAAGAAGGTCGCGTTCCGCCCGGCCAAGGACCTCGCGGACGCCATCTGAGACGACGGCCTCACCGTCCTTCAAGACAGCGTCATTCCGGCTTGCATGCGGCCCCGGAATGGCGCTGTCTTGTTATACAGGCCTGCCCTGCTCCCCCACCTGCCAAACGGATTTCATGGCCCTCGATTTCAAGCACAAGGTCACTGAGCGTTTCCTGCGCTATGTCGTGATCGACACCCAGTCGGACCCATCCTCCCCCACCTGCCCTTCGACCGAGAAGCAGAAAAACCTCGGCCGCCTGCTTGCCGCGGAGCTGAAGGCCATGGGTCTCGCCGACGCCCACCTCGATGAGCACGGCTATGTCTACGCGACCATCCCGGCGAACACATCGAAGAAGGTGCCGGTGATCTGCTTCTGCTCGCACATGGACACTTCCCCGGACTGCTCCGGCGCCAACGTCAAGCCGCAGATCGTCAAGGGCTACCGCGGCGGCGATGTCGTCCTGCCGGCGGATTCGACGCAGGTGATCCGCATCGCCGAGCACCCCGAACTCGCCAACCAGATCGGCAACGACCTCATCACGACCGACGGCACCACGCTGCTCGGCGCCGACAACAAGGCCGGCGTGGCCGAGATCATGGACGCGGCCGAATTCCTGATCGGCAACCCGCAGATCAAGCACGGCACCATCAAGATCCTGTTCACGCCGGACGAAGAGATCGGCCGCGGCGTCGACAAGGTCGATCTGAAAAAGCTCGGCGCCGACTTCGCCTACACCATGGACGGCGAGACCGCCGGCACCATCGAGGACGAGACCTTTTCCGCCGACGGCGCCACCATCACCATCCAGGGCGTCAGCGCCCATCCCGGCTTCGCCAAGGGGCGGATGGAGCACGCGATCAAGATTGCGGCTGCCATCGTCGACCGCCTGCCGAAAGACACCTGCTCGCCTGAGACCACGGAAGGCCGCGAAGGCTTTCTGCACCCGACCGGCATCGACGGCGCGCTGGAAAGCGCGACGATCGATCTCATCGTGCGCGACTTCACCGAGCAGGGCCTGAAGCAAAAGGAAGCGCTGCTGGAATCCATCGTCCAGGACGTGATGAAGGACTATCCGCGCTCGACCTGCAAAATCGAGATCAAGCCGCAATACCGCAACATGAAAGAGGTGATCGATCGCCATCCGGAGATCGTCGCGTACGCGGTCGAAGCGGTCCGCCGCGCCGGGCTGACGCCGGTCAAGGCATCGATCCGCGGCGGCACCGACGGCTCGCGCCTGTCCTTCATGGGGCTACCCTGCCCCAACATCTTCGCCGGCGAGCACGCCTTCCACTCGCGGCTCGAATGGGTCAGCCGGCAGGACATGGAGAAGGCCGCCGAGACCATCGTGCATCTGGCGATGATCTGGGAAGAGCGGGCGTAACCCTGGCGACCGCGCGAAATTTGCTGCCGGCCGAACCACAGTGCCAAACACAAAATCGCGAAAACAACCCCATGCAAAGTAGAACGGGGCTCAGGAAGCGCGCGCAGTGACGATCCAGATCGCTCCTGGCAGCAGCACCGATTGGCCGCTGGCGAACGGGGTGAGCGTCTCGCGGATCGACTGGATCGCGCTGGCAACCACGTCCGGCGGGTGGCCTTCGAGCGCGCGGCTCGCCGGGCCGATCTCCAGCGCGCCCTGCACGGCGGCTTCCAGCCCGTTGCCCGCGGCGATGTCGAAGGTGAGCGGACAGGCTTGCATCTCGACGCCGGTAAAGCCCGCCTCGCCCAGGATGCGTTTCACCCGCGCTTCATCGGCGAACGAAAACGGCCCGGGGTCTTCCGGTCCGAGCTGCGGCAGCTTCGGCACGTGCTTGTAGACCGCCATCAGCGGGGCCATCATCCAGCCATTCTCGCGCGGCTCGCGCCAGCAGACGAAGACGAGCCTGCCTTTCGGCCGCAACGCGGTGCGCAAATTCCGGAACGACAGCACGGGATCGGCAAAGAACATCACGCCGAAACGCGATACCAGGAGGTCAAAGCTTGCGGGGTCGAAGGGATAGACCGTGGCGTCGGCCAGCACGTAATCGGCCGGCAGTTCCTTCGGCGTTAGCTGGCGCGCGCGTTCCAGCATCGGCACGGAAATGTCGATGCCCAGCACACGGCCGGACGGACCGACCTGCCTTGCAAGTTCAATCGTGATCGCGCCGCATCCGCAGCCGATGTCGAGGATGCGCTGGCCTGGCTGGGCGCCGGCGCACGCGATCAACCTCTCGGTGACCGGCGCAAGCAGAATGTCCTGCACCGACTGCCGCTCGGTCCAGTGCCGGCCGGCGAGCCCGTTCCAGAATGCGATCTGATCGGCGTTGCGATCGTCGCCTTCAGGCAAGCCCACGGTGCTCAATTCGAACTCGTCCCTGTCTTGGTCTTCCTCACCGGAGCCTTCGCTTCCGGCTTCGCCGAATTGTCGCTGCGCACATTGCCCCAGGGATCGGCCGCCTTCTGCTCGGGAATGTTGCCGAGCGAGCGGCGGTAAGCCTTCTCGGCTTCCCGTTCGGCCTGCTTTTCCTCAAACGTCTTGGCCTTGTCCTCCTCGCCGTATTTCTGCATGGGCTTTTGCTGGGCGAATGCCGGGCCGGCCAAGAAGGCGATGATCACTGCAGCGGCGATAATTCTCATGCGCGTGTTCCCCGATGTATCATTCCGCCCCATCGCGCGTGCCACACACGGCCCGAGCGCCACGGCGACAGTCCGCCTTCGTCGCTACGCGACCTCGGCGCGACAGCCTTCGCCCTGCCGGCCCGGCTCGCCGAGCCGTGGCCCGCAGGGCGAAGGCTGGTGGGCGGCGAGAGATTCGAACTTCCGATCCTCTCGAACCTGCGCCCGTTGATTTTTCTAGGATTTTCGCTCGCGTTTGTCGAGCTCATGTTTGTTTCCGCTATTTCGTTGCCGTGCGTTGCCGTGAACTCGGTTCGTTCCGTACTATTACTTCGGCAAATTCACTGACGTTGAAGGGTAGAAGCGCTCTTTCAAAACTACGCCGCCAAAAGTTGCCAGACTGCCTATTAGGGTTCCAATCAGGAGCATCAACAGTTGATCCTTATTGCGCTCGAAGAACGGCTTGGTCTCGTTTTTACGTTGCAGCCTTATCACCGCCATTCGAAATCCACGATGATATACGCCCCAGACCATCCAGCCGGACGATAGGCAGAAGAGAATCAAAGCAATC
>DASWVJ010000002.1:0-5171 GCA_036406295.1 Bradyrhizobium sp.
CGTCAACGAGGACGTGCGGCAAATCCTGATCTCCGCCGACAAGATCGAAAAGCGCGCCGGCCGTATCGAGGAACTGGATTTCTCCAAGGAGCCGCCGCTGGAAACCCCGCGGCTGGTCAAGGGCGCCACCGAGTTGTTCCCGTTGCCGCCCCGAAAATTGCAGGCAGGGGAGTGACCAAGCCTGCCATCGCCCGGTCAACCGGACGATGACAGTTGGAGAAAATCTGCTACCAACGGTCCCATGACCGCCCCCGAAGCTGCCTCCCCCGCCCGCGTCTCATGGCGCGAGAGTCTCGCCGTATACCTGCAGCCGCGCGTACTGATCGTGCTGCTGTTCGGCTTTTCCTCCGGACTGCCGCTGGCGCTGTCGGGATCGACGCTGCTGGTGTGGATGCGCGAGGCCGGCGTCGACCTCGGCACCATCGGGCTGTTTGCGCTGGTGGGCACGCCCTACACACTGAAATTCCTCTGGGCGCCGCTGGTCGATGCACTGCATGTGCCGTTCTTCACCCACACCTTCGGCCGCCGCCGCGGCTGGCTGGTGTTCTCGCAACTGCTGCTGATCGGTGCGATCCTCCTGCTGGCGCTGACCGATCCCGCGCGCTCGCCGCTGTTCGTGGCGCTCGGCGCACTGCTCGTGGCGATGATGTCGTCGACGCAGGATATCGTGGTCGACGCCTTCCGCATCGAAAGCCTGCCCGAGAACGAGCAGGCCGCCGGCATGGCGGCCTACGTCGCCGCCTACCGGATCGGCATGCTGGTCTCGACCGCCGGCGTGCTGTTCCTCGTGACCGCCTTCGAATCCACCGGCATCGGACGCAGCTCGGCGTGGATGTGGGGCTATATGGCCATGGCGGCGCTCGTGCTGATCGGCACCATGACGGCACTCGCGGCCACCGAGCCCGAGCAATCCGTACGCGCGGAAGCCGCCACCCGCTCGGAGAGTGCATTCTCGCGCGTTCTGCATGCGGCAGTCCGCGCCTTCTCGGAGTTCTTGACGCGAAAGAATGCGTTCACCGCGCTCGCCTTCGTGGTGCTCTACAAATTCACCGATGCATTTTCCGGCACCATGACCGCGCCGTTCGTGATCGACCTCGGCTTCACCCGCAACGACTACGCCGCCATCGTCAAGGGCGTCGGTCTTGCCGCCACCCTGATCGGCGGTTTTGCCGGAGGCTATGTGGCGCGGCGCTATTCCCTGGTCACGAGCCTCTGGATCGGCGGCGTGCTGCAGGCGGCGTCCAATCTGGCCTTCGCATGGCTCGCCCATGTCGGCATCAACCAATGGGCGCTTGCGCTTGCTATCTCGGTGGAAAATTTCACCGGTGCGATCGGTACCGTGATCTTCGTCGCCTATCTGTCGGCTCTGTGCCAGAACCCGCTTCACACGGCGACGCAATACGCGTTGCTCACCGCCCTGTCCGCCGTCGGGCGCACCTACCTCTCTTCAGGTGCGGGCTATGTGGCAGCAGCGACGGGCTGGCCGCTGTTCTTCGGCATCTCCGTTCTGGTCGCGGTGCCCAGCCTGCTGCTGCTGGCTTATCTGCAGCAGCGCAAGCATTTCGAAAGCCTGGGACCGGTGCGAGTGTGATCCAAGCTGTCATCACCCGCGAATGCGGCTGATCCAGTATTCCAGAGACACTTGAAATGGAATCGAGAAGCCGCGGCATACCGGATCGCCCGGTCAAGGCCGGGCAATGACACCGGTTGTTACTTCACCACGCTCCACTTGGTGATGACGGCCTCTGTCATCTGACCCGGGTCCTGCGCGCAGACGACTTCACCCACCTTCACGGAAATGGACTTGCCGATAAATGCCTTCAGCTGGGCGGCCTGCGCATCGCTGCTGGTAACGAGCTGGAAGGTTTCGGGACCGGTCTCGAGATTGCACAACCCGTTCGGCGGCGGCAGTCGGCGCGGCTCCGAGGTGATCTGGTAGGTTGCGGCCTTGCCGCGCTTGCGCGTCCTGATAGTGGTGAGTTCGCCGGACAGGACGTCACCGATGCTCATCAGCTTGCCGGCCTTGGGCGGCGAGGGATCGGCCTGCTGCGCCGGCACCGCGGACGCGGTGAATACAAACGCGGGAATCAACGCAAAACACAAGCGTCCGGCGAATCGTCGTTTCGTCATTTCCGGTTCCGTATGCAGAGAGAATCAGAACAGCGTCCGCTGCCGCATGGCAGCGGATAGCGTACCTTCATCGAGGTAATCAAGCTCCCCGCCGACCGGGACGCCATGCGCCAGCCGCGTCACCCGCACATTGGCGTCCTGCAGGAGGTCGGTGATGTAATGCGCGGTGGTCTGGCCGTCGACAGTTGCATTGAGCGCCAGCACGATCTCCTTCACCGGCTCCTCATGCGCGCGCGCCACCAGTGCGTCGATGGAAAGGTCCTGCGGGCCGACGCCGTCAAGCGGCGACAGCGTGCCACCGAGCACGTGATAGCGGCCATTGACGGCATTGGCGCGCTCCAGCGCCCAGAGGTCGGCGACGTCAGCGATGACGACGATGATGGAGGGATCGCGGCGCGGATCGATGCACACCGTGCAGGGATTTTGCGTATCGATGTTGCCGCAGGTCTTGCAGACCTGGATTTTTTCGATCGCAACCTGCAGCGCGGACGCCAGCGGCGTCATCAGGGCCTCGCGCTTCTTGATCAGGTGCAGCGCCGCGCGCCGCGCCGAACGCGGGCCAAGCCCGGGCAGCCGCGCAAGCAGCTGGATCAGGCGTTCGATCTCCGGACCGGCAACCGCTGGCATGGGTCAGGAACCAAGCCCCCCGAGCAATCCCGGCGGCAGGCCAAGACCGCCGGCGAGCGACTGCATCTTCTCCTGCATCGCAACTTCCGCCTTGCGCCGCGCGTCAGCAAGCGCGGTGACCACCAGGTCCTCGACGATCTCGCGATCTTCCGGCTTCATCAGCGACGGATCGATCTTCACCGCCTTAACTTCCATCTTTGCGGTCATGCGTACCGAGACCATCCCGCCCCCGGAGATGCCCTCGACCTCGACATTGCCGAGCTCTTCCTGCATGGCCTGCATCTTGGATTGCAGCTGCGCAGCCTGCTTCATCATACCGAGAAAATCAGCCATTCTCGTCTTCCTTGTGTGTCAGTCGTCGTCGCTGTCGGGAAGCTCGCTCGCGTCATCGGCGACAAGATCGGATTCCGGCGGCTCCACGGCAAGGCGGCGGACCTCGACGACCTTGGTGCCGGGGAAGCGCGCCAGCACTTCCTGCACGCGCGGATCGGCCTCGGCCGCGCGCTCCCGCGCGCTCCTCTCGGCGAGATTCTGCGAACGAACCGTCGGCTGGCCCGCTTCGTTGGAAACGATCACGGTCCAGCGCCGCCCGGTCCACTGTTCGAGCTTGCGCGAGAGATCGTTGACGACGCCGCGCGAGGCGTTGGGCTCCAGCGCAATCTCGAGCCGGCCGTCCTCGATGCGTACCAGCCGCATGTCGGCTTCCAGCGCAGTCTTGGTCAGAAGATCGCGCTTCTCGCCGGCGAGCGCAATGAGCTGCGGAAAGCTGGAGATGCGAAGCGCCGGCGCCGACTGCGGTTCCATGCTCGCCATGGGCTGCGGTCGCACGTCGACGCTGGCGCGAGGGGCGCCGGCAGGCGCACGCACGGACGACGACGGCATCGCCGACATGGTCGAGGCCGGAGCGCCGCGCGGCGCGCCGTTGCCAGAGGCGACCGGCGACGATCCACCGCTCTGCTCGATCATCCGGATCGCCTCATCCGGCGTCGGCAGGTCCGCGACATAGGCAATCCGCACCAGCACCATTTCCGCGGCGGCGGCCGGCCGCGTCGCGGTCTGCACTTCCGCGATGCCCTTGAGCAGCATCTGCCACATCCGCGACAGCACGCGCATCGAAAGCTTCGCCGCGAATTCGCGGGCGCGCACGCGCTCGGTCTCGCCGAACGCGACGTTGTCCGATGTCGCCGGCACGATCTTCACGCGGGTGACGAAATTGACGAATTCGGCCAGATCCGACAGCACCACGATCGGATCGGCGCCGACGTCATACTGCTCGCGGAATTCCTTGAAGGCACCCGCAATGTCGCCGCCGGCGAGCTTTTCAAAGAGATCGATGACGCGCGTGCGGTCGGCGAGGCCCAGCATCTGCCGCACCGCATCGGCACGCACGGTGCCCGCGGCATGCGCTATTGCCTGGTCGAACAGCGACAGCGAGTCGCGCACCGAGCCTTCCGCGGCGCGCGCGATGATGCCGAGCGCTTCCGGCTCGACCTCGACGCCTTCCTTGCTGGCGATGTTCGACAGGTGCCCCATCAGCACGTCGGCCTCGACGCGGCGCAGGTCGAAGCGCTGGCAGCGCGACAGCACCGTGACCGGCACTTTCCGGATCTCGGTGGTGGCGAACACGAACTTGGCGTGCTCCGGCGGTTCCTCAAGCGTCTTGAGGAAGGCGTTGAACGCCGCCGTCGAGAGCATGTGGACTTCGTCGATGATGTAGACCTTGTAGCGTGCGCTCGCCGGCGCATAGCGCACGCTGTCATTGATCTGGCGCACATCGTCGACGCCGGTATGCGAGGCCGCATCCATCTCCAGCACGTCCATGTGCCGGCTTTCCATGATTGCCTGGCAATGCACGCCGAGAACAGGCATGGCGATGGTCGGCCCCTTCACGGAACCGTCAGGCAATTCATAGTTCAGCGCACGGGCGAGGATGCGCGCGGTGGTGGTCTTGCCGACCCCGCGCACGCCGGTGAGGATCCAGGCCTGCGGAATGCGCCCGGTCTCGAACGCGTTCGAGACAGTGCGGACCATGGCCTCCTGGCCGATCAGATCGTCAAAGCTCGAGGGACGGTACTTTCGCGCCAGCACGCGATAGGGTTTGGCGGCATGCGGCGCGCCGCCGAGATCGAAGCCGCCCTGATCCTCGGGAGGGGGAGCGCCAGCATCGGTCATCGGTCGATCCGCAATTGATAATCTCTTCCGGGCCCGATTGCGGAAAGGAGCGCGCGCAGGACCGGCACACGGCCCACTTCCAGCGCGATTCGCTCGGAAAAAACAGGTAGGAGACTGACGAGCGACCCGATCCGGACCTCGTTAGGGCTGCTTCCTTCCGGACCTGACCCGGTTGGCGAGTGGCTCGTCCACCGCCAATCTCCCGACCCCTATTTGGGGCCAAAAGGGTCGGAAAGCAAGCG
>DASWVJ010000003.1:0-8920 GCA_036406295.1 Bradyrhizobium sp.
GCCTTGAGCGCGCCGTCCTCGCGCATCATCTCGACCAGCATGCCCTCGCGCAGGCCGCGGTCGGCCACCCTGAGCCGCGGCATCGGGAACGCGTCGCGGATCGCATCCAGGATGGCGCAGCCCGCCAGCACCAGATCGGCGCGCTCGATGCTGATGCAGCTGTTGGCGATACGCTCCTGGTAGCTCATGCCGAGCAGTCGTGCGACGGTGGTGGAAATATCCGCATCGCTCATCCAGATGCCGTCGATCCGCCGGCGGTCGTAGCGTGCGAGGTTGAGATGCACGCCGGCGAGCGTCGTCACCGTACCCGATGTGCCGAGCATGTGCATGTCGCGCAGGTCGCGCCCGTGCTCGGCGGCGAACGGCGCCACATATTGCGCCACCTCTTCCACCATCCGCGCATAGGATTGCGGCGTCACATCGCGACCGCCAAACTGTTCGGCGATCGACACCACGCCAAACGGGATCGACATCCATCCCTTGATCGCGGGCGAAGCGCCAAGGGTATCCGGATCGCGCTCGATCCGCACCAGCTCGGTGGAGCCGCCGCCGATGTCGAACAGGATGGCGCCGCGCCCCTTGGGGTCGAGCAGCGGAGAGCAGCCGATCACGGCGAGCGTCGCCTCGGTCTCGCGGTCGATCACCTCGAGCTTGATCCCGGTCTCGGCGGCGACGCGGGCGCGAAAATGCTCGGCGTTCTCGGCCGCCCGGCAGGCCTCGGTCGCAATCAGCCGCAGCCGGCGGGCCTTGCGATACCTGATCTTGTCGCTGCAGATGGAGAGCGCCGCGATGGCCCGTTCCATCGCCGCTTCGCTGATCGCGCCGGTGGAGGAGATACCCTCGCCGAGCCGGATGATGCGGGAGAAGGAATCGACCACGCGGAACCCGTCGCCCATCGGACAGGCGATCAGCAGCCGGCAATTATTGGTGCCGAGGTCGAGCGCCGCATAGACGGCGGTGTCCACCGCTGTCGCAACCAACCCGGTCGGGCCACCGCGAGGCCCATGGCCGTCGCGAAGCCGCGTGTGATCGTTCATCAAATGTCTTTCCGCGGCCTGCCGGCCGTCATGGAATTCCTGTTCGGGGAAACCTTAGCAGCGCCGGTTTCAGGTGCAATCCATCACAACGACCATGCCCATTCGTGCGTTGCCGTCCCGCTGCTGGTGCGATATCTGGTCCAAAACCCGTGCGGAACCGCTCAAAACAAGCCATTTCAGGTTATTTTCAATGCAAGATCAGCCGTCGAAGACGTCCGTCGAGAACGCTATCGCACTGCAAAAATATGGCGTCGGCCAGCCGGTGCTCCGCAAGGAGGACGACATCCTGGTTCGCGGCAAGGGCAAGTACACTGACGACTTCAGCCTGCCCGACCAGGCCTACGCCTGGATCGTCCGTTCCAGCCATGCCCACGGCATCATCAAGGGCATCGACGCCAAGGCCGCCAAGGCAATGCCGGGCGTGCTCGGGGTGTGGACCGGCGCCGACCTCGCCGCCGCCAACTACAATCCCTTCAGCTGCGGCCTGCCGCTGAAGAGCCGCGACGGCACGCCGCTCTTGCAAACCAACCGGCCGGCGCTTGCCACCGACAAGGTGCGCTTCGTCGGCGATCCCGTTGCCGTCGTGGTGGCGGAAACGCTGGCGCGGGCGCGCGATGCAGCAGAAGCAGTCGAGATTGACATCGAGCCCCTTCCCGCCGTCACCAGCCCGGCCGAAGCGGCAAAACCCGGCGCACCGCAGCTTTACGATCACATCCCGAACAATGTCGCACTCGACTATCACTATGGCGACACCGCCAGGATCGAGGCGGCCTTCGCCAAGGCGGCGCATGTGACCCGGCTCGACATCGTCAACACCCGCGTGGCTGTCGTCTCGATGGAGCCGCGCGTGGCGCTGGCGCATTACGACAAGAAGACCGAGCGCTACACGCTGCAGGTGCCCACGCAAGGCGTTTCCGGCAACAAGGCGACGCTGGCCAAGATCCTCAACGTGCCGAACGACAAGGTCCGCGTTCTCACCGCCAATGTCGGCGGCTCCTTCGGCATGAAGAATGTCAGCTATCCCGAATATGTCTGTATCCTGCATGCGGCCAAGGCGCTCGGCCGCCCTGTGAAGTGGACCGACGAGCGCTCGACCAGCTTTCTGTCCGACAGTCACGGCCGCGCTCAATTGATCCACGCCGAACTGGCGCTGGATGCCGAAGGCCATTTCCTGGCGGTTCGCCTTTCCGGCTACGGCAATCTCGGCGCCTACATCACGGGCGTCGCGCCCGGCCCGCTCTCGCTCAACACCGGCAAGAACCTTGCGAGCGTCTACCGCACGCCGCTGCTCGGCGTCGACATCAAGACCGTGCTGACCAACACCACGCTGATGGGCGCCTATCGCGGCGCCGGCCGGCCCGAAGCCAATTACTACATGGAACGGCTGATCGACCGTGCCGCCGACGAGATGGGCATCAATCCCCTGGCCCTGCGCAAGCGTAACTTCATCAAGCCGGCGCAGTTGCCGTTCGCCGCGGCTTCGGGTGTCACCTATGACAGCGGCGACTTCCAGGGCGTGTTCAGCAAGGCGCTGGAGATTTCCGATCACGCCAATTTCGCCAAGCGCAAGAAGGAGAGCACGAAGCGCGGCAAGCTGCGCGGCATTGCAGTCGGCTCCTATCTCGAAGTGACGGCGCCGCCGAGCGGCGAACTCGGCAAGATCACCTTCGAGCCCGACGGCACGGTGAGGCTCACCACCGGCACGCTCGACTACGGCCAGGGTCATGCCACGCCATTCGCGCAGGTGCTATCGGCACAGCTCGGCGTGCCCTTTGAAAAGATCACACTGGAGCAGAACGACAGCGACCTCGTCCGCTTCGGTAACGGCACCGGCGGCTCGCGTTCGATCACCGCATCGGGGCAGGCAATCGTGGAGGCTTCCGCCCTGGTCGTCGAGAAAGGCAAGAAGGCCGCAGCCCATGCGCTGGAGGCTTCCGAGGGCGACATCGAGTTTGCCGGCGGCCGCTTCACCATCGCCGGCACCGACCGCTCGATCGGGATCATGGAACTGGCGCAGCGGCTGCGCGAGGGCAAGGTGCCGGAAGCGGCGCCCTCCTCGCTCGACGTCGATCACGCGGCCAAGGAAATCATCTCGACGTTCCCGAATGGCTGCCACGTCGCGGAGGTCGAGATCGATCCGGACACCGGCGTGGTGCAGGTCGTGCGTTACAACGCCGTCAATGATTTCGGCACCGTGGTCAATCCGATGATTGTCGCCGGGCAATTGCACGGCGGCGTCGCGCAAGGCATTGGCCAGGCGCTGATGGAGGAAGTGAATTACGACACCAGCGGCCAGCCGATCACCGGCTCGTTCATGGATTATGCCCTGCCGCGCGCCGAGGACATTCCGCTCATGGGAATCGGCGATCATCCCTCGCCCGCCAAGACCAATCCGCTGGGCACCAAGGGTTGCGGCGAGGCCGGTTGCGCCGGAAGCCTGTGCGTGATCGTCAATGCGGTGCTCGATGCGCTCTCCGAATACGGCGTCACCGAGATCAACATGCCCCTGACCCCGGAAAAGGTCTGGCGCGCGATCCGGGATGCCCGGAAAGCGAAGGCGGCGTAACGCCTTCGTCCTCATTTCACTCTTCGACAAAACGGAGGCCGTCCAGTGTCCGCCGCCATCATCGACGAGCTCCGCTCGGTCTTCGACGCCACGACGGTCCTGACCGGCACCGACATCGATGCACGCTATCACACCGACATGGCCGGCGTTCCCGTCGCCCCGCCGATCGCAGTGATGCGCCCGCGCAGCACGGAGGACGTCTCAAAATTCCTGAGGCTCTGTCATCTCGCGCGCGTGCCGGTGACGACGCAGGGCGGCATGACCGGCCTCGTTCGCGCCACGATGCCCCAGCCCGGCGAGATCGTGCTGTCGACGGAGCGCATGAATGTGATCGAGGAGGTAGACACCGGCGGCGGAGTGGTCATTACCCAGACTGGCGTGCCCTTGCAGCGCCTGCAGGAGCGCGTCGGCCAGGACGGCTTCATGTTTCCGCTCGATCTCGGCGCCCGCGGCAGCTGCACCATCGGCGGCAACATCTCAACCAACGCGGGCGGAAATCGCGTCATCCGCTATGGCATGACGCGCGATCTCGTGCTCGGCCTGGAGGCGGTGCTGGCCGATGGCACCATCCTCAGGGGCGTGCGCAAATACATCAAGAACAACACCGGCGTCGATCTGAAACAGCTGTTTGTCGGCACCGAAGGCACGCTCGGCGTGGTCACCCGCGCGGCGCTACGGATTTTCCCGGCGCCGGCCGAGCAGCAGGTGGCGCTGTGCGCGCTTTCCAGCTTCGACAAGGTTCGCGCATTTCTCGCGCTGGCGCGGACGCGGCTGGGCGGCGACCTTACTGCCTTCGAGGTGATGTGGAACGGGTATTACCGCCTGACCACCGAGCTGGTGAAGGGCGTGGTGGCGCCGTTGCCGACCAATCATCCCTTTTACGTGCTCCTGGAATCGTCGGGCAGCGATGCCGAGCGCATCCGCAATGACCTTGAGGAAGCGCTCGAAACGGCGCTGGAGGACGGCATCATCCTTGATGCGACGATCGCAAGCTCGGGCGCCGCGGCCGCGGAGATCTGGAAGATCCGCGATTCCTCCGTCGAGCTCGGGCGCGCGCTCGGCCCCAACGGGGTCGGTTTTGATATCAGCCTCGCGATCGACAAGATGGAGGCGTTTGCCGACCGGATCAAGGCGGAGGCCAGCAAGATCGACAAGGATGCCTATGCCATCGTGTTCGGCCACGCCGGCGACGGCAATCTGCACGTCGCCGTCAGGTATCCGCCAACCACGGACCGCACCGAGGAGATCACCAGGCTCGTCTACGGCATCACCGGTGATTTCGCCGGCTCCATCTCGGCCGAGCACGGCATCGGCATTTTGAAGCGGCCGTATCTCAATCTCAGCCGCACCGAGGAGGAGATCGAGACCATGCGCACGCTGAAGCGCGCGCTCGACCCGCATCACATCCTCAATCCCGGACGCATCTTCACGATGTAGGCCGTGTACCCATAAACCCGGCAGCGGTGATGCGACGAATACTAAGGCCGTGAACCCATAAATATGCCGAGCTGACGGCTCACGAGAGTCCGCTATGCCCCGATAGCGATCAAATTCCGCATCGTAGCGAAATGACGCGATGTGCCAGAAGCGGACATCGCAAGGCAAAGAGTAATTTTCTCAGGACTTTTTTCGAGCAATGCCATCGTGAGTTACGCCGCGGCCGTTCGGTCGTTCGGGATTGAAGTTTCCGGCATGAACGATCGTGTGCTCATCCCGATCAAAATCCCTGAAAGAACGTTGCACAAAGGATAGGAACGACGAGACGCGCGGGACCTTCGCAGAACTGTCTCGATATAGCGCGTAGATGTTGAAACTCGCCTTGCAAGTCCAATCGGGAAACAACCGGACGAGTTGCTTCGATACGATCAAGGCAGGATCGAAGCAGGCCATAAAGATGATGCCTGCGGATGATGTTGCGCCAACAATCAGGGCTTCCCGGTCAGACGAGACGATTGCCGGATTGATCTTGATTGTCTTGGTCCTGGCGCCCTTGGCAAAGGTCCATTTCACATAAGGTTGCGCCAGCCAGTCCGGCTTGAACGCCAGGCACCTATGCGCACGCAGATCGTCAGGGTCCTTCAACTCGCCATGTCGTGCGATGTAAGCGGGAGACGCATAAGCCGCGGGCCGCCCCTGTCCCAGCTTGCGGGCGATCAATCGCGAAGGTGGTGGTTCCCCAACGCGTAACAGCACGTCGATATTTTCGGATTGGATCGCCTTGGTATCTTGCGTCGCGTGAAACTCGATCCGCAAGTTCGGGTACGCATCCAGAAATCCGGCCAGTTGTGGCACGACGACATGGCGGCTGAGCGGCGGCATGATTCCTACATGGATCGTGCCTCTGACGTGCTTGTCGACTGCATTGGCCGTCACTTCGATTGCCGACAACCGTTCCAGCACGTCCAGAGCCCTGTGGTAAAGCTCGCGGCCTTCTTCTGTGAGCTGGATTTGCCGTGTATTTCGGTTGAAGATTGAAATCCGTAACGTTCGCTCCAACTCCGCTACGCCGCGGCTCACCGCCGACGGCGTGACGTTCATGTGCTTGGCCGCCGCAGCGAAACCGCCGAGGTCCGCCGCGCGAACGACCATCTCCAACCGCCGAACCTTGTCCATACAAAAATCCGCAATCGTCAGGCTCGACCAACATACATGAGTAATGCGCACGATTGAAGTGAGGCAAAGGCACTAATGCTTCAGAGGCGCGGGGGTTAAGCTTGTTCAATCCACCCTTGTGACGTGAAAGGACAAGCGATGCGCATTCCTCTGGCCGGACTCATTGCTCTGGTGTCGTTTCATGCCATTGCCGGCGAATTGCCGAAAGAAATCAAGGATGCAATCCAGAAGATCGGGCCTGTCATCAACGCGCCCGACACCGCGAAACTACTGGCGCCGCTGCAGCGGAAAGAACCCTACGCCGGCGTGACCGTCACGCGCGACGTGAAATATGGTACCGACGAGCGTCACCGCCTCGACGTGTTCCGGGCGAATGAGGTTGCCTCGGCACTGCCGGTGCTTCTATTCGTTCACGGGGGTGCCTATGAGAGAGGTGACAAGCGCGCCGCCGGCAGCCCCTTTTACGACAACGTCATGCTCTGGGCCGTAGAGCACAAGATGGTCGGCGTGAATATGACGTACCGCTTGGCACCGGCAAATCCGTGGCCGGCTGCCGTCCAAGACATCGGAGCAGCCGTCGCATGGACGCGCGCCAACGTTGCGCGATTTGGAGGAGATCCCGATCGGATCATCCTGATGGGACATTCCGCCGGCGCCACGCACGTGTCGTCCTATCTGGCCCATCCCGAGATTAGCGGCGAAAATCTAGTTCGCGCCGCGGGGGCTATTCTCGTTTCTGGCACCTACGACCTCAAGCCGGAGATCGACGTTCCCGGCCAGCGATCCTATTTTGGTTCCGACACCGCGTTATGGGCGGATCGTTCGTCGATTGCCGGACTGACAAGAACAAACATTCCGCTGATGATCGCTCGCGGCGAACTGGATGTTCCCTACTACACCAACCAGGCCGAGGCGCTGAAGGCCAGGCTCTGCCGGGAAAGCCGCTGCCCGACGTTTGTGTCACTCAACGGTCAGAGCCATATGTCTGAAATCTACGGGCTGAACACGGTGGACACGTCGCTCTCCAAGCCGATGCAATCGTTTATCGAGTCGGTGACGACGCGGGCGGCTGGGCGCTAGCCAAACCGCTGAGGTTGCATGAGATCCGCCAAAGCCAGTCGTGTGAGCGCACGTCCGCTTCGGGTCATTCGCTACAGGGGCACACCAGCCGCAGGTCTGGTTATGTCCGCTATGCCGCCGATTCTGTTGAAAAAGGCGGCTGTTGCGACGCAGAGATATCAGTGATTCAGTCTGTCTAATTGGCAGGATTGAAGGTCATGATGGGACATCGGCAAGTCGAACAGGCTGCGTTGTTCTATGAGTTCTCGCTCGAAAGGCACATCCCGGCCAGCCACCTGCTCCGGTCGATCGACAGGTTCGTAGAGCTTGAAGACCTGCGACGGGAGTTGGCGCCGTTCTACAGCAACATCGGACGGCCTTCGATTGATCCCGAGTTGATGATCAGGATGCTCCTAATCGGCTATTGCTTTGGCATACGATCGGAGCGGCGCCTCTGCGATGAGGTGCATCTCAATCTGGCGTACCGCTGGTTTTGCCGGCTGGGTCTGGACGGGGCTGTCCCCGACCACTCGACATTCTCGAAGAACAGGCACGGGCGCTTCCGTGAGAGCGATCTCTTCCGTCGGGTGTTCGAGACCGTTTTGCGCCGCTGCATCCGGGAGCGGCTGGTCGGGGGCGAAGGGTTCGCGGTCGACGCCAGCCTGATCAAGGCGGATGCCAATCGGCAGAAGGGGATCGAAGGCGACAAGGGGCTTTCACCGGAGTCCGCGGGCCGAGCGATTGATGAGTACCTTGCTGTTCTTGACGATGCCGCGTTCGGTGCCGCTACGGAGGTCACGCCGAAGTTCGTGTCGCCCTCCGATCCGGCGGCGCGCTGGACGGGAGCGCACGGCGGACAAGCCTACTTTGCGTATTCGACGAACTACCTGATCGATGTCGAGAACTCCATCATCGTCGATGTCGAGGCGACCACGGCGATCCGCCAGGCGGAAGTGTTGGCTGCCAAGCGCATGATTGAGCGCTCGCTCGAACGGTTCGATCTTTATCCGAGCCGACTTCTCGGCGACAGCGCTTATGGCTCGGCCGAGATGCTCGGATGGCTGCTCTACGAGCATGGGATCGAGCCGCACGTGACCGTCTTCGACAAGTCGGCCCGCACCGACGGGACCTTCTCGCGCCAGGACTTCATCTATGATCATGCCGGGGACGTCTATCGTTGCCCTGGTGGCAAAACCCTCACCACCACAGGGACGCCGGTCAACGATGAAGCGACCATCCTCTACCGTGCGAGCAAGCACGATTGTCAAGCGTGCTCCCTGAGAAGCCGGTGTTGCCCCAACACTCCGGCCCGGAAAGTGCCGCGCTCGATCTACGAGGGCGCTCGCGACATGGCGCGCGAGATCGCAAGATCATGGGAGGGCCGCACTTCGCGCCGGCTCCGGAAGAAGATCGAGATGCTGTTCGCGCACCTCAAGCGCATTCTCAAGCTCGACCGCCTGCGACTAAGGGGGCCGAACGGCGCGCGTGACGAGTTCACCCTCGCAGCCACCGCTCAGAACCTTCGTAAGATGGCTAAGCTGATCCCGATGCCCGCGCTGACGCCCGCGTGAGGTTCGCCAAGCACCTCGCCCGAGGAACAGCGGGCGCTCTACGATGAACTACGGCCGACTTTTTCAACGGAATC
>DASWVJ010000004.1:0-4177 GCA_036406295.1 Bradyrhizobium sp.
CCGCTCTCGATCGTGTTCACGCAGACGTCCTCCATCTTCTGCGCGAAGTCGACGAGGGCGTCGTTGCCGTCGAGCTTGCCCCGCTGGGACAAACCACGGCTCCAGGCGAAGATCGACGCGACCGGGTTGGTCGACGTCTCCTTGCCCTTCTGGTGCTCGCGGTAGTGGCGGGTCACAGTGCCGTGGGCGGCTTCGGCCTCCACGGTCTTGCCGTCGGGGGTGAGCAGCACCGAGGTCATCAGGCCGAGCGAGCCATAGCCCTGCGCGACCGTGTCGGACTGCACGTCGCCGTCGTAGTTCTTGCAGGCCCAGACATAGCCGCCGGACCATTTCAGCGCCGAGGCCACCATGTCGTCGATCAGGCGATGCTCATAGGTCAGGCCCTTGGCCTCGAATTCCTTCTTGAATTCGCGGTCGTAGATGTCCTGGAAGATGTCCTTGAAGCGGCCGTCATAGACCTTCAGAATCGTGTTCTTGGTCGACAGATAGACCGGGTAGCCGCGCATCAGGCCGTAATTGAAGGAGGCGCGGGCGAAGTCGATGATGGAGTCGTCCAGATTGTACATCTGCATCGCGACGCCGGCGCCGGGCGCCTTGAACACTTCGCGCTCGATGACCTTGCCGTCCTCACCGACGAATTTCAGCGACAGCGTGCCCTTGCCGGGGAATTTGATGTCGGTAGCGCGGTACTGGTCGCCATAGGCGTGGCGGCCGATGATGATCGGCTTGGTCCAGCCCGGGACGAGGCGCGGCACGTTCTTGCAGATGATCGGCTCGCGGAAGATCACGCCGCCGAGGATGTTGCGGATAGTGCCGTTCGGCGACTTCCACATCTCCTTCAGGCCGAATTCCTTCACCCGGGCTTCATCCGGCGTGATGGTGGCGCATTTGACGCCGACGCCGACCTTCTTGATGGCGTTGGCGGCGTCGATCGTGACCTGGTCGTTGGTCTTGTCGCGGTATTCCATCCCGAGGTCGAAATAGAGCAGATCCACGTCAAGGAAGGGGTGGATCAGCTTGTCCTTGATGTATTGCCAGATGATCCGGGTCATCTCGTCGCCATCGAGTTCGACGACGGGGTTGGACACCTTGATTTTTGCCATGTCGAAAGAAGCCTCTCGGGAATACTGCGTTTTAAGGCGGGGTGGGCGGGATTATGGCGGGGCCTATAGCACTGCCTGTGCCCGGGCGGAAGGCGAAGGGGCATGCACTTTAAGCTCATCCGCTGGCTGAGAATGTCGCCGGTCGGGGCGGTGGTGCTGCCGCCTGCCGCAGGCGAATCCGTCCGGCCGAACCGGCTTCCCGCGGAGCTTCCAAAGCCGCCGCTAACGTGATTATTCCACTTGAGAATTTCGGCCGGACAGGCAAACGAAGGCCGACGAGGATGGGGCAGGGAGTTGAGACCCTGATTCCGGATCTTCGAAAGTTGAATCAGAAAGTGAAGTGATGTCCGGAACGGACAGGACGAAATCCGGCCCCGACCTTGCGGGCCCCGTCGTGATCCTGGTCGAGCCGCAGCTCGGCGAGAACATCGGCATGGCGGCGCGGGCCATGGGCAATTTTGCGCTGGGCCGGCTGCGCCTCGTCAAGCCGCGCGACGGCTGGCCGAACGTCGCCGCCCAGCGGGCGGCCGCCGGCGCCGACCATATCCTGGAGAAGGTCGAGCTGTTCGATACCGTGCAGGCGGCGGTCGCTGACCTCGACCTGCTGTTCGCCACCACCGCGCGCGCCCATGACCAGGCCAAGCCCGTGCTGGCGCCGGAGGCCGCGGCGCAAGAGATCGCCGGCCATATCGCCAGCGGCGGCGGAGCCGGCATCCTGTTCGGCCGGGAGCGTTGGGGCCTGACCAACGAGGAGGTGGCGCTCGCCAACCGGATCGTGACCTTTCCGGTCAATCCTGGCTTTGCCTCGCTCAACCTCGCCCAAGCCGTGCTGCTGATCGGCTACGAGTGGTTCAAGCTCGCAACATCAGGCGCGCTGCCGTTCGCCATGCCGGAGCGATCGGAGCGGGCCTCCCATCACCAGATCGACGCCTTCTTCGAAAATCTCGTGCGCGAGCTCGACAAGGTCGAATTCCTGCGCCCGCGCGAGAAGCGCGACACCATGCTGGTCAACCTGCGCAACATCTTCACGCGCATGGAGCCGACCAAGCAGGACATGCACACCCTGCACGGTGTGGTCATGGCGATCGCCGAGGGGCGCAAGGGGCCGGCCAAGGGCGGCGTGCTCGACGGCGCACAGGCCACGCGCCTGCGTGCGCTGCTCGCCGAGCAGGGCCAGCATGGCGGCGCGGCGCCCGACAGCAGCAGCACCGTGAAGGGGCTTGCCCGGCTGTTGCGGCGAAACCCGACCGACGCCGAGCGCATCCTCTGGCAGGCGCTGACCCGTGACCGCCGTTTTGCCGGCCAGTTCAAGCGGCAGACTCCCGTCGGCCGCCAGATCCCGGATTTCGTTTCCTTCGTGCACCGCCTCGCCATTGAGCTCGTCAATCCGGACGAGTCCGAGACGATCGTCGCCGATCGCGCGGCCCGGAAGACCTGGCTGGAGCAACGCGGCTACAGGGTGGTCAGCATGACAACTGCCGATGTCGAGAGCAATCTCGACGAGGAATTGATGCGGTTGCAGGCCTGTCTCAGCGCCTCCTGATTGCCCATCTTGTGGGCGGGCATGGCATGCTCCTTGCCTGCGGATTGCCATCGCAACTCGGGAGGACTGCAATGAAGAGATCCGATCTCACGGAAAAGCTGCTCGACATCAAGCGCGAGAAGGGCTGGAGCTGGAAATACATCTGCGAAAAAGTTGGCGGCTATTCCGACGTGCTGATCGTCGGCGCCATTCTTGGCCAGATGAAATTGACCAAGCCGCAGGCGGCGAATGCCGGCGAGCTGTTCGGGCTTTCCAGGTC
Organism: Bradyrhizobium sp.; assembly: GCA_036406295.1. Lineage (GTDB taxonomy): Bacteria > Pseudomonadota > Alphaproteobacteria > Rhizobiales > Xanthobacteraceae > Bradyrhizobium. Next base: position 2,906 of record DASWVJ010000004.1, read on the forward strand.
CGAGGTCGCGATGCTGAGCGAGGTGCCGATGCGCGGGCAGGGCACGCCGATGCCGCCGACCGACCCCCTGATCTACCGCTTCTACGAGCTTGTGATGGTCAACGGGCCGGCGTGGAAGGCGCTGATCGAGGAGGAATTCGGCGACGGCATCATGTCGGCGATCGATTTCGACATGGTGATGGAACGCCTGCCCAACGCCAAGGGCGACCGCGTCAAGATCACCATGTCCGGCAAGTTCCTGCCGTACAAATATTACGGCGCCACCGGCAACGTGCCGGAGTATGGATTCAAGGAGGGATGAGAACGGATCGTCTCGGTTAACAGGATGTGAAGCGACACACGCGCTTCTCCGGGCGATCCTTCGTCATTTTGCAATCCGGGATTGATGCGAGCTGCAGCCCATCGATCCCGGAGTGTTGTCATGACATCAAGATTTGTATTTGCCGTCGCTGCACTCGCGCTGGTGGCGGTACCGGCATTCGCGCAGACCAACACCTTACGGCAGGACGCTCCGGTACGGGTCCAGAGCTCGATCAGCTTCTTTGTGAACGGCCCGACTGGCGAGGGAGAGGAAGCCCAGCGGCTGCGCGACAGGGCGCGTCGCACCGTCTACGAGATGGCCGCCCGCGAATGCGATCTGGTCCGCGAGGTCATCGCCAGGGACTGCCGCATGGAGTCGGTGAACGTCAACATCGGCCGCCAATACGGCTCGCACCAGCCGGAGGGCTACACGGTGAACGGCTCGATGAGCTTGCAGATATTCCTCAAGTAAGTCGCACGTCGGGACGACGGGCGTTTTACCCAGCAAGTGTCTGTTCACAGCAGCCGCAAAACGCCTGCCGGCTCTCCCCGATTTGGCGTCAGCGCCACGGGGGCCATGGCGCCGCCGGCGCTGATGACATCGCTGCCGTGGCGAGCCGGGCGGCCGCATCGCCGCCGCTTCTTGAAATCATCGGCGCCGGCTACGCCAGAACGCATGCGGCCGGCCACGAGGCGGGCCGGCCGAAACGGATGCGCGGGAAAAGGCACAGGAAATGGGGCGTGCCTTACTGCCCCTCCTTCACCTGGGCGGCAGCCACCGCCATCAGTTCGCTCATCTTGGCCCGAACGTCGTCTTCGCTGACCGCGACGCCCTTCTTGGCGAAGTCGCCCATCACCTTGCGGAGCACGTCGCCTTCGCCGGCCTCCTCGAAATCGGCAGCGACGACTTCCTTGGCGTAGGCGGAAGCCGCATCGCCGGTCATCCCGAGCTTCTCGGCGGCCCATAGGCCG
>DASWVJ010000005.1:0-11556 GCA_036406295.1 Bradyrhizobium sp.
GGCGGCGGCAACGATACCGACGGCAATACCGCGGTCGGCTCGAACGCCGCGACCGCGCGCGCCTTCGGCTTTGCCGCGGGCGCCGACTTCCGCATTTCCCGCGACACGCTCGCCGGCTTTGCCTTCGCGGGTGGCGGCACCAATTTCAGCGTCATCGGCACCGGCTCCGGCCGTTCCGACATGTTCCAGGCCGGTGCCTTTGTCCGGCGCAATGCGGGGCCGGCCTACGTCACCGCCGCCGCAGCATGGAGCTGGCAGGACGTCACGACCGACCGCACGGTGACGGCCGCCGGCTTCGAGCGGCTGCACGCGCAGTTCAATGCCAATGCGATCACCGGCCGCATCGAGGGCGGCTACCGCTATGTCACGCCATGGATGGGCGTGACGCCTTACGCCGCCGGCCAGGTCACGAGCTACTTCCTGCCGTCCTATGCTGAGCAGGTGCTGGCGGGCCCCGGCAATTTCGCACTCAATTATGCGGCCAAGGACGTCACCTCCGCGCGCACCGAGCTCGGCGTGCGACTGGACAAGTCCTATGCGATGCAGGCCGCGATCCTGACGCTGCGCGGACGTCTGGCTTGGGCGCATGATTTCTACACCGACCGCAGCATTACGCCGGTGTTCCAGACATTGCCGGGCACATCCTTCATCGTCTATGGCGCGGCGCAGCCCCAGAACTCGGCGCTGACGTCCGTATCTGCCGAGATGAAGTGGTTGAACGGCTGGTCGGCCGGCGCCACCTTCGAAGGCCAGTTCTCCGACATCAACCTCACCTACGCCGGCAAGGGCGTGCTGCGCTATTCGTGGTAAGCGCGTCGTCGCAAGATTGCGGTCCGCTTTGTTGCTTTCCTTCGCCGCCCGGCTGTGACAAACCAGCGGATGAAAGCATCAGGGAAGATCAGCGATGCGCGCCGCCATTTTTCGCAACGGCCAGATCGTGGCCGGCAGCTGGCCGGAGCCAAAGCCCGGCGCTGGGCAGGTGCTGGTCAAGACACTCGCCTGCGGCATCTGCGGGTCCGACCTGCATGCACGCCAGCACGCCCACCGCATGGTAGAGCTGGCCAAACATTTCCCCCACCGCAAGCCGATGGACCTCACGCGCGACGTCGTGTTCGGCCATGAATTCTGCTGCGAGGTGCTGGACCATGGTCCCGGCACCGAGCGCAAGCTCAAGCCCGGTACCAAAGTCTGCTCGCTGCCGGCGCTGCTGACGCCGGCCGGCATCGAGGGCATCGGCTACTCCAACGACAATGTCGGCGGCTATGCCGAGCGCATGCTGCTCAGCGAGCCCTTGCTGCTGGAAGTGCCGAACGGCCTGCCCGCGGAGCATGCCGCGCTGACCGAGCCGCTCGCCGTCGGCATTCATGCAGTGGCGAAGGCCAATATCGGCGGCGGTGAGGTGCCGCTGGTGATCGGCTGCGGGCCCGTCGGGCTTGCGGTGATCGCAGCGCTCAAACTCCGCGGCCTGCATCCGATCGTCGCGGCCGACTATTCGCCGGCGCGCCGGGCGCTGGCGGAGAAGATGGGGGCCGACATCATCGTCGATCCCGCGCGCACGCAACCTTATGCCGCCTGGGCCGAGCATGCCGGGATGTCGCCGGAGGAGAAGGCGGCACGCCCGCCGCTGCAGGCGATGCTGCCGGCGCTGAAACCAGCGCTGATCTTCGAATGTGTCGGCGTGCCCGGCCTGTTGCAGCAGGTGTTCGAGGGCGCGCCGCGCGATGCCAGGATCGTCGTAGTCGGCGTCTGCATGGAGAGCGACCGCTCCGAGCCGATGCTCGGCATCCTGAAGGAGCTCAACGTCCAGTATGTGCTCGGCTACACGCCGGAGGAATTCGCTTGGTCGCTGCGCCTGATCGCCGAAGGCACGGTTGATGCGGCCTCGCTCGTCACCGGCCGCGTCGGGATCGATGGCGTGGCGCAGGCCTTTGCCGATCTCGCCAGTCCGGAACAGCACACCAAAATCATCGTCGAGCCCTGGCGGTGATGGCCGTTTCTCGCACCCACAGGGAGGGAGGAAGCGCCATGTCCGATCAACCGAACGCTCCTGCGGCCAAGCCGTTCTGGCGCCGCGGACTCGCCGGCCTTCTTGACTTTCTCACGGTATTCTTCGTCGGCGGCTATGTGATCGGCGCGCTGACCGGCAACCTGACCAAAGAAGGCTTCAAGCTCGAAGGCTGGCCGGCGCTGCTGTTGTTTGCGCTCACGGTGCTGTACTTCTATCTCGGCTGGAACAAGCTCGGCGGCACCATCTGGCAGCGCATTCTCAAGGCGCGGTAGCCGCAGCATCGAAGAAAATTCAGAAAAGGGGAGACACGATGATCACGCTTACTGCAACCGACGTTCTGCCGCAGGACGGCACCAATGGCACGCTGGTCGGGCGGGTCTGGCTGCCTGACGACGGCGGTCCGGCGGTGGGCGTGGTGCGCGGCGACGGCGTGTTCGACGTCAGCGCAAGTTTTGCGACCGTGAGCGCGCTCTGCGAAGAGGACGATCCCGCTGCCGCTGTGCAGGCGGCAAAGGGGACGCGGATCGGCGATCTCGAAAGCATCTTGGCCAACACGCCCCCGGACCGCCGCGACCGTTCGAAACCATGGCTGCTGGCGCCGGTCGATCTGCAGGTGCTGAAGGCCGCGGGCGTCACCTTCGCGATCTCGATGCTGGAGCGCGTGATCGAGGAGCGGGCGCGCGGCAATCCCGCATCCGCCGAGGCGATCCGCAGCGAAGTAGTGCGCCTCGTTGGCGACGATCTCTCGAAGCTCAAGCCCGGCTCGGCGCAAGCAATGAAGCTGAAGCAGGTGCTGATCGACCAGAACGCCTGGAGCCAGTATCTTGAGGTCGGCATTGGTCCCGATGCAGAGGTCTTCACCAAGGCGCCGGTGCTCTCGTCTGTCGGGTCAGGCATGGATGCCGGGCTGCATCCGAAATCGACCTGGAACAATCCGGAGCCGGAAGTGGTGATGGTGGTGTCGAGCCGCGGCAAGATCGTGGGCGCGGCGCTTGGCAACGACGTGAACCTGCGCGACTTCGAGGGCCGCTCGGCGCTGCTGCTCTCGAAAGCCAAGGACAACAACGCCTCCTGCGCCATCGGCCCGCTGCTGCGCCTGTTCGACAGGACGTTCTCGCTCGATGACGTCAGGCAAATGGATGTCGGCCTCACCGTGAAGGGCGCCGACGGCTTTGTGCTCGACGGCCATTCCTCGATCGGCAAGATCAGTCGCGATCCCACCGATCTCGTCGCGCAGACCATCGGCAGCGTGCATCAATATCCGGATGGCTTTGCGCTGTTCCTCGGTACCATGTTTGCGCCCGTGAAGGACCGCGACGCGCCGGGGCAGGGGTTCACGCACAAGCGCGACGACATCGTCACCATCGCAGCCCCCCAGCTCGGCAAGCTCGTCAATCGCATGCGGAGCAGCGATGAATGCGAGCCGTGGACATTCGGTATCGGCGAGTTGATGCGAAACCTCGCAAAGCGGAAGGTGCTGTAGGCGGAACTGGCGGAACGACGCATTTGCGCCCGCGTTGGCCTCCAAAACGGAGTTTCCGCATGCGCATGTCATGTTCCCTTATCATCGCGAGTGCGTTGCTGCTTCCGCTTCAGGCTGTGGCGCAAACTGGCGGCGTCGGCAGCGGCGGCGTCGGCGGTTCCGGTAGCGGCACGGCCGGAGTCACGACAGGGACCGCGACCGGCACTGGCGGCAGCACCACGGGCAGCGGCGGCACGACCACCGGCACCGGCACTGGCGCACCCAGTGTGCAGATGCCTGGTCCTCCGGGCGTCAATGCCGCCGGCACGGCGCAATCCTCCGGCTCCAGGACAACCGGTTCGGCATCGACCAACTCGGATGTGGATGCGAAAATCCGCGCCGAAGACTCGCAGATCGACAAGAAGATCAAGGGCATCTGCAGGGGATGCTGAAGCAGCGTCCTCTAGGGATCGCTACTCTGTCTCCGGCAAATCCTTCGTCTCCCGATGGCTCTCTGGACCGCGGCTGAAGACGCCATAGTCGCTCGACTTTACGCCGGCGCCAGCGTCCACGCCGAGGGCCGCCAAGCCCATTTTCAGCAGCTCGCGCACAGCCGCCGCCCGCGTCGGCATGCGGTGCTTGAAGCGAAAATCGTCAACCGCCGTCAGTTCCTCCGGAGACAGCATCACTTGCAGCCGTTCTCCGCGCATCTCAGCCATAATAGACACCCTGTGTATCTATTGAGCAACTTACTCAGTCCGCTAAGCTTGGTCAATTCGCTCAGATCGTGTTGGTTCCAATGATTTTGCCGTCAGCTTGAACTTTGTCTCCAACTTCAAATTAGTAAAATAATATAGCAAAATCAATGATTTACGCGGAACAATTACTCTGTTAGCCTGTTGCCGCGAGTGGGGCGAGAGAGGCGCTCGCCATGACCGACAAAAAAGACGGGGCCGAACGACCCGCGAAGCCGAAGGAGCGACCGCCTTCCCGGCGGCCGAGCCCGAATGAGCCGCGGCTTCCGCGGCGTCCCAGCTATGAGCGGGTTATCCAGAACATTGAGAAGTGGGCTAACAGCAGTGGGCTACAGAAACCGACGTAGCGCGATCAGGGGCACTGCCTGATGGCGATCTATCGGATCCTCCAGAATGTGCCTCTGACTCCGGAAGACGTTAGCCGCTTGGTCACGGCCTACGAGGCGACATTGAAGGCTCTCGATCTCACCGATCGCAACGACCCGATCACCGAACTCATCGCACGGAAGATCATCGAACTCGCGCAGACCGGCATTCGCGACGCCCAGCAGCTTGCAAGCATGGCCATCAGGGATTTGGGACCTGCGCCTCCGTAAAGCCGGATCGGTTAAACGGACGCCAGCCTGTCAGACCCCTCATAGTGAGGAGGCGCATCGCGCCGTCTCGAACCATGAAGGCCCGCCGATATCACACCGGCAGCGCGATCGAATACTTCACCTGGCTCAGCGCAAAACTCGATTCGATCGAGGCGATGCCGTCGAGCCGCGTCAGCTTGTTCTTCAGGAACGCTTCGTAGGAGGGCAGGTCAGCGGCGACGACGCGCAGCAGATAGTCGCGGTTGCCGGTCATCAGGTAGCATTCCAGCACCTCGTCCCATTTCGAGATCGCGCGCGCAAAGCGGTTGAGGTCTTCCTCCTTCTGCCGCGCCAGCTTGATCGAGATGAAGACGCTGACGTGCAGGCCGAGCGCCTTCTGGTCGACGGTTGCGACATAGCGCGAGATTACGCCTCGCTCCTCCAGGAGCTTGACCCGACGGTGGCAGGGCGAGACCGACAGGCCGACCTTGTCGGCAAGCTCCTGCATGGTCATGCGGCCGTCGGTCTGCAGGTGCCCAAGGATCTTGCGGTCGATGGCGTCGAGGGAGGTCATTGGGATAAATCCGTTGTTTGACAGTCGTTCTTGGGAATTTATCCCAATTTTCCTGAGTATGTCGCCAAGATTTGAGATTTTCGGCCGGCCCGGCGGGACTAGAATCGGCCAGAGCATGATCCGGAGCCGCAAGGCCGCGGTAGCGCGAAGTGTGGAGCGGTTTTCCGAAAAGATCATGCTCAAACAAAGAGCCGTCGCAGGAAATGCCGCCATGGGAATTGCGCCCGCCCGCCTGGAAATGCTGTCCGCGCTCGCCCGCAAGGTGCTGTGGCTGTCGTCGTGGACTATCCACCACGCCAACCACATCCGCCCCAACACCGACGGGCTGAAGGTCGGCGGCCATCAGGCCTCATCAGCCTCGCTCGCCAACATCATGTCGGCGCTCTATTTCTCGGTGCTGCGTCCGCAGGACCGCGTCGCGGTAAAGCCGCATGCCAGCCCGGTGTTCCACGCCATCCAGTACCTGTTCGGCCACCAGAGCCGCGACAAGCTGGAGAATTTTCGTGGCTACAAGGGCGCGCAGTCCTATCCCTCGCGCACCAAGGATGCCGACGATGTCGATTTCTCTACCGGCTCGGTGGGCCTCGGCGTTGCGCAGACGCTGTTCTCCTCGCTGGTGCAGGACTATGTGAAGGCGCACGGCTGGATGAAGGATCGCCCCGAGGGGCGCATGATTGCGCTGGTCGGCGATGCCGAGATGGACGAGGGCAATATCTTCGAGGCGCTGCTGGAAGGCTGGAAGCAAAGCCTGCGCAATACCTGGTGGGTTGTCGACTACAACCGCCAGAGCCTCGATGCCGTCGTGCGCGAAGGGCTGTGGGCGAAGTTCGAATCCATGTTCCGCAATTTCGGCTGGGACGTGGTGATCGTGAAATACGGCAAGCTGATGCAGGCCGCCTTTGCCGAGCCCGGCGGCGAGGCCTTGCGGCGCTGGATCGACAATTGCCCGAACCAGATGTACGCCGCGCTCTGCTTCCAGGGCGGCGCCGCCTTCCGCAAGCATCTTCAGGACGACATTGGCGACCAGGGCCCGGTCTCGCAGTTGATCGACCGCCGCAGCGACGAGGAACTGCTCGCGCTGATGTCCAATCTGGGCGGCCACGACATGGCGAGCATGATCGAGGCGTTCGAGGCCGTCGATCACGACCGCCCGGTGTGCTTCATTGCGTATACCATTAAGGGTGTCGGCCTGCCGATGCAGGGCCACAAGGACAATCACGCCGGCCTGATGACGGTGGCGCAGATGGAGAAGTGGCGCGCGGTGCAGAACATCCGCCCCGGCCATGAGTGGGACAGGTTCGAAGGCCTGGTGCAGGACCCGGCAGAGCTCGAAGCGTTTCTGGCAGCAGCACCCTTCAACCGCGAAGGCCGTCGTCGCCTGGCCGCGCCCGGCATCGAGGTGCCGCGCGAGCTCGCCTTCAAGCCGTCCGCGCAGACGTCGACACAGCAGGGCTTTGGCCTGCTCCTGAACGAGCTCGCACGCGGCGACACGGAGCTTGCTTCGCGTATCGTCACGACCTCGCCCGACGTCACCGTCTCTACCAATCTCGGCGCCTGGGTCAACCGGCGCGGATTGTTTGCCAAAGCCGAGAACCACGACCTGTTCCGGCAGGAGAAGATTCCCTCCGCCTACACCTGGGAATTTTCACCCAGGGGGCAGCACATCGAGCTCGGCATCGCCGAGATGAACTTGTTCATCATGCTCTCGGCGCTCGGGCTGTCGCATCAAATCAACGGCGAGCGGCTGTTGCCGGTCGGCACGCTCTACGATCCCTTCATCGAGCGCGGCCTCGATGCGCTGAACTATGCCTGTTACCAGGACGCGCGCTTCATGGTGGCGGCGACGCCATCCGGGATCACGCTCGCGCCCGAGGGCGGCGCGCATCAGTCGATTGCAACGCCCCTGATCGGCATTGCGCAGGATGGACTTGCCTCGTTCGAGCCGGCCTTTGTCGATGAACTCGCCGTGATCATGCGCTGGGGCTTTGAATACATGCAGCGCGAGGCCGGGGAGGGTGGTTCCGTTTACCTGCGCCTCTCCACGCGCAGTGTCGAGCAGCCGCAGCGTCCGATCAGCGCGGTGTTGCACCACGAGATCACCGAAGGCGCCTACTGGCTGCGCAAGCCCGGGCCGAACTGCGACATCGTGATCGCCTATACCGGAGCGGTCGCGCCCGAGGCGATCGAGGCGGTCGGCTTCATCGGCGAGAGCCATCGCGACGTCGGCCTGCTCGCCATCACCTCTGCCGACCGGTTGCATGCGGGCTGGACCGCTGCGCGGAAATTGCGCCGTGACCGCCGCGGCGTGCAGTATCTCAGCCATATCGAGAATCTGCTGGCGCCGCTGTCACGTGATTGCGGCATCGTCACCGTGATCGATGGCCACCCGGCGACGCTCGGCTGGATCGGCAGTGTCCGCGGAAACCGCGTCGAGGCGCTCGGTGTCGAGCATTTCGGCCAGACCGGCACCATCGACGACCTCTACCGGCACTACGGCCTCGACGCCAACGCCATCATCGATGCGGCCGAAAGCCTCACCGTCGGCGCGCCGATCCGCCACCACCGCAAGATGGCGGTGTGACCGCCGGGCGGGTGGGCCCGCGGAAGCAGCGCGCAGTGATGCGAAGCAGAGCCGGGATCCGCTTTCGAGGCTTGTTCGCCCTGTCACCCGGCCCCTATATTCCGCGCATGCCGCACAGCGGCCACCCGCATATGGCGGTTCCACAGTCCCGGGCTTTCGTGCAAGGATGCCTGCCGAACGCTTTTCGTTCTCATTCCATCCCGTCCGTACCAAGAGGTTTCCGATGGTCAATCGCATGCAATTCTACATCGATGGCGCCTGGGTCGATCCGGTCGTCAAGAAGTCCACCCCCGTCGTCAATCCGGCGACGGAAGAAGCGATGTATGAGGTTGCGCTCGGCTCGAAGGCCGACCTCGACAAGGCCGTCGCCGCCGCCAAGCGCGCCTTCGTGACCTATTCGCAGACCAGCCGCGAGGAGCGCATCGCGCTGCTGGAGAAGATCATCGAGGTCTACAAGAGCCGCATGAAGGAAATCGGCGCCGCCGTCTCCGACGAGATGGGCGCGCCGCTGCCGATGGCCGAGAGGTTGCAGGCCGGCGCCGGTCTCGGCCACATCGCTTCCACCCTCGAGGTGCTGAAGAACTATCATTTTGAAGAGAATGTCGGCACCGCCGTCGTTCTCCGCGAGCCGGTCGGCGTCGTCGGCATGATCACGCCCTGGAACTGGCCGCTCAACCAGATCGCCTGCAAGGTGGCGCCTGCGCTCGCCGCCGGCTGCACCATGATCCTCAAGCCGAGCGAGTTCACGCCGACCTCGGCGCTGATCTTCGCGGAAATCCTCGATCAGGCCGGCGTGCCGAAGGGCGTGTTCAACCTGGTCAACGGCCTCGGCCCCGAGGTCGGCGCCGCCATGGCCGAGCATCCGGACATCGACATGATCTCGTTTACCGGCTCCACCCGCGCCGGCGTCGATGTGGCCAAGCGCGCCGCGCCGACCGTCAAGCGCGTCAGCCAGGAACTCGGCGGCAAATCGCCGAACGTCATCCTTGACGATGCCGACCTCACCAAGGCGGTGACCGGCGGCGTCATGCACATGTTCAACAACTCCGGCCAATCCTGCAACGCGCCCTCGCGCATGATCGTGCCGCTGTCGAAGATGAAGGAAGTGGCCGCGATCGCCAAGGGCGTCGCCGACAAGACCAAGGCCGGCGATCCCCGCGGCGAAGGCACCACGATCGGCCCGGTCGTCAACCGCGTGCAGTGGGACAAGATCCAGTCGCTGATCAAGAAGGGCATCGACGAGGGCGCAACGCTTGTCGCCGGCGGCCCGGGCCTGCCCGAGGGCGTCAACAAGGGCTTCTATGTCCGTCCGACCATCTTTGCCGACGTCACTAACGACATGACGATCGCGCGCGAGGAAATTTTCGGACCGGTGCTGACCATCATCGGCGCCAAGGACGAAGCCGACGCCGTGAAGATCGCCAACGACACGCCGTATGGTCTGGCCGGCTACGTCTCGGCCGGCAGTGTCGAGCGCGCCCGCAAGGTCGCCCGCCAGATTCGCGCCGGCAACGTCAACCTGCAGGGTGTGCCGAACGACCGCACCGCGCCGTTCGGCGGCTACAAGCAGTCCGGCAACGGCCGCGAGTGGGGCAAGTACGGTCTCGAGGAATATCTCGAAGCGAAGGCGGTGGCCGGCTTCAACGCGGCGTAAGCTGATCGCGTGAGAAACAACGACGCCGGGGCGAGCCATCGCCCCGGCGTTTTTGCTTCTGCCGTCATTGCTTCGGTTCGATCCGCGCAATGAGGGAGGACAACTTATCCCCCCGCCGCGCCCTGCGTGTTCACATACAGCGCATAGATCGACTGGCTCGCCGCCATGAACAGGCGGTTGCGCTTCAGGCCGCCGAAGCACAGGTTGGCGCAGCGCTCCGGCAGCGCGATGCGGCCGATCATGACGCCGTCGGGCGCGAACACCACGACGCCGTCGAGTTCGGCATCGCCCATGCCCCAGCCGCACCAGAGATTGCCGTCGATGTCGACACGGAAACCGTCCGGTGTGCCGGGCCCGGCATCGACGAACGCGCGCTTGTTGGAAAGCTTGTCGCCGGATGGCGAGACGTCGAAGGCCAGGATCTTGCGGTTCGGCACGCCGCGGGACTCGATGACGTAGAGGATTTTCTCGTCCGGCGAGAAGGCAAGGCCGTTCGGCCCCAGCACGCCTTCGGCGACGATGGTCGCTTTCCCGGTCTGCCCGTCGATCCGATAGATATTCGGCTCGATCTCCGGCTCCGCCTTGTAGCCTTCGTAATTGCCGAGCAGCCCGAACACGGGATCGGTGAACCAGATCGAACCGTCGGATTTCACCACGACGTCGTTCGGCGAGTTCAGCCGCTTGCCGTCGAAGGAATCCATCAGCACCGTGATCGAGCCGTCATATTCGGTGCGTACCACGCGCCGACCGCCATGCTCGCAGGTGACGAGCCGGCCCTGGCGGTCGCGGGTATTGCCGTTGGCGAAGTTCGAGGGTTTGCGGAAGATGCTGACCGCGCCGGTCTCCTCTTCCCATTTGATGATGCGCTGGTTCGGGATGTCGCTGCAGAGCAGATACCGCCCGTCGCCGAACCATACCGGGCCTTCCGCCCAGCGTAGGCCCGTTGTCAGCCGTTCCACCGCCGACAATTTCAGCCAGTATTTTTCGAAGCGCGGATCGAGCGCGTGGATCGCGGGATCGGGATAGTGGGTCGCCGGCCGCCATCCGGCCGCATAGGATGCATCGGACATTTGCTGTTCTCGTTGTTGCGTTTCCTCACGCAATGGTTTGCTATCACTCCCGGCGAACGGCCGCAAATGATTGCGATCAAAATGAGGAAGAGATGCCACGCATATTGATGACCGGTGCAGCGGGAGGAATTGGGACAAGCCTGCGCAAGCTGCTGCCGCCGATCTATCCGGACCTGCTGCTCAGCGACATCAACACGCCCGCCGATCTCGGCAGCGGCGAGAAGTTCAAGGCGGCTGATCTCACTGACCTCGGAGAGGTCGAGGCGATCTGCGAGGGCGTCGACGGGATCCTGCATTTCGGCGGCTACTCGGTCGAAGGCACCTGGGACCAGATCCACCAGGCCAACATCATCGGCTGCTACAACCTGTTCGAGGCGGCTCACCGCAAGGGCGTCAAGCGCGTGATCTTCGCCTCGTCCAACCACGCGGTTGGCTTCTACCCGCGCCATCACCGCATCGGCACCGACGTCACCGCGCGCCCCGACAGCCGCTACGGCGTCAGCAAGGTCTTTGGTGAGGCGCTGGGCGCGCTCTATGCCGACAAGCACGGCATGAAGGTGACCTGCATCCGCATCGGCAATTTCGGCGAGGTGCCGCTCGATCACCGCCGCCTGTCGATCTGGCTCAAGCCTGAAGACCTCATGCAGCTCTGCCGCATCGGCCTCGAGCATCCCGACATCCATTTCGAGGTGCTCTACGGCGCCTCCTGGAACGAGCGCACCTGGTGGGACAACCACCGCGCCTACGACCTCGGCTATCGGCCGACCGGCCGCGGCGAAGATTTCCGCGAGCATGCGTTTGCCGAGCAGGCCAAGCTCAAGCCCGACCCGGTCGGCGACTTCTACCAGGGCGGCGCGTTCTGCAGCATGGAGTTCGA
>DASWVJ010000006.1:0-4169 GCA_036406295.1 Bradyrhizobium sp.
GCAGGAGCCGCCGCCGGCCGAGAACTTCATCCCGCCGGCTGCCGAGCGGCCGCCGACCAGGACGCCGCGCATGCCCAAATTCGAGGAACTGCCGATGCCGGCCCAGGCCGAGATTCGCAAGGCGCAGGGCGAGGCCGACGAGGACCATCCGCAAAAGACCCGGCTGTCGCTGTTGCAGCGGCTGGCCAATGTCGGCCTTGGCCGCCGCGACGAGGAGAGCGAGCCGCCGATCGCGGCACGTGCCGCAGGCCCGGCCATGCCGCCGCTGCCGGAGCGCAAACCCGGCCGAACGGTGGCGCAGCAGATCGCAGCCCATGATCCGGTATCTGAATACGCTAAACAGCGTCCTGCCCCGCAGGGTCTCGACGTCCATGGCCGCCCGGCACCTGTTGCGCCGGCGCCACAGGGCGATGACCATCTTGATATCCCGGCCTTCCTGCGCCGGCAGGCCAACTGACGATTGTTACAGTTCGGACGACGCGCAAGGTCCCGGCGGTATCCGCCGGGACCTTGACTTTTCCACAGGGGCGATCTTCCGTTTGGTTGTGCAAGACCCTGTTTTTAAAGGATTAATTATTCTTTTGCAGCTTCAATGGCAGCGCCGGAACTGCGCGAAACGCCTGCCCAATTTGGTTAAGCTTTGGCGCGAATACGGCGTATATGGGGTAACAATCCGTAAAAAAGCGTGAGTTGGCGCCCTCCAGGGCAGTGACTAGAGTTCACCACGACTTGGGGATGCTTAAAGAGTGAGTCGGTCCCGGAAGCTGGGTCTCGTCCGGTCTTTGAGTTAGTCGGTAGTGGGCAGTCTTTATGAAATTGAACCGTCAAACCACGCTTCGGTCGCAAGCCACCGTGACGGGCGTCGGCGTTCATTCCGGTTTACCCGTCAATCTCACCATCGGACCTGCACCCGTCGACGCGGGTTTTATTTTTTTCCGTACCGGTCTTGAGGGCGCCGACCGCGAGGTTCTGGCGACCGTCGAATCCGTCATTGCCACCGATTTTGCGACCGTGCTGGGCGACAGCGAAGGCCCGCTGGTTGCTACCGCTGAGCACGTTCTCGCCGCGTTGCGCGGTATGGGTGTAGACAACGCCACCATCGAGGTCGACGGTCCCGAAGTTCCGATCATGGACGGCAGCGCCGCGGCCTTCGTCGCCGCGATCGATCAGGCCGGCGTCGTGGCCCAGCCCGCCGTTCGCCGCTTTCTGCAAGTTCTGAAACCCGTCTCCGCATCGGTCGGCGATTCCTTCGGCGAGTTCCGTCCCTATGCGGGCGGTTTCCGCGCCGAGGTCGAGATCGACTTCGTCAATCCCGTGATTGGCAGGCAGACCTACGCGTTCGAGCTGAGCCCGGAGCGGTTCCGCCGCGAGATCAGCCGTGCCCGCACCTTCGGCTTCCTGAACGATGTGGCGCGCCTCTCCAGCGCCGGCTTCGCGCTCGGCGCCTCCTTCGAGAACACTGTGGTGTTCGACGACGAGCGGCTGCTCAACGCCGAAGGCCTGCGCTATGCCGACGAATGCGCCCGCCACAAGATCCTGGACGTCATCGGCGACCTCACACTGGCCGGCCTGCCGCTGCTCGGCGCCTACCGCTCGGTCCGTGGCGGCCACAAGCTCAACCACACCGTGCTGACCGCGCTGCTCGCCGACCGCACCGCTTGGCGCGTGGTCGAGGGTGAGGCGCCTCGCCGCAGCCGCGTTCCGGCCGAAGCCGGCCGCGCCATTGTCGGGGGCCTGGTGGCCCCGGCCTACAGCCCGGACGTGTCCTGAAGCGCTGCTTCCGGTCGATTTTCCCTAGTAACCACAGTTAGTAACGATCGCCGCCGGCCGCCTTAATCCGGGCGGAATGCCTGCCTATCCGGTTGGTCAAAGAGGCTATTTCGGGTAAGTGTAGCCCCGCGGTTGCGCTGCTCACGGGCGGGTTGATTCTTGCGGCCATGACGGGCCGACCGCATGATCCCGAAAAATGGGAGCCAGTTTTCGGACAGGATCATGCGCAATCGTCGCATCACAGGCGTCAGGTCTAATTCATGTCGGCACAGCGTATGACGCTTCGAGCGCGTAAATCATCGGCCGGGCTGCGGCTCGCCGGCATCATCGCGCTGCTCGTGCTGCCGCTCGGCGGCTGCGGCACCGGCGCGCTGTGGGACAAGTTCACCCAGAAGGACGACACCTTCGTCGAGGAGCCCGCCGACAAGCTCTACAACGAGGGCTTGTATCTGATGAACCAGCGCAAGGACGCCAAGGCGGCCTCGAAGAAATTCGAGGAAGTCGACCGCCAGCATCCTTATTCCGACTGGGCGCGCAAATCGCTGCTGATGTCGGCCTATTCCTTCTACAGCGCCGGCGACTATGACAGCTGCATAGGCGCTGCGACCCGCTACGTCACGCTGCATCCCGGCAGCCCGGACGCGGCCTACGCGCAATACCTGATCGCCGCCTCGCATTACGATCAGATCCCGGACGTCTCGCGCGACCAGGGCCGCACCGAGAAGGCGATCAATGCGCTCGAGGAAGTCGTGCGCAAATATCCGACCTCCGAATACGCCAACTCCGCCAAGGCCAAGCTCGAAGGCGCGCGCGACCAGCTCGCCGGCAAGGAGATGGATGTCGGCCGCTATTATATGGAGAAGCGCGACTTCACCGCCGCGATCAACCGCTTCAAGACCGTGGTGACGCGCTACCAGACCACGCGCCATGTCGAGGAGGCGCTGTTTCGCCTCACCGAGGCATATCTGGCGATCGGCATCGTCGGTGAGGCGCAGACCGCAGCCGCGGTGCTTGGCCACAACTTTCCGGACAGCCGCTGGTACAAAGAGGCCTACAATCTTGTAAAGTCCGGCGGTCTCGAGCCGAGCGAGAACAAGGGCTCCTATATTTCAAGGGCCTTCAAGAAACTGGGCCTCGGCTAGGTTCTTAGGTTTACTTCGCATGCTGGCGCGTCTGTCGATCCGCGACATCGTCCTGATCGAACGGCTCGATATCGAATTCTCCCGCGGCCTTGCCGTGCTGACCGGCGAAACCGGCGCGGGCAAATCCATCCTGCTCGATGCCTTTGCGCTCGCGCTCGGCGGCCGCGGCGATGCCACCCTCGTGCGCCACGGCGCGGAGCAGGGGCAGGTGACGGCGACCTTTGACGTGCCGAAAGACCATCCGGCGGCGAAAATCCTCATCGACAACGGCCTTGAAGACGCCAGTTCCCAGGACTCTTGCGAGATGATCCTGCGCCGCGTGCAGTTTGCCGATGGCCGCACGCGAGCATTTATCAACGACCAGTCGATCTCCGTGCAGACGCTCAAAGCGGTGGGCATCGCGCTGGTCGAGATCCACGGCCAGCACGATGAGCGCGCGCTGGTCGATGCCACCACCCACCGCCGCCTGCTCGACGCCTTTGCCGGCCTTGAGAAGGACGTCGCCGCGGTGGAGCAGCTGTGGGAGGCGCGCCGTACTGCCGCCGCTTCGCTGGAGGAACATCGCGTCTCCATGGAGCGCGCCGCGCGCGAGGCGGATTATCTGCGCCATGCCTCGGCCGAGCTGAAGACGCTCGCGCCCAGGGACGACGAGGAAACGCAGCTTGCCGAACGCCGCACCATCATGATGCAGGGCGAGAAGATCGCCACTGACCTGCGCGAGGCGCAGGAGGCGATCGGCGGCGCGCATTCGCCGGTGCCGGCGCTCTCGGCAGCGGTACGCCGCTTGGAGCGCCGCGCCGCCAATTCGCCCGCGCTGGTGGAGCCTGCGGTGAAGGCGATCGATGCCGCCATCAACGCGCTGGAGGAGGCGGACCAGCATCTCAACGCGGCGCTTGCCGCGGCCGATTTCGATCCGGCCGAGCTGGAGCGCATCGAGGAGCGCCTGTTCGCGCTGCGCGCCGCCTCGCGGAAATATTCGACGCCCGTCGATGGCCTTGCCGCACTTGCGGTGAAGATGGCTGCCGATGTCGCGCTGATCGATGCCGGCGCCGAGCAGTTGAGGAAGCTGCAAGCAGCCGCCCTTGAAGCCGACAAGCGCTATGCCGCCGCTGCCGCCAAACTCTCGGCGGCACGCGCGAAAGCCGCGACCAGGCTCGACAAGGCCGTCAATGCCGAGTTGCCGCCCTTGAAACTCGAACGCGCCAGCTTCACCACGCAGATCGAGGCCGATGAAGCCTCGCCCGGGCCGGGAGGCAT
>DASWVJ010000007.1:0-14119 GCA_036406295.1 Bradyrhizobium sp.
CGCTTCGCGCCGACCGGGTGGCTCGCAATGACGACGTGGCGACTACGCCTTCAGCGTCTCCAGAAACCTTACCGGCTCGCCGGTCGACGGCGTCACGACCTCGCCCTGCCACATCACGCGCTTGCCCCGCACGAAGGTGCCGACCGGCCACCCGATGACGCGCACGCCGTCGTACGGCGTCCAGCCGGCCTTCGAGGCTATCCAATCGTTGGTGATGGTCTCGCTACGCTTCATGTCGACCACCGTGAGGTCGGCATCGCAGCCGGCGGCGATGCGGCCCTTGCAGGCGATATTGTAGAGGCGCGCGGGGCCGGCGCTCGTCAGATCCACGAAACGTGCGAGCGAAAGTCGCCCCGCATTGACGTGATCCAGCATCAGCGGCACCAGCGTCTGCACGCCGGTCATGCCGGAGGGCGAGGCCGGATAGGTTTTCTGCTTTTCCTCCAGCGTGTGCGGCGCATGGTCGCTGCCGAGCACGTCGATGATGCCCTGCTCGATGCCCATCCAGATGCCGTCGCGGTGATCGGCCGAGCGCACCGGCGGATTCATCTGCGCCAGCGTGCCGAGCCGCTCGTAGCATTCGGGCGCGGCCATGGTGAGGTGATGCGGCGTCGCCTCGCAGGTGGCAACGTCCTTGTGGTCGCGCAGATATTCGATCTCCTGCTTGGTCGAGATGTGCAGCACATGGATGCGCTTGCCGGTCTCGCGCGCGAGGTTGACCAGCCGTTGCGTCGCCATCAGGGCCGCGGTCTCGTCGCGCCACACCGGATGCGAGCGCGGATCGCCCTCGACGCGCAGCGGCTTGCGCTCGTTGAGGCGGTACTCGTCCTCGGCATGAAAGGCGGCACGGCGGCGGATCACCTGGAAGATGCGACGCAGACTCTCGTCGTCCTCGACCAGCAGCGAGCCGGTGGAAGAGCCGATGAAAACTTTCACGCCGGCGCAGCCTTCGGCGCGCTCGAGCTCCGGCAGATGGTTCACATTCTCGCGGGTGCCGCCGATGAAGAAGGCGAAATCGCAATGCATGCGACGCCGGCCGGCATCGACCTTGGCGGTGAAAGCCTCCTCGGTGACCGTCAGTGGGTTGGTGTTCGGCATTTCGAACACCGCGGTGACCCCGCCCATCACGGCGCTGCGCGAGCCCGTCTCCAGATCTTCCTTATGCGTCAGCCCGGGCTCGCGGAAATGCACCTGCGTATCCATTACGCCGGGCAGGATGTGCAGCCCCTTGCAGTCGATCACCTCGGCGGCGGAATCCGTGTTGAGCCCGCCGATCGCGGCGATTCGCCCTCCCGTGATGCCGACATCGCGGACGCCTTCGCCGTCCTGATTGACCACGGTCCCGGATTTTAGAATGGTGTCAAAGCGCTGATTCATCGGTCCTCATTGGCCTGCTTTTGGCTGTCGTGCAGGCCTTGTTCGGCGTACTTTAGCGCCTTAACTTCGCAGGGGATATTGGCCTGAGACCTATCCCCAAAGGAACTTGAAAAAGAGCTCTTAACGGTATGAAAGCAGCGTTTTTGCCTGATCGCGGCGTCGTCAAGGTGAGCGGCGAGGATGCGCGCAACTTCCTCAACGGCCTCGTCACGACCGACGTCGCGCTGGTCCGCCCGGGCCTCGGCCGCTTCGGCGCGCTCCTGACACCGCAGGGCAAGATCATCGTGGATTTCCTCATCACCGAGGCCCCTGCGGGTCATGGCGGCGGCTTTCTGCTCGACGTGTCGCGCGCGCTGGCGCAAGGCCTCGCCGACAAGCTCAAATTCTACAAGCTGCGCGCCAAGGTCACGGTGGAGAACCTCTCCGACAACATGGGCGTGCTGGCGGCATGGGACGGCGAGCCTGCGATGAAGCCGGACCTCGCCTTTGCCGATCCCCGCCATGCCGCGCTCGGCTGGCGCATCCTGATTCCGGAAGAGCTGAAGCAAAAGGTCGCGGGCGTCATCGGCGCCGACCTCGTCGAGGCCGACGCGTATGAGGCGCACCGCATCGTCTCGGGCGCGCCGCGCGGCGGGCTCGACTTCATGTATAGCGACGCCTTTCCGCACGAGACCAACATGGACCGCCTCAACGGCGTCGATTTCGACAAGGGCTGCTATGTCGGCCAGGAAGTGGTGTCGCGGATGCAGCATCGCGGCACGGCACGCACGCGCACGGTGAAGATCATCCTCGACGATTTCTCGCCTGAGCCGGGCCAGCCGATCCTTGCCGGCGACAAGCAGGTCGGCACCATGGGCTCAACTGCAGGAAGGCATGGCCTCGCGCTGATCCGCACCGATCGCGTTTCCGATGCGCTGCAAGCCGGCGTCCAGCTGACCGCGGGGGGCCTGCCGATCCGCATTGCCGACCCGGACGAACTGCGGCCGTCGCCGAAGCAGACCGTCGCATGAACCGCAGCGCACGACAGCATCCCGATGGCAAGACGCGCTGCCCCTGGCCGGGCGAGGATCCGTTCTATGTCGCCTATCACGACTCCGAATGGGGCGTGCCGGAATATGACGACCGCGCGCTCTACGAAAAGCTGATCCTCGACGGATTCCAGGCCGGCTTGTCGTGGATCACGATCCTGCGCAAGCGCGACAATTTCCGCCGCGCCTTTGACGATTTCCAGCCGGAGAAGATCGCGCGCTACAACGCCAGGAAAATCCACGCGTTGATGAACGACGCCGGCATCGTGCGCAACCGCGCCAAGATCGAGGGCGCGATCGCGAGCGCAAAGTCGTATCTCGAGATCATGGAGAAAGGCCCCGGCTTCTCGAAATTGCTGTGGGACTTCGTCGACGGCAAGCCGAAGGTCAACCAGTTCAAGACCACCGCGAGCGTGCCGGCCTCGACACCGGTGTCGATCAAGATATCGAAAGAGCTTTCCTCACGCGGTTTCAAGTTCGTGGGCCCCACCATCGTCTATGCCTTCATGCAGGCGACCGGCATGGTCAACGATCATCTCGTCAGCTGCTTCTGTCACGAGGCCTGCGGCCACGAGCGGCGCACCCCGCGCCTGAAGGTGAAATGAAGAAGCAACCGACCGAGATGGACCGCGCCTGGCAGCGGATGTTGTCGGGCCGCCGGCTCGACCTGCTCGACCCCTCGCCGCTCGACATCGAGATCGCCGACATCGCCCATGGGCTGGCGCGCGTCGCGCGCTGGAACGGCCAGACAAGCGGCGCGCATATCTTCTCGGTGGCGCAGCACACGCTGCTGGTCGAATGCGTGATGCGTCAGCAGATGCCGCGCGTGGACACGCGCTTCCGCCTCGCGGCGCTGCTGCACGACGCGCCGGAATACGTCATCGGCGACATGATCTCGCCCTTCAAGGCCGTGATCGGCGGCGACTACAAGGTGGTGGAGAAGCGTCTCCTGTCGGCCATCCACGTCCGCTTCGGCCTCCCGGCGGTGCTGGCCGAGGAGATCACGCAGCAGATCAAGGCCGCCGACCGCGGCGCGGCATATCTGGAGGCAACGCGGCTTGCCGGATTTTCGGAAGGAGAGGCGCGCCGCCTGTTCGGCCGCGATCCAGGCCTGGCCGACACGACCGAGCGCGAATATCTGGCGCCATGGACCGCAGCCAAGGCGGAAAAGCAGTTCCTGGCGCGATTTGCCAGCCTTCACCGGTGAATATGCGCCTCCAGCCTGCTTTCTCCGCCCTGCGGCGGGCCCTATAATTCGGGGAAAACCGAAAGGACGATCATGCTTCACGTCTGTTCGCTCGCCGCCCTGCCCGAGACCGTGCGTACCACCGGTGCGAGCCATGTGCTCACCGTGATGGCCAATGTCGAGCAGGTGCAGCGCCCGGTGTCGGTGCTTCCGGCCAATCATCTGAAAGTGGCAATGGACGACATCATCGAGCACTTGGACGGTTTTGTCGCGCCGAGCGAAGCCCATGTCGAAAAGGTGCTCGCCTTCATCAGCGGCTGGGACCGCGCGGCGCCCATGGTGGTGCATTGCTATGCCGGCATCAGCCGCTCCACGGCCAGCGCCTTCGCCGCGGCCTGCCTGCTCAATCCGCAAAAAGACGAGGTCGCAATCGCCCGGCAGATCCGCGCGGCTTCCCCCATAGCATCGCCGAACCGCCTGATCGTCGGCCTCGCCGACAAGCTGCTCGGCCGTGACGGGCGGATGCTGCGCGCACTCGACGAGATGGGGCCCGGCAACATGGTGGCGGAAGGCCGGCCCTTCCGCATCGATCTCGATTGAGGGAAGAAACCGACGCCGGATGAGCGACACGCTTCTGACGCCGATCGAGATAGGACTGACCGCGGCGATCGTCGCGGTCGAGGGCAACGAGCCGATGATCCTGATCGCCTCGGGCGGCGCGCCGGACGATCTCGCAGGCCTTCCGTTCGGCCCGTTCGATGCGGTGGCGCACCGCACCTTCGAGATTGGCCTGCGCGCCTGGGTGCAGGAACAGGCGGGGCTTCGTCTCGGCTATGTCGAGCAGCTCTACACCTTCGGCGACCGCGGCCGGCATACCGTGCCCGGCGACACCGACGTCCATGTCGCCTCCATCGGCTATCTCGCGCTGACCCGCACCGCCGACAATGCCCAGCGCGCCCCCGGCGCCCATTTCGAACCCTGGTATCGCTACTTCCCCTGGGAGGACTGGCGAACCGAGCGCCCCGCCATGATCGAGCGCGACATTTTGCCCGAGCTCACCCGCTGGGCCGCGCAGCCGGCCGAAGCGACGGAGGCGATCCGCGCGCTCAGCCGCAAGGACCGCGTGCGGCTGTATTTCGGGTGCGACGGCTCGCAATGGGACGAGGAGCGCGTGCTCGACCGCTACGAGTTGCTCTATGAGGCAGGGCTGGTCGAGGAAGCCCGGCGCGACGGCCGCGCCGCCGCATTATCGCGCAAGGCCCTGCCAAGGCTCGGCGAGCCCATGCGCTTCGACCACCGCCGCATCCTTGCAACCGCGATCGCCCGCCTGCGCGCCAAACTGAAATACCGCCCGGTCGTCTTTGAACTTTTGTCCAACGAGTTCACACTCACTGAACTACAGCGCACGGTCGAGGCCATCTCCGGCCGGCATTTGCACAAGCAGAATTTCCGTCGCCTGGTGGAGAACACCGCGCTGGTTGAACCGACCGGGGTAATGTCGACACAGACTGGCGGCCGGCCCGCCGCCTTGTTCCGCTTCCGTCGCGAGGTGCTGCAAGAACGCCCCG
Source organism: Bradyrhizobium sp. (assembly GCA_036406295.1). GTDB lineage: Bacteria > Pseudomonadota > Alphaproteobacteria > Rhizobiales > Xanthobacteraceae > Bradyrhizobium. The sequence goes on from DASWVJ010000007.1 coordinate 5,160, forward strand.
CGCCCGGTCTTGGCGTGCGCGCAAGGCGCTAGAACTTTTCGACGCGGCATGCCCGCAGCCCGGGCGAGCCGCAGGGGGAAATGATGATGGAATTCTTCTTCCCGTTTGCGGTAGCTGTCGTTGCGCTGATCATTGCGATCCGCTCGTTCAACCAGGCATCCGCGCTGCGGTCGCGCGTCGAGGCACTCGAAGCAGCCAGCGGAGGAATGACGGCGCCGGTCGCCATGCCGCCGCCGCTGCCCCAGCAGGCTGCGCCTGTCGCACCGCAGACCATATCCACGACCACGGAGGCGGCACCGCCGATCGCGCCAGAGCCGCCTCCGCAACCTGCGCCACAAGCAGCCGGTGCCGAAACAGCGCCCCCGCCCGTACCGGAAACCCAGCCCGGCTTCGAGGAGCGCATCGGCACGCGCTGGGTGGTCTGGGTCGGTGGTCTCACATTGGCGCTCGGCGGCTTCTTCATGGTGCGCTATTCCATCGAGGCCGGCCTGCTTGGCCCCGGCGTGCGCACCATCCTGGGCGGCCTGTTCGCGCTGGCGCTGCTCGCCGCCGGCGAATGGACCCGCCGCAAGGAAAGCATCTCCCAGATCGCTGCGCTTCCGGTCGCCAACATTCCGGCGATCCTCACCGCCGCAGGAACGGCGGTCGCCTTTGCCACCGTCTATGCGGCTTACGCGCTCTACGGCTTCCTCGTGCCGGCCACCGCCTTCATCCTGCTGGGGCTGGTCGCGCTCGGCACGCTCGCGGCGGCCCTGCTGCACGGGCCGGCGCTGGCGGGCCTCGGCGTGGTCGGCGCCTTCATCACGCCGATCCTGGTCTCGTCAGGCGAGGCGGATTACTGGGCGCTGTACATTTATCTTGCGATCGTCACCGCCGCCTCGTTCGGCCTCGCCCGTGTGCGGCTGTGGCGCTGGCTGGCGGTGACCACCATCGTCTTCGCCCTGCTGTGGACGTTCCCGGGTCTCGGCCCATCGATCATCGGCCCGACCGTTTTCCATGTCATCGCCGGATTCATCCTCGCCGCACTGCTCGTCGTTTGCGGTTTCATGTTCGGCCCGCCCGCCGACGAAGGCCAGATCGAGCCGATCTCGTCGGGCTCGCTCGCCGCCTATCTGTTCGGTGCGACTCTCATTGTGCTGACCGGCTTTCATGCCGATCCCGCAATGATCGCCTTCGGGCTGTTGGTGGCAGGCGCCTTGTTCGTCGCCTGGCGCGCGGTATCTGCCACAGCCGCTGTCGCCATCGCAGCCGGCTTCGTCTTCATCGTGTTTGCCGAATGGGCGATCCGCGCCAACCCGGAGCTGCTGGTTGTCCCGGGCGGACCGCTGCCTGGCATCGGCCCCGCAGCCACCGACGGATCCGTCTCGCTGCATCTCGTCACCGCGGCAATCTTTGCCACAGGCTTCGGCATCGCCGGCTTCCTGGCGCAGGGCCGCTCGAGCAATCCGACGATCCCGATCGTCTGGTCGGCAGCTGCGGTCTTCACGCCGCTGGCATTGCTGGTGGCGCTGTACGCGCGGATTGCGCATCTCGACCGCTCGATCCCGTTTGCGATCGTGGCCGTCATCCTCGCTGCCGCCTTTGCTGCAGCAACCGAGATGCTCAGCAAGCGCGAGGACCGGCCGGGCTTGCAGGCATCGATCGCGCTGTTCGCGACCGCCACCCTCGCCGCGCTGGCGCTGGCACTGACCTTCGCACTCGAAAAGGGCTGGCTCACCATCGCGCTGGCGTTGATGTCGCTCGGCACCGCCTGGATCTCGCTGCAGCGGCCGATTGCCTTCCTGCGCACGCTGGCGGCGATCCTCGCCGGCATCGTGGTGCTGCGGATCGGCTACGAGCCGCGCATCGTCGGCAGCGCCGTCGGCACCACGCCGATCTTCAACTGGCTGCTGTGGGGCTATGGCGTGCCGGCACTGTGCTTCTGGGCTGGAAGCTACTTCCTGCGCCGCAACGGCGACGATGCGCCGCTGCGTGCCGTGGAAGCTGCCGCGATCCTGTTCACGGTGCTGCTCGCGTTCATGGAAATCCGCCATTTCATCAACAATGGCGACATCTATCGCCAGAGCGCCGGCCTTACCGAAGTCGCCCTGCAGGTCTGCGTGGCGCTCGCGATGGCGATTGGTCTCGAGCGGCTGCGGCTGCGCTCGGGCAGCATCGTGCACAATTACGGCGCCGTCCTATTGACGCTGTTCGCCGGTGCAGCCACCGTGTTCGGCCTGTTCATCCTGAACAATCCGCTACTGTGGTGGACCGATGTCGGCGGCGTTTTCTTCAACCTGCTGCTGCTTGGCTATGCCCTGCCTGCCGTGCTGGCGCTGCTGTTGTCCTACGCGGTGGCGGGCCATCGCCCAGCCTCATATGCCAACACCATCGCGGGCGGCGCGCTGGTCCTTGCGCTCACGTATGTGACTCTGCAAATCCGGCGGCTCTATCATGGTCCCGCGATCATACAAGGCTCCACGACGGGCGCCGAGCAATACACCTATTCGATCACGTGGCTTGCCTTCGGCGTTGTGCTCCTGGGCGCAGGCATCTTCTTCAATTCGCAGCGTGCGCGGCTGGCCTCCGCCGTCGTGATCGCGCTGACGATCGGCAAGGCCTTTCTGATCGACATGTCGGCGCTGACAGGCGTGTACCGGGCGTTGTCCTTCATGGGCCTCGGCATCGTGCTGGTGGCGATCGGCTGGCTCTACCAGCGCATCCTGTTCCGCAGAGTGCCGCCGCCCGCCCCCGCTGCTCCGCAGGGAGGACAAGCTCGTTGATCTCGATACACCGCGAGCGGCAATATACGCGAAGCAGCGGAAGGATGTCAGTTCGTCGAGCTGCGCAGCTCGGGTACGCTCTCGACCTTGGCGGGCTCGGGCTTCGTTTGCGGCCTCACCGGTTCAAGCCTGGCGCTCTCCACTGCCGGCGTCTCGACGCGGGCGGAGACTTCCGCGCGCGAACCGGCCGCACGGCCTTCGGTCGTCGCGTGCAGCGAGCGCGGCCGCGCCACCGAGCGCGCCATCAGCATTTGATGGCCGCCGCCCTGATGGCGGAAATCGCAATAGGCGAAACCCATGCCGGAGACCGAGCCGCGGAAACTGCGATCATCGCGCTTGTCGAGATTGAAGCAGGGCTCGAACGGTACGCCCTTGAGCGATGCGCACACGCTCTGGCCGCGGACCTGCAGCGTGTTGCCGGGCAGGCGCACGTGGCGGATCGGGCCGGAGCCGCTGATCTGGATCGAGCCGGCGGCGCCCATATCGTCGAGGATGCGGCCGGCGCCGCGGGTACCGTCGAAGCAGGTGAATGCGAAGACCTTGCCGGCCACGAACCTGCGCGCCTCGTCCGCTGTCATCATCCCGGCGAGTGCGGGTGCGATCATCGCACCGGCCGTGACGGCTCCCAACACCAAACGCGCAAACATTCTTACAACTCCAACTTCACCTTCAGCGGCGGGGCGGAAGTCTCTTTACCCGCTGATTACCATACCAACCGTGGCGAGATTGAAGCAGGTTGGTTGGCAAAGTCTGAATATCCTTAGACTATTTTTACCACGATTCTGCCGCGGACCTGGCCGGCGAGGATTTTCGCACCCTGGCCGATGACGTCGCCGAGACCGATTTCATGAGTTATTTCAGCGAGTTTTGCCCTGTCCAAATCAGAGGCCAGGCGGCTCCAGGCAACCTTCCGTCGCTCGATCGGGCACATCACGGAATCGATGCCGAGAAGGCACACCCCGCGCAAAATGAACGGTGCGACCGAGGACGGCAGATCCATGCCGGCGGCAAGTCCGCAGGCCGCGATGGCGCCGCCATATTTCGTCATCGACAGCAGATTGGCGAGCGTGGTCGAGCCGACGCTGTCGACGCCGCCGGCCCAGCGCTCCTTGGCCAGCGGCTTTGCGGGGCCCGCGAGTTCGTTGCGGTCAATCACCTCCGCCGCGCCGAGGCTCTTCAGATAGCCCGTCTCCGACATGCGGCCGGTCGAGGCGATGACGTGATAGCCGAGCTTCGACAGCACAGCGATCGCAACCGAGCCGACGCCGCCGGCCGCGCCCGTCACCACGACGGGGCCGCTGTTGGGCGTGAGGCCGTGCTTCTCCAGGGCGAGCACCGAAAGCATCGCGGTGTAGCCGGCGGTGCCAATCGCCATGGCATCGCGCGCCGACATGCCCTCGGGCAGGCGCACCAGCCAGTCGCCCCTGACGCGCGCCTTCTCCGCATAGGCGCCGAGATGGGTTTCGCCCATGCCCCAGCCGTTGCAGACGACCTTGTCGCCGGCCTTCCATTGCGGATGCGAGGATTGCTCGACGGTGCCAGCGAAATCGATGCCGGCGATCATCGGGAAGCGGCGCACCACCGGCGCCTTGCCGGTCAGCGCAAGGCCATCCTTGTAATTGAGCGTCGACCATTCGACACGGACAGTGACATCGCCCTCCATCAGTTCGGCTTCATCGAACTGCGTCAGCGCGGCGGTGGTACCTTTTTCCGCTTTGTCGATCCGGACGGCCTTGAACGTTCCCACGGTAACTCTCCCCGACAGATTTTGCCGGGGATGTTTAGCGGATCAGGCGGCTCGCGCAACCGCCCTGGGAACCGGCTTTTCCACGATCGGCAGGTTGATCAGCGCCGACAGCACGCCGAACAGGATGGAGAGCCACCAGAGCCAGGTGTAGGAGCCGGTTTGCTCGAACACGATGCCGCCGAGCCAGACGCCGAGGAAGCCGCCGACCTGATGGCTGACGAAGGCAAAGCCGTAGAGCGTGGCAAACCAGCGGGTGCCGAACATCAGCGCAACCAGCGCCGAGGTCGGCGGCACGGTGGAGAGCCAGGTCAGGCCCGAGATGGCGCCGAACGCGATCGCCGAGAAGGTCGTGGTCGGAAACGAGATGAAGACGAAGATCGACAGCGCGCGGGTGATGTAAATCGCCGAGAGGATGTAGCGCTTGGGAATGTAGTTCTGCACGTAGCCGACACTGAGCGAGCCGATGATGTTGAAGAGGCCTATGGCCGCCAACACCCAGCCGCCGGTCTGACTGGGAATGCCGCGGTCGACGAGATAGGCCGGCAAATGCACGGTGATGAAGGCGAGCTGGAAGCCGCAGGTGAAAAAGCCGAGCACCAGCAGCACATAGGAGCGGTGGCCGAAGGCCTCCGCCAGCGCGGTCTTGAACGATTGGTCGTCGGCGGACGGCACGCTGCTCGTGGTCGCAGGCGGCGTGGAAAGCGCCAGCGACAGCGGCACGATCAGGAGCATCAGGCCGGAAAATACCGTAAGCGCCGTCTGCCAGCCGAAATTGTCGATCAGGGCCACGCCAAACGGCGCGAACAGGAATTGCCCGAACGAGCCCGCCGCAGTGCCGGCGCCGAGCGCAACGCCGCGCCTCTCCGGCGGCAGCAGCTTGCTGAACGCCGACAGCACGAGGTTGAACGAGGAGCCGGAGAGACCGAAACCGATCAGCACGCCGGCGCCGATGTCGAGCGAAAACGGCGTCGAGGAATAGCGCATCAGGAACAGGCCGCCGGCATAGAGCAGCGCGCCTACCGCCATGACACGGAAGACACCGAAGCGATCGGCGATCGCGCCTGCAATCGGCTGGCCGAGACCCCACAACAGGTTCTGCAACGCCAGCGCAAGCCCGAATACGTCGCGGCCCCAGCCGAATTCACGGCCCATCGGCTGCACGAAGAAGCCGAGGCTCGAGCGCGGTCCGAAACTGAGGAGCCCGATGATGCAGCCGCAGATGATGATGACCAGCGGCGTCCGCCAGTTACCGACCGTGCTGGCCGGACGAAGGTCATCTGCGGTCGCGGACATGGGCACTCCCGTTTTTCTTGCTCTCGCTTCGCCGTCCGCGAAGCAGCTGGACACGTTGCGAGGAATTAATGCATCCGCATGAAAATCCCAGAGGCGCGACATCCAAAAAGCGTCGCGCATTGCAGCGATGCAAATTGGCGCGGTCGGACACGCTGATTTGCTTGGCGCGGCGACTGGTGCCGGCCCCAAAGGCGTGATACATTTATTTTGCTCTAATAGAGAATAAGTAACTAGCCGGCCCTGTCGTGGCCGGATTTCTCGAATGTCATATATACTCAACTAGAGTATATTGGTAATGCCAGGAGGCGCTCATGCCGATCACCGGTATCTACGGTCCCGCAGACCTCGGAAGTACCGCTGCCCACCAACCCCAGCCCGTGCTGCCTGCGATCAGCCCCACCGAGCGCGCGCGGGCGCTGCCAATGCCGTCGCTGGAATGGACCGGCGAAGTTGAACGCGCCACCGCGCATCTCTATGCGCGGGTGAAGCACGTGATCTCGCCGGTCGAGTGGCCATTGATGGCACCGCACGTGAAGGCAATCAACGAGCTGAAGCGTGAACGCGACGCGGTCATCCTCGCGCACAACTACCAGACGCCGGAGATTTTCCATTGCGTCGCCGACATCGTCGGCGACTCGCTGCAACTCGCGATCGAGGCCAGCAAGGTGAAGGCCGGCACCATCGTGCAATGCGGCGTACACTTCATGGCCGAGACTTCAAAGATCCTCAATCCGGAGAAAACGGTTCTAATCCCGGATTCCCGCGCCGGCTGCTCGCTCGCGACCAGCATCACCGGCGCTGATGTGCGGCTGCTGCGCCAGCGTTTCCCGGCTGTGCCGGTGGTGGCCTATGTCAACACATCCGCCGACGTAAAGGCGGAGGTCGACATCTGCTGCACTTCTTCCAACGCCGTCGAGGTGGTGGAGAGTCTCGGTGCGCCCACCGTGATCTTCCTGCCGGACCAATATCTGGCGCGCTACGTCGCTTCGAAAACGAGCGTGAAGATCATCGCCTGGAAAGGCGCCTGCGAGGTGCATGAGCGCTTCACCGGCGACGAGCTGCACGCCTATCGCGAGGCCGATCCCTCCGTGCAGATCATCGCGCATCCCGAATGCCCGCCTGATGTGCTCGCAGAAGCCGATTTCACCGGCTCCACTGCACACATGATCAAGTGGGTTCGCGACAGGCGGCCGAAACGGCTGGTGATGATCACGGAATGCTCGATGGCGGACAATGTTCGCGCCGAGCTGCCCGATGTCGAGATGGTGCAGCCCTGCAATCTCTGCCCGCACATGAAGCGCATCACGTTGCCGAAGATTCTCGAGAGCCTCGTCTATCTGCGCGAGGAAGTCACGATCGATCCGGCGATCGCGCAACGCGCGCGGCGCTCGGTCGAACGGATGATCAATCTGAAGAACTGAAGGAGATCGAACATGACAAACCCCGATCCCCTTGCCAGCGACGTTGTCATCGTAGGCGGCGGCCTTGCCGGATTGTTCTGTGCACTGAAGCTGGCGCCGCGGCCGGTGACGGTGATTTCAGCGGCTCCACTCGGCGAGGGCGCGTCGAGCGCCTGGGCGCAAGGCGGCATTGCCGCGGCGGTCGCCGAGGGCGACAGCCCGGAAGCGCACGCGGCCGACACGATCGCGGTTGGCGCAGGCCTGGTTGATGAACGCGTCGCGCTCGACCTGGCGCGCGAGGCGGCCGCACGTATTGACGATTTGCTGCGCTATGGCGTGCCCTTCGACCGCGACCTCGAAGGCCGGCTCGCGGTCGGCCGCGAGGCCGCGCATTCCGCGCGACGCATCGTGCATGTGCGCGGCGACATGGCTGGGGCAGCGATCATGGCCGCCCTCACGGAAGCGGTGCGGAAAACGCCGTCGATCCGCGTGATCGAAGGCTTTGTCGCGGAAAACCTGCTGACCGAAAACGGCGCGGTTACCGGGTTGCAAATTCGCGACGCCAATGACCCGCTCGCCTCGCCCATCGTCATCTCCTCCCGGGCGATCGTGCTCGCGAGCGGCGGCATCGGCCATCTTTATGCCGTGACGACCAATCCCGCGGAAGCAAGCGGCCTCGGACTTGCCATCGCCGCGCGCGCCGGGGCCGTCATCGCCGACCCGGAATTCGTCCAGTTCCATCCCACCGCGATCATGGCGGGACGCGACCCTGCGCCGCTCGCCACCGAAGCGCTGCGCGGCGAAGGCGCGGTCCTCATCAACGAGAGCGGCGAACGCTTCATGACAAGGCTGCACCCGCTGGCGGAGCTCGCGCCGCGCGACATCGTCGCACGCGGCGTATTTGCCGAGATAGCGGCCGGCCGCGGCGCCTTCCTCGATGCCCGCAAGGCGCCTGGCCCGCGTTTTGCGGAGAAATTCCCGACGGTGTACGCAAGCTGCATCCATGCCGGCATCGATCCTGCAACGCAGCCGATCCCGATTGCGCCTGCCGCGCACTACCACATGGGCGGCATCGCCGTGGATGGTCGCGGCCGCACCTCGTTGAAGGGGCTATGGGCCGGCGGCGAAGTGTCCTCGACCGGCGCGCACGGCGCCAACCGCCTTGCCTCCAACTCGCTGCTGGAAGCCGTGGTCTATGCCGCGCGCATTGCGGAAGACATTGGCGGCCATGAACCCATGCCGCCGAGGCGACGGCCTGCCATCGTGATAGCAGGTCAGAGCGAGCCCATCCCGCGGCTCCTCGAATCGAGCCTGCGCAACATGATGACTTCCCATGTCGGCGTCATCAGGGACGAAGAACACCTGGCCAAGGCAATCCGCCTGTTTGCCGATATCGAGCGCAACACCGGCAGCATCGCAATGCGCAACATGGCGACCACAGCGCTGCTGGTCGCGGCTTCCGCCTGGTCGCGGCGCGAGAGCCGCGGCGCGCACTGCCGATCCGATCACCCGGCGGAGGTTCCTGCCCTCGCCCGCCGTACCATGACGACGCTTGCCGACGCGCGCGAGGTTGCGAACTCGCTCGCCGACCATCTGCCTGTGCGTGTTCGCGAAGCAGAAACCGTTTGAAAGAAAGCCATGACCATCCCCTCCTCCCTGCTACATCCCGACGCCTTCCTCTCGCCGCTTGCGATCGACGAGGCCGTTGCACGCGCGCTCGACGAAGATCTCGGCCGCGCCGGCGACGTCACCTCCATC
>DASWVJ010000008.1:0-13624 GCA_036406295.1 Bradyrhizobium sp.
GAGGCGGAGCTGTCAAAGTCCTCGCTCGGGCGCATTCGCCTCGCCAAGCACGACATGGTCGAGGTCGGCAAGGCCTGGCAGAAAAAGAAGGCGGATGGCGGCTGGGCGTGCCTGCATTGGCCGAAGGAATATGGCGGCCGCGGCGCTACGCCAATTGAGCGCGTGATCTGGCAGCAGGAAGAGGGCGTTTATGGCAAGCTGACGCAGCCGTTTCAGATCGGCGAGGGCATGTGCGGCCCGACGGTCATGGCCTGGGGCAGCGAGGAGTCAAAGCGTCGCTATTTGCCGAAGCTGGCATCCGGCGAGGAAATCTGGTGCCAGCTGTTCTCCGAGCCCTCCGCAGGCTCCGACGTCGCAGGACTTCGCACCCGCGCCGAGAAGAAGGGCGACAACTGGGTCGTCAACGGCCAGAAGATCTGGACCTCCGGTGCGCATTATTCCGACTATGGTCTGCTGATCGCGCGCACCGATCCGAATGTGCCCAAGCACAAGGGCCTGACCATGTTCTTCCTCAGCATGAAGAGCCCGGGCGTGGAGGTCAGGCCGATCAAGCAGGCCAACGGCATGCAGGAATTCAACGAGGTCTATTTCACCGACGTCGTCATTCCCGACAGCCAGCGGCTCGGTGCAGTGGGCGAAGGCTGGAACGTGTCGCTGACCACGCTGATGAACGAGCGCATGTCGATCGGCGCGCGGCTTGCGACCGGCGTGCCCGAGATGTTCGAGTTCTGCTCCAATCTGATGCTGGAAGATGGTCTTGCGATCGACGACCGCGCAGTGCGCTCGAAGCTCGCGACCTGGGCGGTGAAGTCGAGCGGGCTGAAATACACCAGCTACCGCGCGATCTCGGCGCTGTCGAAGGGCCAGCGTCCGGGCCCGGAGAATTCCATCGGCAAGCTGGTCTCCGGCATGATGCTGCAGGACATCGCGGCCTATGCCATGGACCTGCAAGGTGCGGCCGGCAGCCTCACCGGCGAGAGCGAGGAAGAGGCGCGCGGTCAGTTCCAGCAGATGCTGCTATCGTCGCCCTCGATGCGCATCGCCGGCGGCACCGATGAAGTGCTGCGCAACATCATCGCCGAACGCGTACTGGGTCTGCCCGGCGATATCCGCGTCGACAAGGACGTACCATTCAACAAGATTCCAACCAGGGGGCGCTGACCATGGCGGATGCGGCAGCCAGGCCGGCCAAGGCGCGCTACGCGGCGGAAGATCGCATCGGCGCGCTCGAAGAACTCCTCAACGAGCGCCATTCGGTGCGCGCCTTCCTGGCCAGGCCGGTGCCGCGCGAGACCCTCGAGCGGCTGCTCACCACCGCCCAGCGCACGGCATCCTGGTGCAACAGCCAGCCCTGGCAGGTGATCATCGCCAGCGGCGAGGCGAAGGAGCGTTTCCGCAAGGCGATCTACGCCGCGGCAGTGTCCGGCGCGGAGCAGGGCCACGACTTCCCGCCGCCGCGCGAATATCTCGGCGTTTACCTGGAGCGCCGCCGCGAAAGCGGCTTTCAGCTTTACAACACGCTCGGGATTCCGCGCGGCGACAAGGCGGCGTATGCAAAGCAGGCGCTGGAGAACTACAACTTCTTTGGGGCGCCGCATGTCGCTGTCATCCACACCGACGAGCCGCTCGGCGTCTATGGCGCGATCGATTGCGGCGCCTATGTCGGCAACTTCCTGCTGGCGGCGCAGGCACTTGGCCTCGGCACCATCCCGCAGGCTGCACTCGCCCGGCATTCGAAGCTGATCCGCCGTCACTTCAACCTGCCGGACGACCGCCGTGTCGTCTGCGGCATTTCCTTCGGCTACGCCGATCACGCGCATCTGGTGAACAGCTACCGCACCTCGCGCGCGAAAGTGGCGGACGCTGTGACGTTCGTGGACGAGTAGCCCAGCGCAGCGCAGGCTAGTGGGCCCCATTCTACTTTGCATGGGGTTGTTTTCGCGATTTTGTGTCCCGGACGCAGTGCAGCGTGCGGCGCTGCATCCGGGGGAACGCTGTTAAGGACTGTCGTCAAGCCCGGCGAGAGTCATCAAAACTTCGGCGGCCGCTTCTCGGCGCGCGCCAGAATGCCTTCTCTGATCTCGGCGCCGCGCATGCTTTCGCGGTGGCGCTGGTCGGCGGCGGCCTCGTCGAGCTTGCCGCGGGCGAATTCGTTGATGGCGCGCTTCATGCCGGCCATCGCGATCGGCGCGTTGGCGGCGAGGATGCTGACGAGCCTGTCGACTTCCTGGTCCAGCGCCTCGGCCGGCACCATCGCAGTGAGGTAGCCGATCCGCAGCATTTCGGGAGCTGCGATCTTCTGCGCGGTCAGGAACAGCATCTTTGCGTTGTCGACGCCCAGCCGCGACACGTAGCGCTGAATGCCGCTCTTGTAATAGTGCAGGCCGAGCCGCGCCGCCGGCATGAACATTTCGGCGGTGTCGACGCCGATGCGGAAATCGCAGGCGAGCGCCAGATCGGTGGAGCCGCCATAGACGCCGCCATTGAGCCGGCAGATCGTCGGCACGCCCAGGTCTTCGAGACGATTGACCACGACCTCGAAGGCCGAGCCCGCGCTCTGCTGCTCCCTTGCGCTGACCGCACGCTCCGCGACCGAACCGAGATCATAGCCGGAGGAGAAGGTGCGGCCCGTGCCTGTCAGCACCAGCACGCGCAACGCTGGATCGGCCTCGATCTGATCGAACAGTTGCAGCAGCACGCCGAGATCGTCAGCTTCTAGGCGGTTATGGTGCCTCGGCCGGTTGAGGCGGATGGTGGCGCGGGCGCCGCAAATGTCGAGCAGCGGCGCGCTGACGCCCTCGATATCCAGCATCGGGGGTTCTCCTTATGTGTTTTCCAGCGCGCGCCGCCTGGCCTCGGCATCGATGCTTTGGCCGAGTTCGGGGTGGCGCACCATCATCGCAACGCCGACCGCGACATGGGCCGGTCTCGTCATGTTGCGGCCGGCGGTTGCGGGGAGGAGCAGGGACAGGGCTGGGACTGGCGGCTTGGACATTGGAGGCGGGGCCTCTCGGGAAACTGGAAAGGTGCAAGGTGCCTGCCTCGTTCCCGGCCGTCAACGATGGCCAGGGACGCTTTGTCCCGCGCTTTGAAGGGCTTAGGGGCAGTGCAGCGAACGGCCGCGCAGCCGGTTCGAACGGCCGCGCCCGCCCCGGGGTGAGCGGCTAAATTTAATCCAGGCTTGTGAAATTCCCGACTAATCCTCGCCCTTTCTCCGTATATCGAAGGCGTCAGGCGCGCTTTATGATGGCGGGTGCGGCCGCACTGAAGCGCGAAAATCGTTCATTTGGAAAACAACTGGTTGGCTCCCATGGATACGTCTCATCTGGCACAGCACGCAGGAACCGCAGGCACCGTGTTTGCGTCGATCTTCCTGGTCTCCATGACCACGATGAAGACCATGGTTCCGTTGCGGGCCTTCGGCATCCTCCTCAACCTTGTCCTGATCGGGATCGCGATCCCGGCCCACAACTACCTGTCCATCGCAGTGCAGTCGGTGGTGCTGGTGCTCAATGCCTACCGGCTGCACCAGATGTTGCAGCTGATCCGCGACGTCAGGAAATCGGTCAACAGCGATCTGTCGATGGACTGGCTGAAGCCGTTCATGACCGAGCGCAATTACAAGGCCGGCGAGATCATTTTCTATAAGGACGAGAAGGCCGAAGACATGCTCTATATCGTCAGCGGCCGCTTCCGCCTCGTCGAATCCGGCATCGAACTTCCGGTCGGCGCCATCGTGGGCGAACTCGGCATGCTGTCGCCGTCAAACACGCGCACCCAGTCGCTGGAATGCATCGAAGCCGGGCTGATCCTTTCGGTCAGCTACAGCAAGGTCGAGGAGCTCTATGTGCAGAACCCGGCCTTCGGCTTCTACTTCCTCCGTCTTGCCAGCGCGCGGTTGTTCGACAATATCGACAAGCTGGAGCAGCGGCTGGCGCAGCAGATCGCGGCAGCCAAGCCCGCATGAGCGCAGGCAGCATGGGTGCATTCTCCGAAGTCCGAGAGTCGCTTCGCTATCTGTTCGCCGACATCATCGGCGAGCAGGACGGCTCGATGCCCCATTTGCCCGCAGGGTTGCCGGAAGCGGTGGTGCCGGTCGCCAGCGATGCCATCCACCTCCTGATCGAGTATCAGGGTACGCGGTACGCGAAACTCTATGTCGAGCGGCTCAAGCGCTTCGTCGGCAAGCGCGGCCTCGACGATGCGATGCTGCTCGAGATTGCCCGCCTGATGGCGATGCGTATGAGCTACGAGGACGCGATCCGGATCGCGCAGTTGAAACTGCTGGAGCTGGAGGCTTACCCCGACACGCCGCGGGCCGACGACGTCAGGAAGCTGCGGCTCGACGAAATGGTGGAGGCGCTGCCGGCGGTCGTCGCCGAGCCCGTCCTCGACGTGCTCAACTGGCTCGGCTGGGTTCACAAGCGCGTCAAGATCCATTTCAGCACGGCGAGCCGCTTCAGCATCCGGCGGCTGAAGATCGAGGCTTCGCTACGGCGCTGGCGCCGCTACTCGATCCGCTATTCAAAGGAGCGGAATTGGGTCGAGCGCTGGCTGCATATGATCGATCGCGCACTTACCAGGCAGCCGCCGGCGGCCCCTGCTGTCATCGCTACCGCCACCATGGTGCAGGGCTATGGCGACACCTATCGCTATGGCTTGGCCGACTGGCACGCCATCATCGATGGACTCGCCAAGCCGACCTTCGACGGTGCGCTGCGGTTGCCTGATCTCGCCGGCGCGATTGCGGAGGCGCGGGCGGCGGCCATGCCGGACCCCCGGCAGGCCGCGCTCAAGCGCAAGATCGCGGAGATCCGGGCGCGGGCGACCGCCGCCAGCACGGATGCGGCTGCGGAATAAGCAGGTGTGATCTTCGGAGGCGAATCATCATCGTTGCCGACGCCTTGTTGCTGCCAGTGTTGTGCCTCGAAAAATCCACGGTTCGAAAAAGTTAAAAGTTCCAAGGCAGTTCCAATGCACGCTATTGGGACTTGATTGTGATGCGAAGAACACGGTTCGTGCAAAACAGGATGCGTACAACCGGAATTTGCAAGCTCGAACTTGTGTGTGCGTCCCAAGAGGCTTTCACTGTCTGCTCAGGATCAACCTTTCACCGGTTGCTCGGATTCAACTTGGAGGGCGCGTGTAATGAAAACGAAACTGTTGGCACTCCTGAGCGGAGTCATCAGCCTTGGTGCTGTGGGGACGGCATCTGCGGCTGACATGGCTGTCAAGGCCCGTCCGGCGCCGCCGCCGATGGTCGCTATCTACAACTGGTCCGGCTTCTATATCGGCGCCAACGGTGGCGGAGGCTGGTCCCACAAGTGCTGGGACACCTTCAACGACCTCGGCCTTGCTATTGTGCCTTTCCGCGAAGGTTGCCACGATGCGAGCGGCGGCACGGTCGGCGGTCAGATCGGCTATCGCTGGCAGGCCACCAACTGGGTGTTCGGTCTCGAAGCGCAGGGCAACTGGGCCGACTTCACCGGCTCCAATGCCAGCCTGCTCTTCTTTGACCCCACGGTCTTCGGCAGCGACTTGAGAAACCACAGCAGGATTGATGCGTTCGGCCTGTTCACCGGCCAGATCGGCTACGCCTGGAACAACGTGCTCTGGTACGTGAAGGGCGGCGCCGCGGTTACCCGCGACAAGTACGAGGGCATCGACATCCCGACCGGCCTCGTGATCGATCGGGCGACCGAGACCCGTTGGGGCGGCGTGGTCGGCACTGGCCTCGAATTCGGCTTCGCCCCGAACTGGTCGCTGGCGATCGAATACGATCACCTGTTCATGGGCGACCGTGACATTACCCTCAACGCTACGCCCGTCTTCGGTGTCGGGCTCTCGCGCGGCACCACCATCAGTCAGGATGTCGACGTGGTCACCGCCCGCATCAACTATCGCTTCGGCCCGGTCGGCGGCCCGGTCGTCGCCCGGTACTGATCGACGTCTCCCTCCGACAAACTCAAAAGCCCCGGCATCGTCCGGGGCTTTTTCGTTGGCTGGGGACCAGTAAACCGGGAATTGTCCGCTGCCGCCCGCGCGGATCGCCTCAGGCGCTCTGCGCCGTCTTCACCACCACGACATTATCCTCATGGGCGGGGGCAGGGGCCGGGGAAGCGTCTTGCGGCTGGCGCTGCAGCGCCTCACGCCGCATCGCGATCTCGTCGCGCACGAACTGGTAGCCGAGCTTGAAAGTTTCAAGTCCGTCGCTGCTGATTGTGCCGTCGCGCAGTCCTATCACGACGCCGCGCAATATCTTTTCCAGCTCGTCCTGCAGGCAGTCGAGATCGTCGATGCAGGTCGTGTCCTGGACGTCCTCGCCGATGTCCAGAAGCCGGGTCGCGAGCTCGCTCGCCTTCTCCGGCGCAATGCGCGTGACCTTGGCGTAGAGCGTGGCGCAGATCGAGCCGATGATGCCGAGCACCGCGGCGGCGAAATACATCAGGTCGCTGTAGCGCTCGACAAACGACTTGATGTCGTCGTTGATGTATTCCGCGGCGCCGGGATGGGCGAGGATGAAGGCATCCTTGTCGGTGGCAGCCGGCTCGATCCGCGAGGCAAAACCGTTCTCGAGCGCAAGCTCGGCCTTGTTCTCGTAGACGAGGCGGGCGAGCTCGCCGATGGTCGAGTTCGGCATCCGGGATTGCGTGACCAGCAGCCATTGCAGCCCCACCGTGTCAACGTCGTCATCCGGTACGGCCGGCGAGGACGACAGCGTGCCGGCCGCAATCGTTTCTTCCGACAACGCCGGGTATTTCCGGGTCAGCACTTTTGCCGCCTCGATCGCGTTCAGCGTGATGCCGCCGCGCTTCGCAAACCGCTCGTAGCTCTTGTCCTTCATGATCTTCGAGGCCGGCGCGATGGTGACGACCGCGGCGACGCCCGCCGCAAACAACTTGTCAACGGGCGTTCCGGGAGAAACGACCTGCACCAGCGGGGTTGCTGCGGAACCGTCGGACAGTTCGAGGATGCTTCGGACGAAGGCGGCGCCGCTGTCGTTGTCGGCGATGATGGCGATCTTCTTTTTCTTCAGCTCGGCCAGCGACTTGATTTTCTTGCCGCTGGGGCTGAACAGCAGCACGAGGTCATGGTCGAGCACGGCGACGGCGCGCGCACGCGCCGGCACCCTGGCGTCGGTGCGCAGCACGGCGAGATTGGCTTCGCGCCGGTCGAACTGCGCCAGCGCCTTGGCGTTGTCGGCGTTGGTGACGATCTTCACCCTGAGCCGCGAGAAATTGTTCTTCAGCATCGTGGCCAGCCGCCCGGCAAAGCGCGCCTCGGGACCGGCAGGGTCGCCCACGGCGAATACCAACGTCTCGGAGTTTTTCAGCCAAATGCGGGCGCCCCAGACCGTGGCGACCGTCAGCACCAGCGTCAGGAGGACAAACAGCAGGATCTGGACGCGATTGCTTTTGATGATCCGCGTTCGCTTGCGCTTCCCAATCGGCGGGGTCGGAGCTTCGACGCTCATGGGGTTCGAGACCTGGTTACAACCCTGGGCCGTGGCGCTGCTGAAGGTTGTGGAGCGCCGGGCAAAACCTAACTGTCTAAAAAAGAACGATAATTTCCAGAAAGGGGATGATACCCTTGGCAGGCCGGTTTGCAAATCCGGCCCAAGGGTAACCTTACCGTCATCGGCCGGCGCCGTATCGCCGGAACGTCACACTGGCGGATTTTTGGCGTGGTTACAGGTGCAAACCCTGCCGGGATTTGTCATAAATGCGCCAATCGCCGGGAAACGCCCCGGTTTGCCAAGAAACAGAGCTGGCTGCCTGGACTCCAGATTCCATTTTCTTACGTACAGTCAATATAGAGGCGTCAGCTTTGTTGCTCCCTACGATGTCTTCCACGATCCCGGTTGGCGCGCTGGTCGGATGGATGCTGCTACTCACCGCCAAGCACATCGTTGCGGATTTCTTCCTGCAAAATTCCTGGATGGCGATTGGCAAGGACCAGAAGAAGGGCTGGGCATTGCCGCTGCTGGCGCACTGCCTCGTGCACCTTGCGGTTGCGTTGCTCTTGATCCTGTTCGTCGCCCCGAAATTCTGGTTCGTCGCCTTCATCGATTTCGCCATTCACATCACCGTCGACCGCGCCAAGGGCTTCGTCACCTCGCATTTCGGCGTCAACCAGGAGCATCCCTGGTTCTGGTCGCTGATCGGCGTCGACCAGGCGTTGCATCATCTCACCGGCTTTGGCCTGTCGATCTTCATGGCGGCGAACTGAGGCGCTCCGCCTCGCGAATGAATACGTCGAGTTCATGCGGCCCGACGCCGCGCTCGATCATCGTCCAGCCCAGTCTTTCGTAAAATTCCGCCATGCGCGCCCGTGCGCAGAGATAGACGCGCTTCTCGCCGAGCGCGAAGCAATCGTCCGTGGCGCGACCAACCAGCGCGGCGCCCACGCCGCGCTGGCGCGCGTTCTCCTCGACCCAGACGGCGGCGACCCACGGCGTAAGCTGGGGCCGCTGCTCCAGGTCTGAGGCGATCACCGAGGAGGTGCCGAGGAATCGTTCGCCCTCATGGGCGACCAGCGCGAAGGGGATCGGCGTGTTCGCCATGTTCTCGGTGAGCCCTGTTACGATGTAGTCGCGCGGAACACCGTTCGGCTGCCACCACGCCTGCCAGATACGGTCGGCGACGATGTCGAAGAATTGCGGCTGCCGACGGAGGTCGGAGATGGTGAAGCGCATGGCGATCGTCTCCGCATTTCGCGGCCGCTTCCTGCTTCACCCTCCGCCTCCAGGGAGGGTGAGAAGCGCCGCTCCGATTCGCTCGGCCCTTGCAACATCCCATGATGTAGTCCCGAGCGGCAGGGTTAACCCTTCATTAGATAATTGCAGCGCATCTTTCCAAACAGGGAGAACTGCAATGTTTTCAAGCCGCGACGCCTTTGAGAACGATTTTTGCCCGGTCCGGGACGAATTGCTCGGTGAGATGTATCGCGCCAGCGCGCACGGTTTACCGAAGCTTGTCGAGAGCGTTTCGCCTGGGGTCCGCGCCATGCTGGCGCTATTCTGCTATCGTCGCAGCCATCTGCACCAGCTGGCGCTGGCCGTTGCTGCAAGCTGCACCGAGCGCGAGTTGGTGGAGGCCGGCGGCCGCGTTGGCTCGACCCTCTATGCGTTGTCGCGTGCGCCGTCGGCACGCTCCTCGGCTTCCACCTCCGGCAACGGCCGCAAGCCGATCACGCTCTCGACCAAGCCGCTCTCCGCCTTCAAGCCGCTCGACGATGAACTCGATGACGAGGACGTCGCGGAGGCTGTGCCGGCCTAGTCTGTCGCCGCGGTGACTAGCGGTGAGAGCCCGTATCGCCTGCGCGCCACGTTGCATTCGGCATCGCCGGGCGAACAGGTGCGGCAGACTTCCGGCCGCACAGCGTAGATCGCGCATGAGGTCGTAACCCCGACATCCCCTGTCAGCGCCGAGCAACGGTCGCCGTCGCAGCGCATGCCGGACTGTCTTTCGTTGACATACTTCGCCGGGATGAGGTCGAGCGCGGCATCGTCCTCAATGGTGAAGCGCGGCCAGTTCGCCGAATAGGCGCAGCAGGCGCCGCAGCTTTGACAGGGGTTTTCTGCGACGTCAGACATCACGGCTCTTTCGGCTGCTCCCACACCATGCTCTGCCGCCATTTCGCGCGCAGCACGTCGCGCCGTTCCGGGTATTTCTCGTCGAGATAATCGGCCTCGATCACGCGGTCGGTGCGGAAGCTGCGAAAATCCTTGCGCAGCTCGCACCAGGCAGCCAGCAGCCGCACCGCCTCGAGATAGCCGATGGCGATCGGCCAGATCGTGCGCTCGCTGTCGCGGCCGTGCTCATCGCGGTAGTGCAGCGCGATCTTCTTGCCCTCGTGGATCTGCGAGCGGGTGCGCGCCATGTCGATGCGGTCGGGCTCACGCCGCCAGTTGGGGCGCGCGCCGCTCGCCGGCTCCAGCACGAAGGGCCGCAGGCGTTCGGGGACGGTGTCGGCGATCTTCGCCTTCAGATCTTCGGCGGCGCGCGCCAGCACCGGATCGGCATTGCCCGCCACCCATTGCGCGCCGAGCACAGCTGCCTCGATCTCGTCGGGCGTCAGCATCAAGGGCGGCAGGTCGAATCCCTTTTCCAGGATGTAGCCCATGCCGGCTTCGCCTCGGATCGGCACGCGCTGGCCGATCAGGGTGGCGATATCGCGATAGATGGTACGCTTCGACGTCTCGAGTTCGGCCGCGATCGCATCTGCCGTCAGCGGCTTACGGGTGCGCCGAAGCACCTGGATGATCTGGAACAGCCGGTCGGCGCGTCTCATGGTCGTTCTCTTTTTCTCGTTCTCGTGAGCCGCGCCGATGCTGACAGGATGTTGGCAGCAGGGGGCGGCTACATCAGGGACAACGATCGAAAGGGGTTTGTCCATGATGATTCTATGCGAACTCGGAAATTACCAGCCGCTTTGGCGGCTTCAAACCTGGATGCTGGAACGCCTGATCACAGCGCAGCTCGGTTCCGCCGACCTGCGCTGGGGCATGATCGCGCTGGCCGTAAACCTGCTGGCTGCGGCCTGGGCGTTCGGACGCAGGCGATTTGTATCGCCGGGACGGGGCGCCGCAAGCAGCCGGCAAAACCCTGCTGACACCATGGTGGCAGCAGCCCTCCGCTAGCGTTTGCGCCAGGACCGTCGAAGGAGCCCGAAATGATTACGCTATTTGGCTTTGGCGCCGGATTTGGCCTGCCGGAAATCAGCCCGTTCGTCACCAAGACCGAGGTGCAGCTTCGCATGGCGGGCCTTGCCTACACCAAGGAAAAGGCCATGCCGCCGGCTTCGCCCAAGGGGCAGCTGCCCTATATCGAGGACGAGGCGGAGCGGATCGCCGACTCCACCTTCATCCGCGCCCATATCGAGGGCAAATACGGCTTCGATTTTGACGCGCCGCTCAGCCTGCAGCAGCGCGCGCAAGCCTGGGCGTTCGAGCGCATGGTCGAGCACCATGTTTACTGGGCGCTGGTTGGCGCGCGCTGGGTCAATGCGGAAAACTTTGCCAAGGGACCGGCGCATTTCTTCGACCGCGTTCCGGATCATCAGCGCGAGAAGGTTCGCGAAGATGCCCAGTTCCGCGTGGCCGAGAATTATCTGCTGAGCGGCCTCGGCCGCCACGCGCCGGACGAGGACATCGACCTTGCCCTGCGCTCGCTGTTTGCGCTGTCGGTGCAGCTCGGTGACAAGACCTATCTGATGGGCGAGGAACCCTGCGGCACCGACGCCACCGCCTTCGGCGCGCTCGCGGGGATCCTGACGCCGTTCTTCGATTCGACCCTGCGCGAGCGCGCGGAGAAGTTCGACAACCTCACCGCCTATGTCGACCGCATGATGGCGCGGTACTATCCGGAATTTGCCTGGAAGCCGCTGCAAGAGGCCGTGGCGGCCGCCTGAAGCATGATCTGGACCCGAAGGGCCGCGTTAGTGCAAAGCGTGGCGCGGCTTTTCGAAAAGATCATGCTCAACCAACGAACCATTCAACTCGCTGGAGCGGGCTGGCCCTTCAAGGCCGCCAGCTCCGCCTCCAGCTCTGCGATCCGCTCGTCGCGCGCAGCGAGCGCCGCTGCCACGTCGGCCGCATCGAATTTTTGCGGAATGTGCTGCGGGCAATTGGTGTCCCAGGCGGTGACCCTGAACACCAGCACCTGCTCGGGCCGCGCGCGATAACCCTTCGGCATCAGGGCGTCGATCAACGCCGGATCGTCCTCGACCATGCGCGCCTCGCCCCAGAGTTTCACGCGGCGGCGATGGGCGTAATCCATTACGAAGATGTACGCCTTGGAATTCTCCGATAGATTTCCTTGCGTGATGTATTGCCGGTTCCCGGCATAGTCGGCGAATGCGATCGTGTTCTTGTCGAGGATTTTGACAAAACCCTTCGGCCCGCCACGGTGCTGGATATAGGGCTGGCCATCGGCGCTGGCGGTGGCGAGATAGAAACTGTTGGTCCCTCCCAGGAAGGCCGCGAGATTCTCGTCGATCTCGGTGCGCCAGCCGCCGCGCGCTTCCATCGCGGCATAGCCCTCGCGCGAGCCCTTGCGGGTCTGGATGGCTTTCACCGCCGCCGTGAAGGCGACATCACTGGAATGTGCGTGAGCGTCGGACATCGGATCGTCTCCCGGGAGCGGCCACAAGGCCCGCATCCTTGTCCGTCAAACATGGACCTTTCCCGGGCCTAAACAATTATTTGGATTGACAGCTCACTGTTGCATCTTGTGCAATAATGCCATGGACCGCCTCGATGCCATGCAGGCCTTTGTCACCGTGGCCGACCTCCAGGGCTTTGCGCCGGCAGCGCGCAAGCTTGGTCTGTCGCCCTCGGCGGTGACGCGGCTGATCGCGGCGCTGGAAGATCGTATTGGCGCCCGGCTGCTACAGCGAACGACGCGCTCGGTGGCACTGACCGATGCCGGCGCGCGCTATCTCGAGCGGGCGCGGCGGATCCTGGCCGACGTCGAGGAGGCCGAGGGCGCCGCGGAAGGCGAGCGGACCACGCCGCGCGGACGGCTGATCATATCGGCGCCGGTCGGCTTTGGGCGCCTTCATGTCAGTCCCGTCGTGACCGCCTATCTGCAGCGCCATCGAGAGGTGTCCTGTGATCTCAGGCTGTCGGACCGCATGGTCAATCTGGTGGAAGAGGGTGTGGATGCCGCCGTGCGGATCGGCCACCTGCCGGATTCCACCCTGGTCGCGCGTCACGTCGGCGAGATGCGTCGCATCGTGGTGGCGTCCAAGGCCTATCTGAAGGCGCGCGGCGTGCCGAAGACGCCGCGCGATCTGGCCTCCCATGACACGGTCCAGTTTGGAGCTTCGACCGCGCCGGCGGAATGGCGCTTCGCCGAAGCTGGCCGGGAGATCCGCGTCGCGACCATGCCGCGGTTTTCCACCAACAGCGCCGACGCGGCGATCCAGTATGCCGAACAGGGCGGCGGGCTGACGCGGGTGCTGGCCTATCAGGCCGCGGCTGCCATCAGGCGCGGCGCACTGACTGTGGTGCTGCAGGAATTCGAGCAGCCGCCGCTGCCGATCCATATCGTGTATCCGACCTCGCGGCTGCTGTCGGCCAAGGTGCGCGCCTTCATTGATCTCGTCACCGAGACGGCGGACTGGCATTTCGGATCGCGCCGAGGAGAATGATTTCGTCATGGCCGGGCCTGTCCCGGCCATCCACGTCTTGCCTGCCTGCGGAGAGAAAGTCGTGGATGCCCGGGTCAAGCCTGGTCAAGCCCGGGCATGACGGCGGAGAGAAAGTTAGCCCGCCTTCTTCGGCACCACGCGGAACGTGCCGTTGGCACGCGCGATCACGACATCGTCGGCCTTGATCAGGCTCTGCGCAAAGCAGATCGTGCTGCCGGTCCTGATCACCTCGCTCTCGATTGCAAGCCACTGGCCGCTTTGTGCGCTGCCGATGAAATCCACCGCTAGGCTGATCGTCACCAGCGACTTGTTGGTGTCCCAGCCCATTGCCTGGGCGCAGCTGTAGCCCATCGCATTGTCTGAGAGAGCCGCGATCAGCCCGCCATGGATGAGCCCGCGGCCGTTGGTGTGCGGCTTCGCCAGCCGCAGGCCGATGATCACGGCCTTCTCGGTGCGCCTGGAATAGAGC
>DASWVJ010000009.1:0-10922 GCA_036406295.1 Bradyrhizobium sp.
GCCTTGGCGGGCATGGGCCTGCTCGCCGTCAAGAACATGCGCTCGATCAATGCGAGCACGGTGGACATCACCACCGTCTGGCTGCCCAGCGTTCGCGTACTTGGCGACCTGCGCGCCGGCGTCATCACCTATCGTAACGTCGTTCGCCAGCACATGCTGAGCGAGACGCTCGAAGAGAAGCTTGCGATGGAAAAGACGCTCGCCACAGTTGTCGAAGGCAACACGAAGGTCCGGGCCCTGTACGAGCCGATGATCACCTCGGCGGAGGAGCGCGCGCTCTACAAGCAATGGTCCGATATCTGGGACAGGTACAGAAAGGCCACCGAGGAAGTCATGGCCCTCTCGCGCAAGGAAGTTGGCAAGTTCCCGAAAGAAGCCCTGGATCTGAATTCCAAGATGGCCAACAAGCTTGGGCTCGAGGCCGACGAAGTCCTCAAGAAGGACATTGAGCTGAACAATGCCGGCGCGGACAAGGCGGCCAAGGATGCCGCCGACAGCTATGCCTCGGCCTTCCTGATGGTCTCGATCATCCTGGGGGCAGCCATCATCATTGGTGTGGCCCTCAGCTTCTATCTGGTCCGCGACATCTCCGCCGGCATCACATCCATCGTCACGCCGATGCAAGCGCTCGGCAAGGGTGACCTGACCGCGATCGTCCCGCATCAGGGCGAGAAGACCGAGATCGGCGCCATGGCCGACACGCTGCAGGTGTTCAAGGAAGCGCTGCTCGCCAAGAAGGCGGCCGACGAGGCCGCAGCTGCCGACGCCGAGGCCAAGATCGAGCGCGGCCGCCGCGTCGACAACATCACCCGCGAATTCGAATCGATGATCGGCGAGATTGTCAACACGGTGTCTTCTGCCTCGAGCCAGCTCGAAGCCTCCGCGGGCACGCTGTCCTCGACTGCCGAACGGTCCAAGGAACTGGCGACCACGGTGGCGGCGGCTTCCGAGGAAGCTTCCACCAATGTGCAGTCGGTGGCCTCCGCCACCGAGAAGCTGTCGTCCTCGGTCACCGAGATCAGCCGCCAGGTGCAGGAATCCGCACGTATGGCGACCGAGGCCGTCGGTCAGGCCCGCACCACCAACGACCGCGTCAGCGAACTCTCGAAGGCGGCGAGCCGCATCGGCGACGTCGTCGAGCTGATCAACACCATTGCCGGCCAGACCAACCTCCTGGCGCTCAACGCCACCATCGAGGCGGCGCGCGCGGGGGAAGCCGGCCGCGGCTTTGCGGTCGTCGCCTCTGAAGTGAAGGCTTTGGCCGAGCAGACCGCGAAGGCCACCGGCGAGATCAGCCAGCAGATCTCCGGCATCCAGGCCGCGACGCAGGAGTCGGTGAGCGCCATCAAGGAAATCAGCGGCACCATCGAACAGCTGTCGGAGATTTCGTCGACCATTGCCGCCGCCGTGGAAGAGCAGGGCGCGGCAACCCAGGAAATCTCGCGTAACGTGCAGCAGGCGGCGCAGGGTACCATGCAGGTATCGTCCAACATCACCGACGTGCAGCACGGTGCCACCGAAACCGGCTCTGCCTCCACGCAGGTCCTGTCGGCGGCCAGGATGCTGTCGGGCGACAGCAGCCGGCTCAAGGCCGAGGTCTCGAAATTCCTGACCACCGTCCGGGCGGCGTAACGGGGCCTGTCGGTCCGTAGAAGTCCGGACTCGCGGGGGCTTTGGCCTTGCGGCTAAATCGTTGATGACGACGCTGGCGGCCGGGATTCCCGGCCGCTGGCGTCATGAGGCAAGCGAGGGTAGGTTCGATTGTCGCGACCGCTCTGGTTGGCGATCCCAATGGCGCAGTTCCATGCTTGAACAGCTGCTCAGCTCGCGCGTCCTGACGATCAGCCGTTCGCCGGATTTCGACCATTTCCGGAGCATCGAGCAGCTGGGCGAAGCCAAGAGCATCCCGCTGCACTGGCGAGATTTTGCCGCCTGCTTCGCGGCTGTGACGCTTGAATCCTGCTCCGTCTACCTGCAGCGCACTTTCCCACGCATCCTGCAAAGCCGGTACAACTCGACTGGTGCGATCATCGGCCTCGCAATGGACGATGCGGTATCCGTGACCATCGACGGCGTGGAAGCGCGCCAGCCCTCTGTTCTCCTCGTTAAGGGCGAGGCCACATGCGAAACGGTCGAGCGGCGGGCGAACCTGGTCGCCTTCGTCAAATTCGAGGCGATCGACGGCCGCGGCTGGCCCGGGGAATCCGGTCAGGCCCGGTTGATCCCCACGGGCCCGACTGAACTTGCCGCGCTGCGGTCGGTAACGCGCGACATTTTCGTGCTGGCGTCGAATTCGGCCGACCTGTTGCAGCAGCCGCAGGTGGTTAGCCAATTGGAGGAATCGCTCCTGCATGCGGTCGACCGGGTCCTGCAGTGGTCGTCACCGCCGGGTGACGGTGGATGCGTGGACCTCAGGCAGTACCTGCTCCTGGTCCGCAAGCTCGACGAATACCTGTACGAAAATGCCGGCAAGACCCTGCACAGCATGGATGTCGCCCGCGAATTCGGCGTCTCGGTGCGGACCCTGAACAATGCGGTGGTCGCGATCCGGGGCCTGAGCATGCACCGCTACGTCCGGCTGCGGCGGCTATGGAATGTGCGGCAGCTTCTGACGCAGGGCGCCACGGCGGAGACCCTGAAGACGATCGCGCTGGCCAATGGTTTCTGGCATATGGGCGAATTCCGCAACCTCTACCGCGACCTGTTCGGCGAGACTCCCCACGAGACGCTGGAGGCGGCGCGCGGGCACTAGAGCAGGATCCCGAAAAGCGGGACGCCGGTTTTCGGAAGATCATGCTCAAAGGATGGAGCCGCGATGACTTGCCGCAGCCCTCGTAGTTTCACGGAATCGGGCGTTAACCAAACGTAACACCCGGCCGGTTAGCTTGCCCAAAAACCCAGGGTTGCGTCGGGCAGAGACACGGGACCACCGATTTTGCTTTGGGCATCGGGGTTCGCGGAAATGATCAAGTTCAATCGTATCGGCAACAAGCTTGGCCTTGCCGGCACCATCGGCGTTTTGCTGGCCGCGGGCATGGTGGCCAACCAGATGATGTCCGAGGCGGCGGTCCAGTCCGCCAACGGCCGTGTCGCGCGATCCCAGCGGGTGATCGACAGCGTGCTTGCCGCGCAGATGCAGCTGCGGCTGATGCAGGTCGCTGCGCGCGATATCCAGCTCGCCAGGACGCCCGAGCAGGTCGACAAGGGGATTGCCGATGTGCAGTGGCTCAAGGTGGCCCAGGCCGAGGGAGTCGACGCCGCGCTCGCCGTCGCGCAGTTGCCGGAGACCCAGGAGCGGCTCGACAAGGTGAAGTCGCTGCTGGAGTCCTTTGCCGCCGGCGTCGAAGACCTTGGCAAGGCGCAAAAGGATTCGCTGGCGCAGGGCGAGAAGCGCGATGAGATTTCCGGAGAGTGGTACAGGGCGTTCCAGACCGCGCTCAACTCGTCGGTGTTCGCGCGCATCGACAACCGCGACGAGGTCGAAAGCCTGTTCTATCAGGCCGACGCCAAGGTCAACGCGCTGCGCGCGCTGGTCTTCCGTTTCGGCCTCACAGGCGACACCAAGCTGGTCCAGATGATCGGATACGCCAAGACGCAGCTCGCCTCGCTGCTCAAGCAGACCCGCGACAAGAGCAGCGAGAAGAAGCTGCACGAGCAGGTCGATGGCCTCAATGCCATCATCGACCGGTTCATCGCCGTCACCGACGAGTCCGTCAAGACCGAGGCCTTGCGAGGCGACATCACCGCCAACCGCACGGTGAAGGCCGTGGGGGAGGCTGGGGCGCTGATGGAGAAACAGGTCGCGATATCGCAAGGTAATGCCAGGACTTCGCGGGAAGAGGCCGCCGACATCGTCAACAGGGCTAGCCAGATCAGTCTGGTGATCGGAGCCGTGACGGTGATCGCATTGATCGCATCGGTTATCTTCTCCTTCTTCGGCGTCGCTCGTCCGATGACGCGGCTGAACGGCGCGCTCGGCGAAATGGCCGGCGGCAATCTCGAAGTCGTCATCCCCGGCGCCGATCGCGGCGACGAGATCGGCGACCTCGCCAAGACCGTCACGGTGATCCGGCAGAATGCCGAGCAGAAGGCGAGCGACGAGGCAGAGGCCAAGGCGAAGCAGGATCAGTTCGCGGCACAGCAGCGCCGCGCCGACATGATCAAGCTGGCCGACCAGTTCGAAAGCGCGGTCGGCGAGATCGTCGAGACCGTGTCCTCGGCTTCGACCGAGCTGGAGGCGTCGGCCACGACCCTGACCGCCACCGCCGAGCGATCGCAGCAGCTCACCACCGTGGTGGCGGCGGCCTCGGAAGAAGCCTCCACCAACGTGCAGTCGGTGGCCTCGGCGACCGAGCAATTGTCGGGGTCGGTGACCGAGATCAGCCGGCAGGTGCAGGAATCGGCGCGGATGGCCAATGAGGCCGTCGACCAGGCGCGCCGGACCAACGATCGTGTCAGTGCGCTGTCCAAGGCGGCCGCCCGCATCGGTGACGTGGTCGAGCTGATCAACACCATTGCCGCGCAAACCAATCTGCTCGCGCTCAACGCCACCATCGAGGCCGCCCGTGCGGGCGACGCGGGGCGCGGCTTTGCGGTGGTCGCTTCCGAGGTGAAGGCGCTCGCCGAGCAGACCTCGAAGGCGACCGGCGAGATCGGCCAGCAGATCACGGGTATCCAGGGCGCCACCGAGGAGTCGGTCGGCGCGATCAAGGAGATCAGCGCCACCATCGAGCAGCTGTCGGAGATTTCCGCGAGCATCGCCGCGGCGATCGAAGAACAGGGTGCAGCCACCCAGGAAATCTCTCGTAACGTGCAGCAGGCCGCCCAGGGTACCCAGCAGGTCTCCTCCAACATCACCGACGTGCAGCGAGGCGCCAGCGAGACTGGCTCGGCTTCCTCGCAGCTGCTCGCGGCGGCGCAGTCGCTGTCCGGCGACAGCAACCGCCTCAGGAGCGAGGTCGGCAAATTCCTCGACACGGTGCGGGCCGCCTGACAGGGTGACTCCTGACCCGATGGCCGAAAGAGCCATGCCGGGGAAGTGAAGGCCGGCTGCGCCCTTGGCGTGGCTTCTGCGCGCCTTTTCGGGTAAATCAGCGCGGACCAATTGGCCGGATTGGCGCCAATCCTTGCCTTGTCCTGGGCTCTAGGGGGGCGGGCAGCAGGAATGTCTGATAAATGATTGCTCTGGTCTGCATCGCGCTGAGCCGGCCTTATACTTTCGTCGTGCTCGCGCTGCTCTTGCTGCTGATCGGGCCGCTGGCGGCGTTGCGCACGCCGACCGACATCTTTCCCGATATCCGCATTCCCGTGATCGGCGTGGTCTGGAACTACACCGGCCTGCCGCCGGACCAGATGGCCGGCCGCATCACCACCCCGTTCCAGCGGGCGCTGACCACGACGGTCAATGACATCGAGCACATCGTCGCCAATTCCTACACCGGCATCGGCATCATCAAGATCTTCTTCCAGCCGAATGTCGATATCCGCACGGCCAATGCGCAGGTCACCGCGATCGCGCAGACGATGATCAAGCAGCTGCCGCCTGGCGCCACGCCCCCCTTGATCCTCAATTACAGCGCCTCGACCGTGCCGATCATCCAGGTCGCGCTGTCGGGCGAGGGGCTCACCGAGCAGAACCTCGCCGACATCGGCATCAACCAGTTGCGCACGCCGCTGGTCACCGTGCCGGGTGCGGCGATCCCTTATCCGTTCGGCGGCAAGCAGCGCCAGATCCAGATCGACCTCAATTCGACGGCACTGCAGGCGCGCGGGCTGTCAGGCCAGGACGTCGCCAATGCGCTCGCCGCGCAAAACCTGATCACGCCGGTCGGCACCCAGAAGATCGGCAGTTTCGAATACACCATCCAGCTCAACAACTCGCCGCTCAAGATCGAGGAGCTCGGCGACCTCCCGATCAAGGCCGTCAACGGCGCCATGGTCTATGTGCGCGACGTCGCCAGCGTGCGCGACGGCAATCCGCCGCAGACCAACATCGTCCATGTCGACGGCAACCGCTCGGTGCTGATGATGGTGCTGAAGGCCGGCGCGATCTCGACGCTCGATATCATCGCCGGCATCAAGCAGAAGGTGATCGACGTCAAGGACCAGCTGCCGGATGCGCTGAAGATCGGCTTCATCGGCGACCAGTCGGTGTTCGTGCGCAGCGCCATCGAAGGCGTCGCCGTCGAGGGCGTGATTGCGGCACTGCTGACCAGCGTGATGATCCTGCTGTTCCTCGGCAGCTGGCGCTCGACCGTCATCATCGCCGTCTCGATACCGCTCTCCGTCCTGGGCGCCATCATCATGCTGTCGGCGATCGGCGAGACGCTCAACATCATGACGCTCGGCGGCCTTGCGCTCGCCGTCGGCATTCTCGTCGACGACGCCACGGTGACGATCGAGAACATCAATTACCATCTGGAGCAGGGCAAGCCCGTCGAACAATCCATCATGGACGGTGCCAACCAGATCGTGACGCCGGCCTTCGTCTCGCTGCTCTGCATCTGCATCGTGTTCGTGCCGATGTTCTTCCTGCAGGGCGTGGCGCGCTTCCTGTTCGTGCCGATGGCGGAAGCGGTGATGTTCGCCATGATCTGGTCGTTCATCCTGTCGCGCACGCTGGTGCCGACGATGGCGAAATACCTGCTGCAGGTGCATGTGCATCACGAGGGCGGGCCGCCGCCGACGCGCAATCCGCTCGTCCGGTTCCAGCGTGCGTTTGAGGCCCGGTTCGAGCGCGTGCGCCGCGGCTACCACGATCTGCTCGGGCTCGCCCTCGGACATCGCAAGCTCTTTGTCGGCTGCTTCCTCGGCTTTGTCGCCGTCTCCTTCCTGCTGGCGCCGTTCCTCGGCCGCAACTTCTTCCCGTCGGTCGATGCCGGCAATATCCTGATGCATGTGCGCACCCAGGTGGGTACCCGGGTCGAGGAAACCGCCAATCAGCTGGCCGACGTGCAGAAGGCGGTGCGGAAACTCATCCCTGGTGAGATCGAGACGCTGACCGACAATATCGGCATGCCGATCTCCGGCATCAACATGACCTACAACAACACCGGCGTCATCGGCCCGATGGACGGCGACATCCAGATCAAGCTCAGGGAAGGTCATCGCCCCACCGAAGAGCACGTGAAGACGCTGCGCGAGCAGCTGCCGCGACTGTTTCCCGGCCTGAGCTTCTCGTTCCTGCCCGCCGACATCGTCAGCCAGATCCTCAATTTCGGCGCGCCGGCGCCGATCGACCTGCAGATCCGTGGCGCCAATTTGGAAGCCAACTTCGCCTATGCCAACAATTTGCTCAGCCGCATCCGCCGCATTCCCGGCGTCGCCGACGCGCGCATCCAGCAATCGCCGAATGCGCCGACCTTCAATATCGACGTCGACCGTACCCGCGCGCAATATGTCGGGCTGACCGAGCGCGACGTCACCAACAGCCTCGTGGTCAATCTCGCCGGCTCTTCGCAGGTCGCGCCGACCTATTATCTCAACCCTGACAACGGCGTGTCCTATTCGATCGTGATGCAGACGCCGCAATACCAGATCGACTCGTTGAGCGCGCTGCAGACCCTGCCGATCACCGCGACCGGCAATACGCAGTCGCCGATCCTGGGCGGTATCGCCAACATCAGGCGTACAAACTCCAGCGCCGTGGTGTCGCAATACGACATCCAGCCGATGGTGCAGATCTTCGCCACCACGCAGGGCCGCGATCTCGGCTCGATTGCTACCGAGATCGGGGCATTGATTGCCGAGACGGCCAAGGACGTGCCGAAGGGCAGCACGGTGGCGCTGCTCGGCCAGGTGCAGACCATGTACAGCGCGTTTTTCGGGCTGCTGTTCGGATTGCTCGCCGCCGTCGTGCTGATTTATCTCCTGATCGTCGTGAACTTCCAGTCCTGGTCCGATCCGTTCGTGATCGTCACCGCGCTTCCCGCAGCCCTTGCCGGCATCATCTGGATGCTGTTCACGACCCAGACCACGCTCTCGGTGCCCGCACTGACCGGCGCGATCATGTGCATGGGCGTCGCCACCGCCAACAGCGTTCTCGTTATCAGCTTTGCGCGCGAGCGCTACGAGGAGCTTGGCGACCCCCTCGCTGCCGCGCTGGAAGCCGGATTCGTCCGGTTCCGCCCGGTGCTGATGACGGCGCTGGCGATGATTATCGGCATGGCGCCGATGGCGCTGGGGCTGGGCGAGGGCGGCGAGCAGAACGCGCCGCTCGGCCGCGCCGTCATCGGCGGCCTGATTTTTGCAACGGTTGCGACACTGATGTTTGTTCCCGTGGTGTTCAGCATGGTACACAAGAAGCAGGGAGCCAAAGCCACCGCCCCATCGGAGATGCCGCATGTCCACTGATCAGCCCCCGCCGGTTTCGCGACGGAAGCTGGGCATATTTGGTGTGGTGGCCGGCATCGTACTTGTTCTCGTCGTCATTACCGGCATTCGCGCCCGCGAAGAGGCCGACACCAGGCTGAAGGAATGGACCGACGACCAGGCCGTCCCGACGGTGGCGGTGCAGCTGCCCGCGGGCAGAGCGCTCAATCCGACCATCGATCTTCCCGGCCGGCTTGAGGCCTATTCCCGCGCGCCAATCTTCGCGCGCGTCTCCGGTTACCTGAAAAGCTGGAGCGCCGACATCGGAACCCGCGTCAAGGCCGGGCAGGTGATCGCCGAAATCGAGGCGCCCGATCTGGATCAGCAGCTATTGCAGGCCCGCGCCGATCTCGCCAGCGCGCAGTCGAGCGCGCGGCTGTCGGAAGCCACCCTCAACCGCCGCAAGACTCTGGTGGCGTCGAACTTCGTCTCGGCGCAGGAAATCGACGAACGCACCGCCGATCTCGCCAACAAGAAGGCCGCCGTCAATTCGGGCCAGGCCAATGTGGAGCGGCTGGAAGCGCTCGCCGGCTACAAGAAGATCGCCGCGCCCTTCGACGGCATCGTCACCGCACGCGACACCGACGTGGGTGCCCTGATCAATGCCGGCGGCGGGTCGGGCCCGCCGATGTTCGTGGTTTCCGACGTCAGCAGGCTGCGCGTCTATGTCAACGTGCCGCAGACCTACGTGCCGGCAATCAAGATCGGCGCCAAGGCGGTGCTGACCATGCCGGAATACCCCAACCGTACCTTCGCCGCGACGGTGGAGGCTTCGTCGCAGGCGGTGGATGTGAGCTCGGGCACGACGCGGATGCAGCTCGCGCTGGACAATTCCGGCGGCGAGTTGATGCCCGGTGGCTATGCCAGCGTCAAGCTCAGTCTGCAGCGCGACGCCGTGCCGCTGCACATTCCCTCCAGCGCGCTGATCTTCAACCAGAAGGGACTGAGCGTCGCGACCGTCGGCCTCGACGACAAGGTGCTGTTCAAGAAGGTGACCATCGCGCGCGATCTCGGCAAGGAGATCGAGCTCGCCTCGGGCCTTGCAGTAGACGACCGCATCATCATCGCCCCGCCCGACGGCCTCGCCGACGGCGATCAGGTCCGCGTCTCCGGTGCCAAGCGCGGCAAGCCCGCGACCGCGTCGGAAATGCAGGATGTGAAGGGATAGGGACTTTCACCTCGCCCCGCTTGTGGGGAGAGCGAGCCACAACGCGTAAGGTGGGAAAAGGCGCGCGCCGTGCCCACCGTCCAAAGCTGCCTTGTAAAGGTGGGCACGCTTCGCTTTGCCCACCTGCAATCCTCGCAAGCGGCGGAGCCTACACCACCCGCCACTCCAGCATGCCGTCTTCGGCGGTGAGGATGTCGCCGATCGTTCCGACCGGCGTGCGGTCCATGTTCAACAGGTGCGCCAGCGTCTTGGTGTCGCTCGCGGGGACGCGGCCAAGCGTGCGCCGGCCATCCTCCGTGCGCAGCATGGTGACGCCATGCTCGATCTCGCCATTGCCGCGGTAGATCACCGTAAAGGCCTCGACCTTGCCCTTGCCGCCCGCCTCGGTGACGAACTCCGGCACCTTGCGGCGGTTGCGGTCGGCCTCGGCCTGCACGCTGGCGTCCTGCGCCATCGCCTGCCTCGGTGCCTCGCGCGACAGCACCAGCGCATGATGCTTGGTGACAAAGCCGCCCTGGCCATAGAGCAGGCCGAGCTTGCCGCCCTCGCGCAGCTTGCGCACCATCGCACAGGCCGCATGCGTCATGTAGGTGTTGAGCGGCGCGCCGAAGAACGTGAGGCCGCCGGCCACCGTCGGCCGCACATCGAGGCCGAGGCCAAGGGTGCGCCGCGCCATCTTGGGCACGACCGGGAAGCAACTATAGAGCTCGATGGCGTCGAATTTCTTGCCGTCGCCTTCCACCAAATCCATGATCGCCTTCAGCACCGCGTTCTGCGGATGGCTCTCGAAGAACTGATCGCGGATCAGGTAGTCGCGCGGCTCCTCGGCGGATGCGCCGCCGAGCGCATAGACCATGCGGTCCTCCGGCACGCCGGCCGCGCGCGCCTTCGCAAGGCTGGTCAGGATCAGCGCGCCGCCCATGTTCACGCTGGGATTGGCCACCATCAGTTTCGTATAGGGCCAGGCGATCAGCCGATTGTCAGGTGAGGGCGTTGTGATCTCATCCGGTGCAAAATTCTTCTTCAGCCAGGAGTTGGGGTTCTGCGCGGCGACGCCGGCATAGGTCGACCAGAGCTCGCCGGATTCGGCGAGTGCCTCGCGCGGGGTCTGGCCCCAATGGGCTGATGTCGCGCTCTCATAGATCGGGTAGACCGTAATGGGACGGAATACGCCGAGCTTCACCGCCATCGGTTTCTGGAACGCCGCGCCGCGCTTCGGCTCTTCCACGTCATGGGCGAACGGCGTCCAGGGCGGCGTGACGCCGGCACGCTCGGCCTTGGTGGCGGTCGACTGCGCCTCGGCGCCGCACACCGCCGCAACACTGCATTCGCCGCGCGCGATGCGCTGTGCCGCCTCATGCAGGTAGCGGATCGGGCTCTCGCC
>DASWVJ010000010.1:0-8653 GCA_036406295.1 Bradyrhizobium sp.
CGAGCTGATGGAACAGGACGAGCTGACGCCGAACTGGCTGTCGCTCAGGCATCGCTGGGTTTTTGCAATGCGCCGCCTGCGCGGCGGCTCGCAACGCCTCTCCGACATCCGCGTTGCGATCTACGGTCCGGCAGCGCTCACCGCGCTCGCACGCCGCAGCGGCGAAATCGTGCATGCGCTGCCGAAGCAGGCGTTCTACGCCGTACACGCCGAACCGAAACTGTTTTTCGATCCGTCGGATTTTTCCGGATTGACGAGCGACCCCCAGGTGATCGGCCTTCATATCTCGCCAAAGGGCCGCGGCAATCAGGCGCCGCTCTCCGGCAGCCTGTACGGCTGGGCGGCGGAGCGCTTCGGCTAGAGCATGATCCCGAGTGGAGGCCGGTTTTCCCTGCGACAAGCACGAAGCGTTTTGCGCGCACATCATGCTCGAACAGAACGACAAGCGGGATGACGATTCGAGGAAAAGTCATCGCGCTTTAGCGCTCTTTACTCCACCCCACATTGTTTGATCTGCCGCAATACGCCTTGCGGGTTGTTCTGGTCATATAGTGCAAGTTCCATCGTCGACCGGAGGGCAGCCATGACCGCCCCGCACGAACCCTATCCCACTGTCGAGTTTCTTGTCGGCAAGTTCGCCGACTGGCTCAAGCACCGCCGCGAGCTGAACGAAATCCGCCGGATGAACCGCACCGATTTCGACGCAATCGCGCGGGACTTGCGAGTCTCGCCGGACGACTTGGACCGCTTGGTCCAGGTCGGCCCGCATGGCACCGACGAACTGCCGGAGATGCTGAAGGCGCTCGGCATCGACATGGAGGATTTGGAGCGCACGGAACCCTTGCTGGTGCGTGACATGCGGCGGGTCTGCGCCATGTGCCGCGACAAGGCGCAATGCCACAGCGATTTCGCTGCCGGCACCGCCGCGGAGCACTACCAGGAGTACTGCCCCAACGCGCCGACCATCGATACGCTGGGCGAACCGGTCAGGCACTAGCCATCGTCATGTGGCGGAACGGCTGGATCCATATTTTTATCGCGTTCTTGATCGCGCTCGCTGCGCTGGTGCTGATCCGCCTTCATGTGGCTCACGGTGCATCGCTGAACGACGGCACATCAGCCGGCCGCCGTCTTGCGGAAGCCTGGTGCAGCGAATGTCATGCGCTGGAGGCAACCAGCCCAGGCGAGTTTAGCCGGGCGCCCGACTTCGTACGCATCGCCAGCCGGACCTCGACAACGGAGCTGTCGCTGAAGGTCTTCTTCCGCACCAACCACCGCGACATGCCGAATCTCATCATCGCGCCGGATCAGGCCGATGACCTTGCACGCTTCATTCTCAGCCTGAAACGCAGCTAGCAGGCTTCAAGCCATGGCCGCGATCGCATCCGAAATCGCGATGGTACGCCGCGCCATGTCGGCATGCAGGCGTTCCACCATGCGGCCGTCGAGCTGGATCGCGCCGCGCGAGGCGTTCTCCGGCTTCTCAAACGCTGCAATGATCTTGCGGGCCAGTTCCACTTCTTCCGCCGGCGGGGTGAAGATGGCATTGCAGGCCTGGATATGGCTCGGGTGGATCAGCGTCTTGCCGTCAAAGCCGAGATCGCGGCCCTGCGCGCATTCGGCGGCAAACCCGTCGATATTGGCGATGTCGCTGTAGGGGCCGTCGAGGATTTCCAACCCGTGCGCGCGGGTGGCGAGGACGCAGTGGGTGATCATCGGGATCATTTCGGCGCGGCCCGGCTTCATGCGGATACGCGTCTCCCGCGAAATGTCGTTCGGACCGAACACGAAGCCGGCCAGCCGCGTCTCGGAATCGCGCGAGGCGGCTGCGATCTTGTCGGCATCGAGCACCGCGCGCGCGGTCTCGATCATGGCCCAGACCCGGATCGACTGGTCGGCATTGGTGTCGCTGAGCCGGTCGGCGATCGCCGTGAGATCGGCGACGCTGGAAATCTTCGGCACCAGGATGCCGTCGGGCTTTGCCTTGCCGGCCATGTTGAGATCGTCGATCCACCAAGGCGTATCGAGCGCGTTGATGCGGATCAGCACCTCGCGCTTGCCGAAACCCTTGGCGGCCACGGCCTGCGCGATCTGGTCGCGCGCCACGGCCTTGGCGTCGGGGGCTACTGCATCCTCGAGATCGAGGATCACGCCATCGACCGGCAGATTACGCGCCTTCTCCAGCGCCCTTGCATTCGACCCCGGCATGAACAGCAGGCTGCGACGCGGACGGATCATGGGGTTCCCTCGGAGATGATTGAAATGCAGCGGATAGCACTCCACTTCCTTTCCCGGAAGCCTTGTCCCCACGCGCTTCTTATGGTTAGGCAAGGGCCATGGCGCCCTTTCCGCAGCATCTGCTAGACGGCTACCGGACTTTTACCACACAGCGCCTGCCGACCGAGCAGTCGCGCTACCGCGAATTGTCCGAACGCGGCCAGTCGCCGGCGGTGATGGTGATCGGGTGCTGCGATTCCCGCGTCTCGCCGGAAGTGATTTTTGACGCCGGCCCGGGCGAATTGTTCGTGGTGCGCAACGTCGCCAATCTGGTGCCGACCTACCAGCCCGACAGCAGCGCCCATGGCGTGTCGGCGGCGCTGGAATATGCCGTCAGCGTGCTGCAGGTGAAGCACATCGTCGTACTCGGCCACGCCCAATGCGGCGGCATCCGCGCCTTCATCGATAAGATCAAGCCGCTGTCGCCCGGCGATTTCATCGGCAAGTGGATGGCGATGTTCATCAAGCCGGGCGAGGTGGTCGAGCAGCGCGGCCACGAGACCATGCACGACTTCACCGTGCGTATCGAAAAGGCTGCGATCTTCCGCAGCCTGGAAAACCTGATGACGTTCCCCTTCGTGCGCGAGCGCGTGCAAAGCAGCGAGATGGACCTTCACGGCGCCTATTTCGGCGTCGCCGAGGGCTCGCTGTTCGTGCTCGATCGGGAAGCGAAGGAATTTAAAAGCGCGCGGGAACCTTGACCCTCATCCTGACGAGGCGCGTAACGCCGTCTCGAAGGATGAAGGCCCATCTGTGGCCTCATGGTTCGAGACGCCCTGCGGGCTCCTCACCATGAGGGGTTGGCATTCATCCCGCTACTCACCTCCATGATCACCGGCGCTCCAGCGGTCGGAGATCGCGAGCATGAAGGCCGACACCACGAACGTCAGGTGCACGCCGACCAGCCAGGCAAGCTTGGTCGAATCAAAATTGGTGTCGATGTTCATGAAAGCTTTCAGCACCTGAATCGCCGAGATTGCGACGATCGAGGCGAGCAGCTTCTGCTTCAGCCCGCCGAAATGAATCTTGGTCATCCAATCCGGCCAATCCGGATGACCGCCGGGATCGATCTTGGAAACGAAGTTCTCGTAGCCGGAAAACACCACGATCAGGATCAGATTGCCGGTCAGCGAGATGTCGATCAGCGACAGCACGCCGAGGATGATGTCGCTTTCCTTCGAGCCGGGCGCATGCAGGATGAACTCGTAGAGCACCATGCAGAACTTGAGCAGCAACACGGCAAGGCTGACGACGAGACCGAAATAAAACGGCGCCATCAGCCAGCGGCTGTTGAAAATCACGCTCTCGAAGCCGCGCTCGACACGCTTGGCCGTCTGGTTCGGCTGATAGGGAGATGCCGGCTGTTCGGTCATTCGCGACTCCCGGCCTCCGCGTTACGCAGCCTTCTTCTTTGCCGTGATGAGCTTGCGGTTGATCAGGACTTCCGCGATCTGGATCGCGTTCAGCGCCGCGCCCTTGCGCAGGTTGTCTGAGACGCACCACAGCACAAGGCCGTTCTCCACCGTCGCATCCTCGCGGATGCGGCTGATATAGGTGGCATCCTCGCCGGCCGCCTCATACGGCGTGACGTAGCCGCCGGGCTCCTGCTTGTCGATGACGAGACAGCCCGGCGCCCTGCGCAGGATGTCGCGCGCCTCGTCCGGCGTGATCGGATTCTCGAATTCGATGTTGACGGCCTCGGAGTGGCCGACGAAGACAGGCACGCGCACGCAGGTGGCGGACAGCTTGATCTTGGGATCAAGGATCTTCTTGGTCTCCGCCATCATCTTCCACTCTTCCTTGGTGTAGCCGTCTTCCATGAAGACGTCGATGTGGGGGATGACGTTGAAGGCGATGCGCTTGGGGAACTTCTTGTTGACCAGTTCGTCATTGGTGTAGACGGCCTTGGTCTGCGAGAACAGTTCGTCCATCGCATCCTTGCCGGCGCCCGATACCGACTGATAGGTCGAGACCACGACGCGCTTGATGGTCGCCTTGTCATGGAGCGGCTTCAGCGCAACCACGAGTTGCGCGGTCGAGCAGTTCGGGTTCGCGATGATGTTCCTCCTGGTGTAGCCGGCAGCCGCATCCGCATTCACCTCCGGCACGATCAGCGGCACGTCGGGGTCCATGCGCCAGGCCGAGGAATTGTCGATCACGACGGCGCCGGCCGCGCCGATCTTCGGTGACCATTCCTTCGACACCGAGCCGCCCGCGGACATCAGCGCGATGTCTACGTCGGAGAAGTCGAAATGTTCGAGCGCTTTGACCTTCAGCGTACGGTCGCCATAGGAGACCTCGACGCCGACGCTGCGGCGCGAGGCGAGGGCTACGACCTCGTCGGCAGGGAATTTCCGCTCATCCAGGATGTTGAGCATCTCGCGCCCGACATTGCCGGTGGCGCCGACCACTGCGACTTTGTAACCCATCGTTCACTCTCCGAAGAAAAATGCCTTCCCCAAGCCCGCGGCTGATAAGGGAAGAGGCAGCGCTTCTATGCGAGAAACGGCCTCAGCACAACGTTAGACGTGTTTTTCGGGCGTTTGATGCAGCCGTCTCAGGCCGTTCCGGCTACTCCTCATCATACCAGCGACATTGGTCCCGCCCTGAACGCCATGACGGACGAAATCTGCGCCACGCTGGCGCGGCTGATCGCCTATCTAGGTACGCTGGCGCTGCTATTCATCGTCGGCGTCTATCTCTGGGATCAGCTGCCGGACATGCACGCCGATACCCCGGCGCAGCCGGACTGGACCGCGGCGGCCCGCCCAAGCCCGGCCTTCGCCAGCAATCAGTATGATTTACTATACAAAACAAGGTCTTATGAGATCCTCCGGCATCCCGAGGGTGGCCGCAAGGATGTGTTGCGCTGGAATGCGGAGAACGAGAGGACGGTTGCTGAGCTCGAGATCTACCGCCCGGGCGGCGAATTCGAGCCGCTGGCGGTGACCGAAAGTGCGGCCTCGATCGACAGCAAATTCGGCCCCGTCACCCTGCTCCGCCGGAGCGGCGATGCCTGCCTCGGCTTCCTCAAGGCTATCGAGCAGCCCACCCTGCGTATCTCCGGCTTCGTCTGCCAGGGCGAGACTGTCCCTGCCCGTAGCGCAGCTATCGCCTGCCTGCTCAACCGCCTGAGCCTGATTGCGGCCGGCAACGACGCCAGGCTCGCGGAATTGTTCGCCCGCGCCGAGATGAAGCGCGCCGACTGTCGAACGGACTGGGTCTCGGGCTCCGGCAAGCCTGTCCTGCGCGGCGCTATGTGAGCGCCGCGATCCCGCCAAGCCGCTGGTTTTCATGCAACTTTCAACGGCATGGGCGTATTATTCTCCCTCGTGTGGCCCAATTGACCTAGTGGGGACACCGGGCGCGGGGCTAGGATGGCCCCAAATTGGACACGGGCACCTGCGAGTTCCCAAAGGTGCAACGACGAGGATGCGAATGACCCCGAAAATTCCGATGCTGTTTGCGGCAATCGCCGTCCTCGCAATCGG
The DNA here is from genome assembly GCA_036406295.1 of Bradyrhizobium sp. Classification (GTDB taxonomy): domain Bacteria; phylum Pseudomonadota; class Alphaproteobacteria; order Rhizobiales; family Xanthobacteraceae; genus Bradyrhizobium. The sequence continues at coordinate 5,769 of DASWVJ010000010.1, forward strand.
CGTGCTGCCCGCCAACGCGCAGCAGACCCGGCTGCAATACGACAAGAACGGCCGCGCCTACTACGGCCCGACCGGGCCGAACCGCGTCATCCAGCAGGGCCCGAACACCCGCGTTTACATCACGACGCGCTCATGGCTCGACGCCGGCACCGAGGTGCTGCCGGGCGACCGCAAATTCCAGGACTACGCCTTCCCGCCGGAGATCGGCTATCCGACCTTCGCGCGCGAGAACCGTCAGCGGCCGATCGATCGCCAGCCGCTCAATCCGCCGTCCGATCTCGGCGGCTATCCGCAGCGCTTCCCGCTGTATTGAGAGCCGCGCCGTCGCGCACCTCGAATCCGGGAACGTTGGACTTTGTCCAACGTTGGTCCGAAGGAGGTTGTTGGCATGGACGACAAGCGCCGCAAGTCCGGTGAGGACTCAAGCAAGCCCGACAGGACCGTCGACAAGGATCATCCCGCTGATTCGGCGGGCAAGCCGCTGCGCCGGGCGCAAGAAGGACCCGACAATCTCCGCCGGCGCGCGGAATGGTTTAACCGCCGCACCGAAGATCGCCGCGACAAATAGCTACAGCTTGATCCGCCAGATGCTTCGACCGTAAGTGGCCGCGGTCAAGGTGCCGTCGCCGTCATGATAGACGAGGTCGACAACCGGAACGGTCGGCAGGTTGCGCGTCAGCGATTTCCAGGTTTCGCCTGCGTCGGTGGATACGTGAACGCCGGCGTCGCTGCAGACATAGAGCGTTGACGGCTTCGCCCGCGGAATGGCGATGGCGTGATGCGGAACGTCCGGCAACTGGCCGCGATCGATGTCGCTCCAGGTCGACCCGCCGTCCCTCGATCGAAATACATGGCGTGCATTGGAATTTGCCACCGTCGCGTAGAGAAGCCGAGCGTTGGCCGGACTCGTCAGGAGACGCGTGATGGTGAAGCCCGGGAGAACCGGACTGGCCAGGTCCTCGCTCCAGCTGTCGCCACCGTCGCGGCTCCGGTAGATTCCGCCTTTCTCCGTCCCGATGTAGACCATCTTCGGATCGGCTTGCGCGATTTCGACCGCAGAGATCGCGCTGCCATCGAGAACGGGAGACACCGCCGCCCAGTGGTTGCCGTCGTCCCTGGTGCGCCAGACCCGCAGCCCCCCGGCGAATACCGTTCGCGAGTCGCCCGGATCGAATTCCAGAAAGACCATCCACACCGACTCGGCTTCCGCTTGATTGACGGGAGGCGATGCGTCGGTCCAGCCGGTCGTCTTGCGGAACCGGTTGACCGTCATGTTTTGCGAGGTCGTGTAGAAGTGTTCGAGGTTGGTCGGATCGATGATCATCCATCCGCCGTCGCCGCCCGTCACCTCGACGAAATCGCCCGGCTTTCCGCCAAGGACGACGGTGTCGCCATCGCCGGTCGTGACCTCGCCGGCAAGCGTGACGTTGGTGCCATTGTCCTGCAGGCCGCCTCCGAACATCCGGCCGTCGCTCTGCGCAACATCGACGTCATAGAACATGCTGACGGCAAGACCATTGCTCCTGTTCTCCCAGGTCTTGCCGCCATCCAAGCTGACATCCATCCCGCCGTCGTTCATATCGTAGACCAGCCCGGGCTGATCTACCGGCATCAGCAGGCAATGATGGTCCGCGTGCGCATAATTCGGCTTGCCGCGCTTGGCGTCCCACCTCGTGGCACGAACCCAGGTGTTGCCGCCGTCACGCGTCAGGTGCAGATCGACGCCCCCGCAAAGGACATGGTTGGGATCGGCCGGATGAACCGCGATTGTATTGCCATACGACATTTGCCCTTCCCGGGCGAAATGCGTTCCCGCGACATTGCTCCAGCTGTTGCCGCCGTTGTCGGACCTGAAGACGCCCAGCACGCCTTCCTTCAGCGTAGAGGCGAGCGCATAGATGACCGACGGCTTGGACGGCGCGATCGCCAGCGAGATCCGGCCGAACCTTTCCGGAGAAGGCAGTCCGTTCGTCAATTGAGTCCACGAAGCGCCGCCATTGGTCGATCGCCAGATGCCGCTTTGGGTGCCTCGCGCCGAGATGGTTGCGAACAACGTGTCGCGAATGGTCGGGTGAAAGACGATCGAATGGCACCGGTACTGCCCATTGCCGGGGAAGTTCAGCCGTCCCCAGCTCAGGCCGCCGTTCCGGGACACGAACATGCCGTCGCTGCCGCCTTCACTGTGGGTCACTCCGCCGAGACAGAGGTGAGACGTGTCAAAGGGGTCGATGACCAGGCATCCGATACGTGTCGGGATGTCGGCCGCCTCGGAAGGTGCAAGAATTTGCCAGCTGTCGCCACCGTCGACCGATCGGAAAATCCCGACGCCGGGATAGGAATCTGCCGAAAGATTTGCCTCGCCTGTCCCACAATACAGGATCGCGGGATTGACAGGGTCCACGGCGATCGATCCAACATTGAGCGTCGGCTGGTTGTGCCAAAGTCCGCGCCAGTTTTTTCCGCCGTCCTCACTCTTCCAAACGCCGCCGCCTGCAGCGCCTGCCCAGATGATGTTCGGTTTCCTCGGAGCGCAGCAGATGGATGTCATCCGCCCGCCGACATTCGTGGGACCGACCAGCTCCCAATCGGGTACATTTGCCTGAGGCGCCAACGCGGCAGCCGCGCGCGAACGCTCCCTGACCAGCGCGTGGGCGGAAGGTTCTCGATAAGGCCACGCGGCGCGGGCCTGAAACCACACTGTTCTCTTCTTGTGGGTGGTCGTGCGGGGTGCCGGCGGGCCGCTCGGACGCTTCTTCTTCGGCGCCTCGGAAAAATCGAGCTTGATCAGCGCGCGCTTTGCCTGCGACTGCTTCGTCGTCTCGCGCTTGCTCTTCCGCCTCTTGCCTGCTTTCGCCATGACCGCCCCACCCGTGAGCGTTCCTCAG
>DASWVJ010000011.1:0-6017 GCA_036406295.1 Bradyrhizobium sp.
TTCGAGGCCATGGACGACAAGGTCGATCTCGAAGACAGCGTGTTCCTGGCCGGCAATGACGGCCCGCGCCGCACCGCCCAGATCGTGATCCGGCAGGATTGCCGCCAGGCCTCCTCGATCCGCTGGAGTTTTGTCCGCTCCTCGACCTCGGCAGCCCAGACCAGCGCACGGCGCAACGCCAGCCGCGAACCGGAACTGCCGCTCTAACGTCTTCTGCGGCGGGGCGTGCCACCTCGTTGGCTGTGAAGGGCTCCCGACTAAAATCTCGAAAACAACCCCATGCAAAGTAGCCGGGCGCCATGGCGAACGAGTAGTGCCCAGCTTCATCCTCACCGGCGCGCCTGTTGCCATTGAGAACGGCGCCAAAAGCTGCTAACCAGCCCGGGCTCGCGCGACTGGCGACTTTGGATGGAGCACCATCGGGAAGCGCGGGATGATGTGCCGCGCGCCTGGGCAGAAGAATCCCCTGACAAAGGACCTTGCCCATGACCGATACGACCCGCCACGTTTCCCGTGCTCTGTTGTCCGTTTCCGACAAGACCGGACTGATCGAATTCGCCACGGCGCTGGCGGCCCGCGGCGTCGAGTTGGTCTCGACCGGCGGCACGGCGAAAGCGATTGCCTCCGCAGGGCTCCTGGTGAGGGACGTCTCCGAGCTGACCGGCTTTCCCGAAATGATGGACGGCCGGGTCAAGACGCTGCACCCGAAGGTGCATGGCGGACTGCTCGCGATCCGCGGCAACAAGGAACACACCAGCGCGATGAGGGCGCACGACATCGCGCCGATCGACCTGCTGGTGGTCAATCTCTATCCGTTCGAGGCTACCGTCGGCAAAGGCGCCGGCTTCGAGGACTGCATCGAGAACATCGACATCGGCGGCCCCGCGATGATCCGCGCCGCCGCGAAGAACCATGACGACGTCGCGGTGGTGGTCGAGCCGCAGGATTACCAGGCCGTGCTCGACGAGCTCGCCGCCAACAATGGCGCCACCACGCTACTGCTGCGCCGCCGCCTCGCGGCAAAGGCCTATGCCCGCACCGCCGCCTATGATGCCGCCATCTCGAACTGGTTCGCCGCGCAGAACGGCATGGACGCGCCTGATTTCCGCGCCTTCGGCGGCCGGCTGATCCAGTCGCTACGCTACGGCGAGAACCCGCACCAGAACGCGGCCTTCTATGCCACGCCCGAGAAGCGGCCCGGCGTGTCGACTGCCCGGCAATTGCAGGGCAAGGAGCTTTCCTACAACAACATCAACGACACCGACGCGGCCTATGAATGCATCGGCGAGTTCGATCCCAAGCGGACCGCGGCCTGTGTCATCGTCAAGCATGCCAATCCCTGCGGTGTGGCGGAAGGTCCGGACCTTGTCAGCGCCTATCGCAAGGCGCTGGCTTGTGATTCGACGTCGGCCTTCGGCGGCATTGTCGCGGTCAATTGCGTGCTAGACGCGGATGCCGCGCGCGCCATTACCGAAATCTTCACCGAAGTGATCATTGCACCCGACGCGACGGAAGAGGCGATCGCCGTCATCTCGGCGAAGAAAAATCTGCGGCTGCTGCTTGCCGGCGGCCTGCCCGATCCGCGCAGCATCGGCCTCACCGCCAAGACCGTTGCCGGCGGTCTGCTCGTGCAGAGCCGCGACAATGCCGTGATCGACGACATGAACCTGAAGGTGGTGACCAAGCGTGCGCCCACCGACGCTGAACTGCGCGACCTGAAGTTCGCGTTCCGCATCGCCAAGCACGTCAAGTCCAACACGATCATCTACGCCAGGGATCTCGCCACCGTCGGCATCGGCGCGGGCCAGATGAGCCGCGTCGATTCCGCGCGCATCGCCGCGCGCAAGGCGCTCGACGCCGCCAAGGAACTGAAGCTCGCCGACCCCCTGACCAAGGGCTCGGTCGTGGCCTCGGACGCCTTCTTCCCATTTGCCGACGGCATGCTGGCCTGCATCGAGGCCGGCGCCACCGCGGTAATTCAGCCGGGCGGCTCCGTGCGCGACGACGAGGTGATCAAGGCCGCCGACGAGCACGGCATCGCCATGGTGTTTACCGGCGTCAGGCATTTCCGGCATTAATTGAAAGCCGTCATTCCGGGGCATCGCGCAGCGATGAACCGGAATCTCGATGTAAGGCGCGGGATCCGGGTTCGCGCTAACGCGCCCGGAATGACGTTGCGGGTTATCGGTCCCGGCTCGCGCCTCGCCTGGCACGGGCGTCAGCTACCGGCTCCTCCACCATCATCAGCAGCACCATCCCGACCGTAAAGAATACGATCAGCATCGCCATGCCGGCCTTCTGGCTCGCGCTCGCCGCGGTGACGGTGCCGATCAGCAGCGGGCCGACGAAGGATGTCACCCTGCCCGTCAGCGCGAACAGCCCGAAATATTGCGCGATGCGATCCTTCGGCGCGAGGCGAATCAGCAGCGTGCGCGCCGCCGCCTGCAACGGACCGCCGGCGGCACCGATGAGACAGCCGAGAATGAGATAGGCTTTTTCCGACGCGGCGGCGAACAGCGCGCCGCCGGGCTGCGGCGGGGCGACCTGGATGAAAAAGATACGGTCCTTGTCGACCAGCAAAATGGCGATTACGGCGAGCAGCAATACGATCATGCTGCCGGCAATGACGCGCTTCGGCCCGAAATGGTCGTCGAGCTTGCCGCCGAGCCAGGCCCCGAACGTGCCGGCGATCGCAAGGATGATGCCGAACGTGCCGACTTGCAGCGTGTGCCAGCCGAAGGTGCCGGCCGCATAGATGCCGCCGAATGCAAACAGCGACACCAGCCCGTCCGTGTAGATCATGTTGGCGAGCAGGAAGAGCGACATCGATTTCTGCTTCGGCAATTCGCCGAGCGTATCCTTCAGCTCCATGAGCCCTGCGCGCAACGCCTCGCGCACCGGGCGCTTCGCAGGATAGTCCGGCGTCAGCAGAAACATCGGCATCACGAACACGATGAACCAGACGGCGGTCAGGGGCCCGGTGATGCGGTCGCCCTGATGGGTCACAGGATCGAGCCCGAACAGCGGGGCGAGACCGAACAGCGTGCGGCCGGTATCGGGACTGGCGGCAAGGAAGCCGAGCACGATGATCAGACTGACGATGCCGCCGATATAGCCGGTGGCCCAGCCTGTGCCGGACAGACGCCCGATACGATCCGGCGGCACCAGGGTCGGCATCATCGCATTGTTGAAGACAGTTGCAAATTCGACGCCGATGGAGGCAATCGCATAGGCGAGCAGCAGCGGCGCAATGATCGAGGGATCGCCGGGCCGACCGAACCACATTGCGCTGGCGCCGATGACAAGCAGCACCCCGAAGCCCGCGATCCATGGCTTGCGCCGGCCGGATGCGTCGGCAATGGCGCCAAGCACCGGCGACAGCAGCGCGATGGTGAAGCCGGCGGCGGCGGCGGCAAATCCCCACAGCGCCTGGCCTGCGGCCGGATTCGGCGCCACGAAATTTGCGAAATAGGGCGCAAATACGAAGGTGGTGATCAGTGTAAAATAGGGCTGCGCGGCCCAATCGAAGAAGATCCAGCTGATGACGGCGGCGCGGCGCGGATAGACCGGCATTCCTTCCGCGCGATCCGCTGCAAATTCCGTCACCGCCATGTCAAGGCGCCCCTCTGATCACAAACAGGCGTTTTGCCTGCCCGGCCGAAAGCCATATAGCATTCACGGCCGTGACGACGTCGCACGTTGTCGCATGTCTGCCGGCCGGATTTGATGCGTGGATTGGCGATGAACTTCCTTACGACAAATGGCTGCAAGCGTTTCGCGATAGTCGCGCTGGCATTGCTCGCCTGGCCTGCCGATGCGCAGGAGCGCCGCTTCTACACTCCGCCGCCGCTCGATTCGGTCCAGGCCGTAGCGGCCGAACATGGCATGGTGGTGGCGCAGGAGAAGCTCGCCGCGCAGATCGGCGCAGACATCCTGAAGCAAGGCGGCAACGCGGTCGATGCCGCGGTCGCGACCGGCTTTGCGCTCGCCGTGACTTATCCGCGCGCCGGAAATATCGGCGGCGGCGGTTTCATGGTGATCCACTCTGCCGAGCGTGGCCAGGACATCACCATCGACTATCGCGAGACGGCGCCGCAGGCGATCACGCGGGACATCTTCCTCGGGCCGGACGGTAAGCCAGATCCGGCGAAGTCGCGCGATTCCGCACTCGGCATCGGCGTGCCCGGTACGGTCGCAGGCCTGGCGCTGGCGCTCGAAAAGTTCGGCTCCGGCAATTTCACGCTGGCCGAAATCCTCAAGCCCGCAATTGCGCTCGCGCGCGACGGCTTTGTCGTCACCGACGACATGGCCGACACGCTGTCGGACATGTATCGCCGCATGTCGCGGTGGCCGAATTCGGCGAAGGCCTTCTCGAAGACGGACGGCCGTCCGCTAGGCGAGGGCGATACGTTCGTGCAGAGCGATCTTGCCTCGGTGCTTTCCGCCATTGCCGAGCAGGGACCGCGCGGGTTCTACGAAGGTCCGGTGGCGGAAAAGCTCGTCAAGACGATCCGTGATTCCGGCGGCATCATGACCACGGACGACCTGAAATCGTATCAGGCCATCTTGCGCGCGCCGATGCGCGGCACCTATCGCGGCTATGACATCGTGTCGATGCCGCTGCCCTCGTCGGGCGGCACGGTGCTGCTGGAGACCCTCAACATCCTCGAAGGCTTTCCGCTCGGCGAGATGAAGCAGGGCTCGGCCGCGTCGCTGCATCTGATGATCGAGGCCATGAAACGCGCCTATGCCGACCGCGCCCGCTATCTCGGCGATCCAGCCTTCGTCAACGCGCCGACCAACATGCTGATCGCCAAGGATTACGCGGCAAGGCAGCGCGCCACCATCGATGCCGCCCACGCCACGCCCTGGGCAGAGGCGGCGCCGGCAAAGCCGCAGCGCGAGGGCAGCAACACCACGCATTACTCGGTAGTGGACTCCAAGGGCAATGCCGTCAGCAACACCTATACGCTGAACTTTCCCTATGGAGTCGGTCTCGTTGCCGAAGGCACCGGCATCCTGCTCAACAACGAGCTCGACGATTTCACCGCGGCTCCCGGCGCTGCCAATGCCTTCGGCCTGGTCGGCTTCGAGGCCAATCTGCCCGGTCCGGGCAAACGGCCGCTGTCCTCGATGTCGCCAACCATCGTGCTGAAGGACGGCAGGCCGGTGCTGGTCACGGGCACGCCCGGCGGCAGCCGCATCATCTCCGCGGTGACACAGGTGATCGTGAATACCATCGATTACAGGATGAACATCGCCGCGGCCGTCGCCGCACCGCGCATCCATCATCAATGGCTCCCGGATGAGGTGCGGGCCGAGCGCGGCATCCCCGACGCGGTGCTCGCCGAACTCCGCGACAAGGGCCACAAGGTCGTCGATACGCTGGGCCAGACCTCGGCGAATTCGATTTTCATCGGCCCCCACGGCCCCCTCGGCGCACCCGATCCGCGGACACGAGGGGCATGGGCCGCGGGGCAGTAGTACGGGATATGCAGCGGCAGGGGCGCAGCAGCGGATGGGTTCTTTCCGCCCTTGCGAGAGCAGGGCTATCGCATAGGCGGAGTACTCTCGTCGCCATGCCCGCCACAAGCTCGTCATGCCCGGGCTTGTCCCGGGAATCCACGTTTTTTGTGCCGCGAGAAAAGTCGTGGTTGGCCGGGACAAGCCCGGCCATGACGCTGTTGCGCGTTTGCGGGGTGACTTAGGGAGAGGGGTACCGCTTGCTCCGCTACCGGACGAACCGCTTAGCCCTCGTCGATAACATTGCTGCAGTCATGCGCTGTGTCTACGATCAGGCCCGGGGCTACCCCTCTTCCCGCCTCCCCCGCAAGGAGGGAGGGAGCCTATCTAACTTGTATTCATTACGGAGACTCCCATGGCATCGCTCAAAGGCAAGACGCTGTTCATCTCGGGTGCGAGCCGCGGCATCGGGCTTGCGATTGCGCTGCGGGCGGCGCGTGACGGCGCCAATGTCGCGATCGCGGCCAAGACCGCCGAGCCGCATCCGCGCCTGA
>DASWVJ010000012.1:0-19695 GCA_036406295.1 Bradyrhizobium sp.
TCCTGTTCGGGCAAGGCGCCTATATCCATGCCAAGGCGCTGCTGGCGCAGGTGCTCCTGGAGCGCGCGTTCAACGAGACGATCGCAACCGGCCGCGACAGCAAGCCGTGGTCGTGGGCCGACACCTGGCCGGTGGCACGGATCGAGGTGAAGCGGATCGGCGCCAGTGCGATCGTGCTGGCGGGATCGAGCGGACAGGCGCTGGCCTTCGGCCCTGGTCATCTCGAATTCACCGCTGACGCCGGAGAGCGCGGCGTCGCCGTCTACTCCGCCCATCGCGATACGCATTTCCGCTTTCTCAGGGACGTCAGGATCGGCGACGAGATCGAGGTGACGCGGCGCGACGGAAAAATCTTTCGCTATCGCGCCGACTCGCAGAGCGTCGTGCGCTTCGATCAGTTCGGCATCGATCCTCTCACCAGCAGTTACGAACTCGTGCTCTCCACCTGCTGGCCGTTCGACGCGATGACGAGCGGACCCGAGCGGTATCTGCTGCACGCTACCCTGATCGAGCCAGATCAGCCGTACACGAAAGCGGAATCGTCAAGGTCGATCGCCGGAATTTCGTCCTTCTCCGCCCAGTAATCCTGGGTGTGCTGCCATTCCGGCTTGTCGCCGCGCTTGGGCAAGAGGTGCATGTGGCGCAGCATGTAGCCGGGGTTGAAATTCTCCTCATCGATCCACGGCAGAAGCGGCATGTTGCCGTCCTGCTTGCGGAGCGCCGGCACCATACGCTTGGCGCCCTTCTCCTTCATATGCGCCAGCAGGCGACAGACGAAATCGGCGACGAGGTCGGTGCGCAGCGTCCAGCTGGCGCGGAAATATCCGAACACCCAGGCCATGTTGGGCACGCCCGTGAACATCATGCCGCGATAGGTGACGGTGTCGGCGAAATTGAGCGGCTTGCCGTCGATCTCAAAAGCGATGTCGCCGAGGATGCAGAGGTTGAAGCCGGTGGCGGTGACGATGATGTCGGCTTCCAACTCCTGGCCGGACTTCAGCAGGATACTCTTCTCGGTGAAGCGGTCGATGTGGTCGGTCACGACGGAAGCCTTGCCGCTCTTCACCGCCTCGAACAGGTCGGCGTCCGGCACGAACGCGATGCGCTGGCGCCAGGGCCGATAGTCCGGCGTAAAATGCCTGTCGACGTCGAAACCTTCCGGCAGCACGGCGCGCACGGCGCCAATCAGTTCCTTCTTCACCGCTTCCGGATCGGTGAAGCAGCGCCTGGTGAACCAGTCCTGCTCGAACAGGATTTTCCGGCGCACGATCTCATGGATCCACTCCTCCTTGATCTGCAGGCGACGCAGCTCTTCGGCGATCTCGATCGCATTGCGGCCGGTGCGGAAATAGGTCGGCGAGCGCTGCAGCATGGTGACATGCTCGCACTTGCCGGCAATGCTAGGGATCAACGTCGCGGCGGTTGCGCCGGAGCCGATCACGACGATCTTCTTGCCTTCGGTGACGAGGTCCTTCGGCCAGGTCTGGGGATGGACGATCTTCCCCTTGAACTTGTCCATGTCTTTCCATTCCGGAGTGTAGCCTTCCGAATGGCGATAGTAGCCCTGGCACATCCAGAGGAAGTTCGCGGTGAAGCGCTGCGCTTCTCCCGTGACCTTGTTGACGGCATCGACCGTCCAGAGATTGCTCTCGCTCGACCAGCTCGCATGCGAGATGTGGTGATTGTAGCGGATGTGCCTGGCGAGATCGTTCTCCTCGATCACTTCGCCCATGTATGAAAGGATCTCTTCGGCGGTTGCGATCGGCGGGCCGACCCATGGCTTGAAGCGATAGCCGAAAGTATGCAGGTCGCTGTCGGAGCGGATGCCCGGATATTTGTGCGTCCACCAGGTGCCGCCAAAAGTCTCCTGCTCCTCCAGGATCACGAAGGACGCAGCGGGCATCTGCTTCGTCAAGTGATAGGCGCTGCCGACGCCGGAGATGCCGGCGCCGACGATCAGCACGTCGAAATGCTCGACGTTCTGCGCGGCGGAAATCGTGCGGGAGGGCGCGGTGATGTTCATCTGTTTTAATCTTTGTTTGAACCGTCGAGCGTTTCCTGAAAATTTTCTAGCGGCCCCTAGGCGGCCACACAAGGTAACGGCTCTTGTTGGGCTGCGTCAAACTTACAGGGCTGCTCCCCATTGCCGCGCAATCTGCAACAGCCAATCGCGGTAGAGCGTGAGCGGCGTGACGCCAGTCATGCCGCCGCAGCCCGCGCTGCCGTTCGCCCCCGTGGACCAGCTGACGACGCCGACAATGGCGGGTCCGCCCGGCTTGTCCTCGAAAACAGGCGCACCGGAATCGCCGGTGCAGGCCCCGAGCCCATCGCGCGCGCCTTGAGCGGCGGGATCGACGAGACGGATTTGCAGGCTGCCCGGCTTGCCGGTTGCGACAAGCCCGGCAACACGGATGGTGCCGCCACTCTTGCCGTCGCCGCGCACGGTGACACCGATGCCGGCAATGGTGAAACGGCCGCCGACCGCGACGGGAATATTTGGCATGCCAAGCACCGCCGCTGCTTTTCCCTTTGCGGGCTGTTCAAGCTGCAGCAACGCGACGTCAGCGGTGGCGCGATGGGCCAGCATGGCGCCCATCTTGAATCCGGGATGGATGGCGACAGCCTTGATGTTCTGCAGCGCCGGCGCCCCTGCGCTGTAATCGACAATCCGGTACTCCGCGCCCGGCTGCACGCAATGCGCCGCCGTGAGAACGATTTTCGGCGCGATCACGCTTCCGGTGCAGAAATTGCCGCGCGAGCCGACGATGGTGACGATCGAGCGCGCCACGCCATCCGTCGCCGGCGCGCCGCCGCCGACAATGGCTTGCGCCGGTACGGCGAATAACAGCGCGAGGGCTGCAGCAAGCGGCTTGGCGAATTTCATCCCGCAGAAATAGCCGCTCGCATTCATGCCGCCAAGCGCCGATAGCGCTGGCCTGTCCGCACATTCCATGTTAGCCGCTCGCCAGCATTTCTTTGGAATCGGCAGGACGAAATGATCGAGGCGGTGATCTGGGATTTCGGCGGCGTACTGACGACCTCGCCGTTCGAGGCGTTTGCCCGTTTCGAGACCGAGCGCGGCCTGCCGGCCGACATCATCCGCCGCACCAATGCGGCCAATCATCTGGAAAACGCCTGGGCGAAATTCGAGCGCGCCGAAGTCGACATCGAGGCCTTCGACGTCTTGTTCGCCGCCGAGTCGCTGGCGCTCGGCGCCGAAGTGCGCGGCAAGGACGTGCTGCCGCTGCTTTCCGGCGACCTCAGGCCCGAAATGGTCGAGGCACTGAAGCGCATCAAGGCAAGATTCAGGACGGGCTGCATCACCAACAATCTGCCGGCCAACGTGATCGGCTCGATGAGCGGCCGCAAGCTCTATGTCGCCGAGGTGATGGCGCTGTTCGACCATGTGATCGAGTCCGCCAAGATCGGCCTGCGCAAGCCGGATCCGCAGATTTACCGGATGATGGTGGAGACGCTGAAGGTCGATCCAAAGAAATGCGTCTATCTCGATGATCTCGGCGTCAACCTGAAGCCCGCGCGCGAGATGGGCATGACGACCATCAAGGTGCTGAACGTGGCGCAGGCGATCGGGGAGCTCGAGGCCGCGACAGGGCTGGTCTTGCGGTAGAAGAGCGCGATCGCGTTTGTCCCGCGCCGGCCCCAGTCAATTGCTGACTTGCAGCAGCAAGCGGATGTCCGTGCTGGCAAAGGTGCCGTGGTCCAGCGTTATGACGGCCAGATCAACGACGTTCAATGATTTTGGGCGGTCATAAACATACTTGATGTGCCACGCCGACGAGATGAAGTCTGGGGTGACGATGAAATCGCTCGATCGCAGCACCCGCGTCATCAGCCTGACTGCGTCGCGGTTCGTCAGCGGCGATTGCAACAGGGCATCGATCAGAACGGCGAGCGTCGTACCATTGGCCAGCATGGCGCGCGCGTTGTCGTCGCCATGGGCGTGCCTCAAAGCGCGGACAATCGCCGCGACGGTGTGCGGGTCCCGCATGGGTGACCTCGACTGATCGGCAAAAAAGCCAAACGTTCCGCCCCGCGTTCTCAAATACCTCGGCGGGAGACAAAGCGTCCCGCGCGATTGCGTCGGACGCGCGACACCTTCGGAAGAATCATTGCTATCCACAGCCCTTTTCTCTCCACCGCCGGGCCAGGAGGCCGCAGTGAGTCAAAAAGGCGACATCCCGGTATGTCAAAGTGCCTGGTTGCGGCGCAACCATGCGGCCATGAGCCGCCCGCAGGGACCTTTCTCCTGCGCCAGCCGTCGTATATGAGAGATTGCGACCGGGACGCACCGATGGTTCCAGAATCACACTGGCGGCGTAAAGGTGGCTTTGTTCGGCGAAAGCGCGGACAGGCGTTTTAAACGGGGTATGGCATGGCAAGTCGATTGACGGCGGCGCAATACACCGTGGCGATGCGGCCCTGGGGACGTCCCGCGATTGTGACGCTCGCGGCGATGGCCGCGCTGACGGCGCTGGCCGCCGGCGCCGCAGCGAAGCAGGCGCGCTCCGCCTCCCCCACCGAGGCGACGGCGCCGCGCGAGGCGGGCGAGCCGATCATGGCGATCGTGTCGATCAAGACCCAGCAGGTCACTTTCTACGACGCCGACGGCTGGATCCTGCGCGCACCGGTGTCGACCGGCACCACGGGACGCGAGACGCCAGCCGGCGTGTTCGCGGTGGTCGAGAAGGACAAGGACCACCGCTCGACCATGTATGACGATGCCGAGATGCCGAACATGCAGCGCATCACCTGGAACGGCATCGCGCTGCATGGCGGGCCGCTGCCCGGCTACGCGGCCTCGCATGGCTGCGTGCGCATGCCCTTTGGCTTTGCGGAGAAACTGTTCGACAAGACGCGGATCGGGATGCGGGTGATCATCGCGCCGAACGACGCGGCCCCGGTCGAGTTCTCCCATCCGGCGTTATTCGTGCCGAACGCGGAGGCCATGACGGCTATACCAATGCGAGCCGAGACGCTGGCCCGCGAGGCTGCCGAGGCCACCAGGTCGGCCGACGAGGCAAAGAAAGCCGCGGCAACCGCGACGCGCGAGGCTGCATCGCTTAACGCATCGCTGCGCAAGCTGGAAACGCTCAAGGCTCGCGCTGACGCCGAACTCGCCTTCTCCGACAAGGCGCTCGCCGCCGCGAAGAACGACCAGGCCAGGGCGCAGGCCGAGGACCGTAAGCAGAAGGCCGTCCTCAAGGCCGAGGAAGCGGGCAAGCAACTCGACACTGCCAGGACCGAGGCGAAGTCGAAGCCCAACGCCGCCGCCGTCAAGGCCGCCGCGAAGGACGCCGAGGCCAAGAAGGCGGCCGCCGTCAAGGCAGCAAACGACGCAAAACTCGCGCTCGAGCCTGTCTCGGTCTACATCAGCCGCGCGACGCAAAAGCTGTATGTAAGGCGCAACACGCATAAGCCGGCGCCGGACGGCGGCGGCGAGGTGTTCGATACCTCCATCGAGGTTCCCATCAAGATCCGCGATCCCGGCAGGCCGATCGGCACGCATATCTTCACGGCGATGGCGAGCCATGGCGCGGGCCTGCGCTGGAGCGCGGTCACGATCGACAACGGAGACGACGCCAAAGCCGCGCTCGACCGCATCACCATCCCGCAGGATGTGCTCGATCGCATCGCGCCGACAGCATTGCCGCGATCATCGATCGTCATCTCGGACGAGCCGCTGAGCAAGGAGACCAACTATCGCACCGAATTCGTAGCTGTCCTGAGCAACCAGCCCCAGGGCGGCTTCATTACGCGCAAGCCGACTGTCGATGTCTACGCCGAGAATCCCAATGGCTGGGGCGACAGCGGCTTCGGCTTCTTCTTCAACCCGAATGTGAATCCCCAGGCCGGCAATACGCGTCAGCGCAGCAGCGGCCAGTACTATTATCAGCAGCAACCCGGCTACCAGCAGCAACCGAGCTATCCGCCGCAACCGGGCTATCAGCGACCGGTCTATCCACCGGGCTGGTGATAAGGCGCGGCACGCCGCGCGCACGAGAACCGTCATTGCGTGCTCGCTCCCCGATGCGGTTGTATGTCCGCTGCGCGGCGGCGCATGCCAAAAGTGATGGTCGGGACGCCCAATCGAGGCTTGTCCTTTGACTGGAACGCAGGCAGAACGTTTCTCATCCGACCCCATCCGGAGCTTGAGAACCGTGGCTGAACACAGGCCTGCCGCCTCGATCGAGGCCGTCGAGAGCGGCCTTGCCGCGCAGGGCTATATCGCGAGCCGGCAGATCGCGACCGCGGTCTATCTGGCGCAGCAGATCGAGAAGCCGATCCTGGTCGAGGGGCCCGCTGGCGTCGGCAAAACCGAGCTCGCCAAGGCCATTGCAAATTGGCGCGGACAAAAACTGATCCGGCTGCAGTGCTACGAGGGCCTTGATGAAGCCAAGGCGCTGTATGAATGGAAATACGCCAAGCAGCTGCTCTATACCCAGATCCTGAAGGACAAGCTTGGCGAAGTGCTGGGCGGAGCCGAGACGCTGCATGCCGCGCTGGACCAGCTGCACGATTTCGGCGACGTGTTCTTCTCCAAGGAATTTGTCGAGCCGCGGCCGCTGCTGCAGGCGCTGGAGCAACAGGCCGGCTGCGTGCTGCTGATCGACGAGATCGACAAGTCGGACGCTGAGTTCGAATCGCTGCTGCTCGAAATACTCAGTGATTTTCAGGTCACCATTCCCGAGCTCGGCACGGTGTCGGCGGTCGCCCCGCCCACGGTGATCCTCACCTCCAACAGCGAGCGCGACCTCGGCGACGCGCTGAAGCGACGCTGCCTGCATCTACATATCGGCTTTCCCGAGCAGAGGCTGGAGGAGCGCATCGTCGAGAGCCGCGTGCCCGGCATCTCGCAGACGCTGCGCCGGCAGATGGTCGCCTTCATCCACGAAATCCGCACGCTGGATTTGAAGAAGCTGCCTTCCGTGAGCGAGACCATCGACTGGGCGCGCGTGCTGGTGCTGCTGCAGGCGGCCGAACTCGACCACGAGATCGTCAAGGACACCCTCAACGTGCTCCTGAAATACGAAACCGACATCGAGGCGGCGCTGCCGCAGGTCTCGACTTTCGTTGCGAAAGCGGCGCGGCAGAACGTATTCGGTTAGCCGGCCATGCGAGAGAACCTGCATCGCTTCTTTCGAGCGGCGCGGGGAGCCGGGGTCCGGGTCTCGCCCGCCGAAAGCATCGATGCGATGCGCGCGGTCTCCAAGGTCGGGTTCGCCGATCGGCAAATCCTGCGCGACACTTTTCTGGTGACGCTGGCCAAAACGCAGGAGGAGAAGCGCGCCCTCGGCGACTGCTTTGACCTGTTCTTCAGCCAGCCCGAGCCGCCGCCCTCGGTGCCTGATAATGACAATTCGGGCGAAGGCAGCGAAGCGAGCGAAAGTAGCGGCGAGCCGCAGGGATCCGGCGGTCCCGGCCAACAGGCGCAGAGCGCAGGCGGCCAGCCGGCGGAAGAGCTCGGTCCCCTCGCCCAGATGCTGCTGGGACAGGACCGCAACCAGATCGCGGCGGCGATCGCGGGCGCGGCCAATGCCGCCTCGCTCTCCGACATCAGATACTTCACCCAGCGCGGGATTTTTTCCGGCCGCATCCTCGAACAGATGGGCATCGCGCGCCTGCGCGACGATCTCGACGATCTCACCGCCACCAACCCGTCGCTGGCCGAGCGGCTGCAGGCTGCGACCGAGGCCTTACGCGATGCCGTGCGCGAGACCGTGGCGCAGGCTCTGATGCTCTACGGCCGCGAGGAGACCGAAAACCTGCGCAACGAAATCCTGCGCAATGCGCCGCTGGCGCGCATCGAGCCGCGTCAGGTCGACGAGATGCGGGCACTGATCCGCAAGATCGCGCGCCGCCTGCGCGAGCGCTACTCCAAGCCGCGCAAGCGGCAGCGCCGCGGCCATCTCGACGTACGCCGTACGCTGCGCCGCAATGCCGCCTGGGGCAGCATCCCTTTCCTCACGGCGTGGAAGCGCAAGCACCGCGACCGGCCGAAGATCGTGGCGCTATGCGACGTCTCCGGCTCGGTGGCGCGGGTGTCGGATTTCTTCCTGCTGCTGATCCACAGCCTGCACGAGGTGGTGGACGACGTGCGCTCCTTTGCCTTCTCCGGCCACCTGATCGAGGTCAGCGACATCCTGGAGAAGAAATCGCCGGAAGCGGCGATGGCCGAGATCATGTCCAAGGTCGGCTTCGGTTCCTCCGACTACGGCAGCTCGCTTGCCGACTTCGAGGACGAATGGATGAACGCCATCACGCCACAGACCACGGTGATCGTGCTGGGCGATGCCCGCAGCAACAACCTCGATCCGCGCGCCGACATCTTGCGGCGCATCGCCGAGCGATCGAAACGCGTGGTCTGGCTCAACCCCGAGGGCCGCATGGCGTGGGGCTTTGGCGACTCGGAAATGCCGCGCTATGCGACCTTCTGCAGCGTCGTGCGCCAATGCGCCACCGCCAGGCAGCTGGAGCGCGCGGTGTCCGACATCGTGGCGACGTATCAGTAATCCTGGTCCGCAACGTGCTGAAGCCCGTCACGCGCGAATACGCGTTTATCAGCGGCGGCGGCACCGCTTGTTGCGAGAATCCCCGGATCGTCCGCACCGCGTGCCAGGCGTTCTGACCGGCACACGAGGCACACCGATGGCTCAGCCCGCGAAAGCATTCCCGGCGCGGACCGAGCACGATACGCCGGACACCTGTGCGGGCCCGGTTTGGGTGTAGGACTTGCCGTCCAGCCCCTTGTAGACGATCGGTTTGCCTCTTTCCGCACCCATCACGACCTGAGCCGTACAGCTCGAGCCCGCGGGATCGAAGTTGACGGTCAGCTGGCTCGCTCCGCTGGGAAAGACTATGACGCCGACGAGGCTGTTGCCAGATATCCGTATGTTGCCCTCTCCCGGGGCCCTTTCGATGGTCTGGCTGTTCTTGCCGGCGCGGCGGTCGGCTCGGGAGAACACGCGTCCCTGATTGGAGATATACATGGTCCGCGTGACCGCACGAGGTTTGGCGTGGGTCGATCCATCCGAACCGCGCGAGGGGACCGTGATCGAAAACGAAACCGTAACCGATTTATTCAGTAGCTGTTGCGGAGCAGCATGAGCCGCGCCGCCCATGAGCGTGCCGGCCAGCGCCAGCACCGCGATCTCACGAATTTTCCTTGCAACCATTCTGGTCCTCCCTCCCCTTCCCGGTTAACCTGTGGGCGCAGGACGCACCGACGATTGCGCGCCTTGCGCCAAATTTGACCGATGACATTTGCGAGCAAACCATGAACCGGCCTACCATTCCTGCGATCCAGCGCCTCTCGTTGCTCTTCCTCTTCGCGGCAGCGATGATGCTGCAAACCGCCAGCCCCGTGCATGCCGCCGGGTCCGTCTGCGTGTACCAAAGCAGATCCTACAGCGAAGGCGCCTTCATCTGCGTGCAGAAGTCGCTGATGCAAAGCTGCACCGCCGACGGCACAAGAATGGTCTGGCGCGTTGTCACCGACAAGGACATCGGCGAGCGGTGCCTGACGCCGATTCCTTCGGCCGAATCCCGCAAGCGCATTGTCCGCCGCACGCGCATAGCCCGCCAAATTGTTGCTCCGACACAACCGAATTCAGCCAAATGCTTTGTCTTCAACGGTAAGCGCTACTGCGAGTGAGGGGGATTATCACCATCGCTATTCGCAATAGGTCCTTCCGTTGAAGGAGAAACACTTTCCGCCGCCACCGCGAGGCGCGGCCGGTGCGGCGCGCGGTGCGGCAGGCGCCTCGCGCGTTGCGGTCTTCGGCTTCGGCGCGGGCTCGGGCCGCTTCTCGCAGGCGCCGCTGGAATTGAGGAAGTAGCCGGCGCTGCAGCCGATCTGAACGCAACGATCGCCATCGGCCTTCTGCCCCTTGGCACAGACCAGCGGACAAACGCGATCGCTCTTGCCGCGGACGGCATCCAGCGCATCGAGGCTCGCAAGCTTGATGTCGAACTTCGTCTGCGCGCTCTTGTTGAATAGCTCCAGCGCCTTCTTCGAAGCATCATCCCACTTGCCGTCGGAATTGCCAGGATCGCACCCCACCCGTTTCAGATGGGCCTGCAGCAATCGCGCGATGTCGGCCTGATCCATTAGCGGCGAGGCGGGAGCTGCAACCGGTGCCGGCTGGTTCGGCGTCAGCGCCGCCAGCTTTGCCTCCTGCTCCCTGGCTTCACGCTTGGCCTGCTCGACCCGGGTCAGGGCGTCGGCGGCCGCCAGGCGCTTGGTTTCCTCGACTTGCAGCCGGGCTGCCTCGGCCTGCTTCTGCGCCTCTTCGAGCTGACGCCTGGCATCGTCCAGCTGCTTCTTGGCCTGCTCGGCGATCTGTTGACGGGCCTGCTCGAGGTCCCGTTTGGCTTCCTCGGACAGCTTTTGCCTGGCTTCCGCGGTCTGGCGCGCGGTCTGCTCCTCGAGCTGCTTGCGGAAATCGACGGCCTTCTGCACGGCCTGCTCCTCGGCCTGGCGCCTTGCATCATCGGCCCTGGCGCGGCTTTGCTCGGCCGCCGTCACCTTGGCCTTCTGCATGCGGGCAAGATCGGCAAAGAAGCCATTGGGGTGCTTGGCAACGAACGAGTCCCACGCCTCCTTGGTGCCGACCTGCGCGGCAAGTTCATAATGGACGCGCGCCTCGGCATCGGGATCGGCGGGTTTGGCGGCGGGCGGCACCAGCGACATGGTATCGCCGCCGAGCGATCCATAGACGAACGGCTCCTGGCGGTTCGCGGTCGCCTTCAGCACGTCATCGCGAACCCGGCCCAGCGCAATGCGCAGATCGAGCCCCGGCTCGGCGATGTGCTTCACCAGGGCAATCGCGAACGGACTGTTCTGGCCGTCGCCGTCAGCCGCCACCGCGCCTGCCTTGGCGGCGTAGGCCACCAGCGTGTCCGACATCGCGGGCTCGATCTTCGCAAGACCGCGCCCGATGGCACGACTGGCGACGCTGCGCTTCATGGTCCTTGCGAACGGATTGTCGCGGCAGGCGTCGAGGATCACGAGCTTCAGCCGCTTTGTCGGATCGAGCGCCTTCAGCACGCGGTCGAGCGAAATCGTCTCGTCCTCGATATCGAAATCGCTGACGAGCCTGGCGTCCGCGGGCACCAGATAGTTGGTGCCGTCGACCTCGATGCCATGACCGGCGTAGTACACCACCGCGATATCGGCATCCCGCGAGGTTTCGGAGAACTCGCGAATGGTGCGCCGGAGCTCGGCCACGCCGAGATCGCGCTTGCTGACAACGACGTCAAAGCCAGCCTTCTTGAACAAGGCCACCATGGCCTCGGCGTCGCGCGCCGGATTCGGCAGCTGCGGCACCTGCTGATAGGCGGACACGCCGATGACGAGCGCGATCCGCTTTTCCGCGAAAGCCGGATCGGTGGATAGACAAAACAAAAAACCCAAGACGATCAAAAAGGCGGATCGCATGGCAAGCCCCAAAACCGAGTGCCCAAATCATATCAAGGCGGGCAAATGGAGACAACGCGCCCGCAAAATTCCCGCGATTAACCCTTCCGCTCGCCGCCAGGCAGCCCTCCGCGCTGGCGGCAACCTCCGCTAGCCGGCGGCGGCATTACCACTTTGTATCGAGCAGTTCACCGAAGCGATGGCGCCGCCCATGACCTCGTCCATGAGGCGGTTCGACTTCGTAAGAACCTCACCCTCGCAATAGTCTCGATTTTACCGGCGAATGCGGCCGCCTCCCAGGCCGGCCCGCCCTTCCGAATCCGGCATGCGCCTGCCATAAACATCAACTCGCCAGCCACCGGGTTCCATGTCCACCGCCCCATCAGCCCTCTCCGTGCTCAATTCCGTCTTCGGCCTGACAGCCTATCGCGGCGCTCAGGAGGAGATTGTGCGCCACGTCACAGATGGCGGCAATTGCCTGGTGCTGATGCCGACCGGCGGCGGCAAATCGCTCTGCTACCAGCTGCCTTCGCTGCTGCGGAAGGGCTGCGGCATCGTGGTCTCGCCGCTGATTGCGCTGATGCGCGACCAGGTGGCGGCGCTGGTCGAGGCCGGCGTCAATGCGTCGGCGCTGAACTCGACCTTGTCGCCGCAGGAATCGTCCGACGTCGAGCGGCGGCTGATCGCGGGCGATCTCGATCTGCTCTATGTCGCGCCGGAGCGGCTATTGATGCCGCGCTGCCTGTCCTTGCTGGAGCAGGCTGACATCGCGCTTTTTGCGATCGATGAAGCGCATTGCGTCTCGCAATGGGGTCACGATTTTCGCCCTGAATATATCGGCCTCTCCGTGCTCGCCGAGCGCTTTCCGGACGTACCGCGGATCGCGCTCACTGCCACCGCCGATGAGCTGACGCGCAAGGAGATCGCCGAGCGGCTGCGGCTTGCGGATGCACCATGTTTTGTGGCGAGCTTCGACCGGCCAAACATCCGCTACGAGATCGTCGACAAGCAGAACGCGCTCAACCAGCTCAAGGCCTTCATCGCCGAACGGCATGCGGGCGAAGCCGGTATCGTCTACTGCCTGTCGCGCGCCAAGGTCGAGGACGTGGCGGCTTCCTTGAGTGCAGCCGGTATCCCGGCGCTGCCCTATCATGCGGGCCTCGATGGACAGACGCGCGCCCGTCATCAGGACCGCTTCATCAACGAGGACGGCATCGTCATCGTCGCCACCATCGCCTTCGGCATGGGCATCGACAAGCCGGACGTGCGCTTTGTCGCCCATCTCGATCTGCCCAAGAGTATCGAGGCCTATTACCAGGAGACCGGCCGCGCCGGGCGCGACGGCAAGCCATCCAGCGCCTGGATGGCCTATGGCCTCTCCGACATCGTGCAGCAGCGCCGGATGATCGACGAGTCGACGGGCTCGGACGCCTTCAAGCGGGTGTCGATCGGCAAGCTCGATGCACTGGTGGCGCTGGCGGAGACCGCGCATTGCCGGCGCAGCCGCCTGCTCGCCTATTTCGGCGAGGAACTGCACGAGCAGGGATGCGGCAATTGCGACAATTGCCTTAACCCTCCAAAGGTGACCGACGGCAAGATCATCGCGCAAAAGGTGCTGTCCTGCGTCTATCGCACCGGGCAGCGCTTCGGCGCCATGCACCTGATCGACGTGCTGGTCGGCCGGCTGACCGACAAGGTCACGCAGTTCGGACACGACAAGCTGTCCGTATTCGGCGTCGGCCGCGAGCTCAACGAGAAGCAATGGCGTGCCGCGCTGCGCCAGCTTGTTGCGATGGGGCATCTGCGCGCCGACAGCGAGGCGTTCGGCGCCTTGAGGCTGACGGAGTCCTCGCGCGGCGTGCTGAGGGGCGAGACCGAGGTGTGGCTGCGCGAGCAAGCCGCAAGCACGCGGAGCCGCGCCAGCCGCAGCAATTCACGGCGCGGCCCGCTCGCAGCCCAGGCAAACGGTGCGAAGGGCGATCCGGCGCTGCATGCCGCGTTAAAAACGTGGCGCTCCGAGATCGCACGCCAACGCGGCGTGCCGGCCTATGTGGTGCTGCACGATTCCACCATCGACGGCATCGCCTCGGTTCGCCCGGCCACGCTGTCGGAACTGCGCGGCATCGCCGGGATCGGCGACAAGAAGCTGGAGCATTACGGCGAGGAGCTGATCGCGCTGGTGCGGTCGATAGGCGCAGAACCGTAGGCGGCTTCATCCTTCGAGACGCGGCGCGAAGCGCCGCTCCTTGATGAGGCCTTCCACCGCTGCAAGCTGTTAGACCCGCGACTGCCAGACCCTCATGGTGAGGAGCGCGGCAATGCCGCGCGTCTCGAACCATGAAGGCCCCTGCCGGGGCGGCGACCGCTCACTTGAACGGCAGGGCGTACATCATGCCGCCCTTGGTCCAGAGACCGTTGAGGCCGCGGTCGAGTTTCAGCGGGCCGCCCTTGCCGACATTGCGCTCGAAGATTTCGCCGTAGTTGCCGCCGGCCTTGACGGCCTGCAGCATCCACTTGTTGTCGAGGTTGAGCCGCGAGCCGAGATCGCCGGAGGCCCCTAACAAGCGTTGCACCGCCGGGACTTGCGACTTCGCCATCTCGTCGGCATTGGCCTGCGTGACGCCGAGCTCTTCGGCCTCGATCAGGCCGTAATGCAGAAAGGTGACGATGTCGCTCCAGACCTCGTCACCGTTGCGGGTGAAGGGGCCAAGCGGCTCCTTGCTGATGGTCTGCGGCAGCACGAGATAGTCGGCCGGATTGGGCGAGGCGGTGGCGACCGCGCCGGCGAGCGCGGAGGCATCCTGGGTCATGGCATCGCAGCGGCCGCCGAAGAAGGTCTGGTACATGGTGTCGATGCGGTCGAACACCAGCGGCTTCCAGTCGATGTTGTTGGCGCGGCCGTAATCGCCAAGCGTGACCTCATGGGTGGTGCCCTGGGCGACGCAGACCGTGGCGCCCTTGAGGTCCTTCAACTCCTTCACGCCGAGATCCTTCTTCACCACGAATCCCTGGCCGTCGTAGAAATTGACCGGGCCCTGCCTCAAGCCCAGCGTAACGCCGCGCAGGAATGTCTGCGTCGAGTTGCGATAGAGCACGTCGATCTCGCCGGACTGTAGCGCGGTGAAACGGTTCTGCGCGGTCAGCGCGACATAGCGCACCTTGGCGGGGTCGCCGAGCACGGCAGCGGCGAGCGCGCGGCAATAATCGACGTCGAGGCCCTTGTAGTTGCCTTGCGAGTCCGGCGCGGAAAATCCAGCAAAGCCGGCGCTGACGCCGCAGACCAGCGTGCCCCGCTGCTTGACAGTATCGAGGGTTCCGGCCGCCGCAACCGACAGCGATGCGGCAAATGCGCCGAACGCGATGGTGATCCTCTTCATGATGCTACTCCCTCCTCAGTGACCAGTGCTTTTCAATGCTGCGTCGACGGCCTGGCCAAGCCGGTCGACGATCATGTCGACATCGCCTTCGCTGACGATATAGGGCGGCGCCAGCAGCACGTGATCGCCGAGACGGCCGTCCACGGTGCCACCCATCGGATAGCAAGCGAGCCCGCGCGCAAAGGCCTCGGCCTTGATACGCGTATTGAGTTTCAGTGCGGGATCGAACGGCGTACGCGTGGCGCGGTCGGCAACCAGCTCGACCGCCTGGAAGAGGCCGCGGCCCCTGATATCGCCGACATGGCGGTGATTGCCGAAGCGCTCGACCAGCCGCTTCTCCAGAAGCGCGCCGCGATGCTTCACCCGATCGAGCAGGTTTTCCTCGGCGATGATCTTCTGCACTTCCAGCGCGGCGGCGCAGGCCATGGGATGGCCGAGATAGGTGTGGCCGTGCTGGAATGCGCCGGAACCATCGCGGATGGTGTCGACGATGCGCGAAGTGGCAAGCATCGCGCCGATCGGCTGGTAGCCGCCGCCAAGACCTTTTGCGATCGCCTGAACGTCGGGCGCAACACCCTCCTGCTCCCAAGCGTGCAGCGTGCCGGTGCGGCCCATGCCGCACATCACTTCGTCGAAAATGAGCAGCGCGCCATGGCGGTCGCAGATCTCGCGCACGGCGCGAAAATAGCCTTCCGGCGCCGTCACGCATCCGGCGGTGGCGCCGACCACGGGCTCTGCAATGAAGGCCGCCACCGTGTCGGGGCCGAGGCGCTGGAATTCGGCTTCCAACTCCGCCGCGAGCCGCGACGTGAAGTCGGCTTCCGATTCGTCGTCGTGCTTCTCGTGATAGGCGAAAGCCGGCGTGACATGGCTGAAGGCGTCGGACAGCAGCGGCGCATAGGGCTCGCGGCGCCAGGCATTGCCGCCGGCCGACAGCGCACCGAGTGTGTTGCCGTGATAGCTCTGACGGCGGGCAATGAAATGCGTCCGCTGCTTCTGCCCGCATTCGATGAAATATTGCCGCGCGATCTTGATCGAGGCTTCGACCGCTTCCGATCCGCCGCTGACGTAATAGACGTAAGCAAGGCCCCCAGGCTCATGGCCGACCAGACGCTCCGCAAGCTCTTCGGCGGGAGCGGAGGTGAAAAAGCCGGTGTGGGCGTAGGCGAGCTTGTCGGCCTGCCGCTTCATCGCCTCGAGCACACGCGGATTCTGATGGCCGAGGCATGACACCGCAGCGCCGCCGGACGCATCGAGCACGCGATGGCCACTGTCCGTCACCAGCCATACGCCCTCGCCGCTGACCGCCGTCGGCGGCGTTGCGCGAAGACTTCGGTGCATCACACGGGTGGCGGGGGTGCTCATGATGGTCAACCCTTCTCGGTTACATATTGGGAGGTATCGGCAAGCCGCGCCTCGGTCTGTTCCAGCCGTCGCTTTGCGCCCGCACCGCCCAGCATGAAGGTGGCCGCGGCAAGCGATTGCGCAATCGCGATCGCGCCGGTGAGACTCGGAAAGAAGCCGGGCGACGCGGCGGCCTCGAACCGCAGCAGGTGATCGGCGCCCTCGGCCATGGGGGCGGTGACCTTGTCGGCAATCGCGACCAGCGTCGCGCCCGAAGAATGTGCCGCGCGTGCCGACAGCACGCTCGCGGTGGAATAGGGCATAAAGCCGATCACCACGACGGCGTCGCCCGCGCGGAAGGCGCCGAGGTCGAGGTCTTCCGGACCCGAACCACCGACAAGCTGCACGCTATCGGAGCGAAACAGGCGAAGCTGATAGTTGAGCAGTTCGGCGACGCTGCGGCAGCTGCGGAAACCGGCGATCCAGATGCGCCTTGCGTTGTGCAGCGCCCTGGCCGCATCAGCGACCGCACCGGGCGAGATGCGCCCAAGGCCGGCGGCCTCCGCCTCCAGCTTGTCCGAGATCAGCGACATCTCGGGATTGGGACCGCGGCGGCGGCCTTTGGTGCGAGCAGAGAAGGGCGAGGAAGGCTCGGGCCGCCGTGCTTCCGTCAGCGCGGCGCGCAATTCATCCCAGCCGGAATAGCCGATGGCTTTGGCAAGACGCGTGAATGCGGCGGGATCGGCGCCCGCCACCGAGGCAAGCTCGCGCATCGAGCGCGTGGTGGCGTCATAGTCATTGGCGGCGACGAAGCGGCCGACCTGCTGCAGCCGCGACGGCAGCGACGGCAGGGCGCTGCAGAGTTCGTGTAAGGGCGACGGCCTGGCGCTCATGAAACATTTGTTTCATATATTGCACTCGATTGCAACATATGAAATACTCCTGAACATTCAGCGTCGCCGACCGCCGCCCGTTAGTTGAGGATGCCCGCGCCGTGACGACCAACGAGCCCGCTCTCCCCCCGTCCCGGCGGATGCGAATCTCGCTGAAGGACAAACAATTTTCCGGACTGTTCTGGCAGGTCGTGGTGGTGGCGATCGTGGTCGCCATCATTGCATGGCTGTGGTCGAACACGGTGCATAACCTTTCGGTGCGCCGGATCTCGACCGGTTTCGCCTTCCTCGGCCGCGAGGCAGGCATGCCGATCGCCGACAGCTGGCTGCCCTACAGTCCGACGGACACTTACCTGCGCGCCTTCATCGTCGGAATCACGAACACGCTGCGCGTGGCGGTGATCGGCATCGTGCTGGCCACCGTGCTCGGCACGCTGGTCGGCATCGCGCGACTCTCCGCCAACTGGCTCCTGGCGCGGCTCGCCGCCGTCTATGTCGAGGTGCTGCGCGATATCCCGCTGCTGTTGCAGCTGCTGTTCTGGTACGTGCTCTTGCAGGGACTGCCCGCGGCGCGCCAGGCCTGGAAGCCGGTCGAGGGCGTCTATCTCTCCAACCGCGGCCTTGTGCTGCCCTCAATTCCGATGGAGACAGCGAACTTGTGGGTGCTGCTGGCGGCCGCGATCGGTATCGTCGCCAGCTACTTCATCCGCAAGCGGCTCATTGCGCTCCACATGCTCGACGGCAAGCCGCGCCGCAGCTGGCCCTACGCGCTGCTGCTGGTGATCGGCGTGCCGGCGCTGGTCTCGCTGGCGCTCGGCGCGAACTGGAGCATCACGTTGCCGGAATTGCGCGGTTTCAATTTCGTCGGCGGGCTGACGATGGCGCCGGAATATTTCGCGCTGCTGATCGCGCTCGTCACCTACACCTCGGCCTTCATCGCCGAGATCGTGCGCAGCGGCATCCAGGCCGTGCCCAAGGGGCAATGGGACGCGGCCAAGGCTTTGGGCTTGCGCCGCAGCTTTGCGCTACAGCACATCGTGCTGCCGCAGGCGCTGCGCGTCATCATCCCGCCGATGACCAGTCAATACCTGAACCTGACCAAGAATTCCTCGCTTGCGGTGGCCGTCGGCTATCAGGACATCGTCTCGATCGCCAACACGACGCTGAACCAGACGGGACAGGCGATCGAGGCGATTGCGCTGATCATGCTGGTGTTCCTTACCATCAGCCTCGGCATCAGCCTGTTCATGAACTGGTACAACGCGCGCATCGCGCTGGTAGAGCGCTAGGCCATGACGGTGATGACCGACATCCCGGATGGTCACCTGCCCTCGGCCCGGCCGCGCGTGCAGCGCACGCTTGCGGGCGTCGTCATCGCCTGGCTGCGCGCCAATCTGTTCGCGACCATCCCCTCCACCATCATCACGCTGCTGCTTCTGCTCGTGCTCGGCAAGGGATTTTGGAGCCTCATGCAGTGGGGCTGGCTCAACGCGGTCTGGAGCGTGCCCGACCCTACCAACACCGCGGCCTGCCGCGCCGCGCGTGGGCTCGGAGCCTGCTGGGCTGTCATTCCGGAAAAGCTCCGCTTCATCCTGTTCGGGACCTATCCGTTCCAGGAGCAATGGCGGCCGGCGGCTGCCGTGCTGATCTTCATCGCGCTGTTCGTGGTGTCGACCCGGCGCTGGGCCTGGCGCAAGGAGCTGGCGCTGGTGTGGGCCGGGGCGCTGGCCCTGATCGGACTATTGATGTGGGGCGGCATTCCAGGGCTTGTCTTCGTGTCGCAAGACCGCTGGGGCGGGCTGCCGGTAACGCTGATCCTCGCCACCTTCGGGCTCGCCTTCGGCTTTCCGCTGGGGATCCTCGTCGCGCTCGGCCGCCGCTCGAAACTGCCGGCCATCCATTCGCTCTGCGTGCTCTATGTCGAGCTGATCCGCGGCGTGCCGCTGATCAGTTTGCTGTTCATGGCAAGCGTGATGTTCCCGCTGTTCATGCCGGAGGGAGTCAATATCGACAAGCTGCTGCGCGCGCAGGTCGCCTTCATCCTGTTCGCGGGCGCCTACCTTGCCGAGGTCGTTCGTGGCGGCCTGCAGGCGGTGCCGCGGGGCCAGCACGATGCCGCCGATGCGCTCGGACTTTCGTACTGGAAGAAGCAGGGCCTGATCATCCTGCCGCAGGCTATCCGCCACGTCATCCCGCCGCTGGTCAATACCTTCATCGCCTTCTTCAAGGACACCAGCCTCGTGCTGATCATCGGCATCTTCGACCTCCTGACGACGGCCAAGACCGCGATCATCGACCCGGCCTGGCAGTCCTTCAGCGTCGAGGTCTATATCTTCGTGGCGCTGATCTATTTCGCCTTCTGCTTTGCGATGTCGCGCTACAGCCGCAGCCTCGAGGCGCAGGACAGCGGGCGGTAGGAGCAAAGCGCATAAATTTGCATGTAATTGCCTAAGCCGGCTTTTACGGCTTTGCCGCATCCTGCCGGATCGAGCGCTCCGCGGAGCGGATTTTGATAGGCAGTGACCATGACTGGCAGAGTACAGCGTGAGCCGCGAAGGCAGCTGCGCAATCGGGTGACCTGGATGAGCCTCGACGACGGCGAGACCGAGACCCGCCGCGAATGCACCGTGCTCGACGTCTCGCC
>DASWVJ010000013.1:0-6238 GCA_036406295.1 Bradyrhizobium sp.
CCGCTCCGCGTGCAGCGAACTAACCTCCGTTGCCGTTCTCGCCGTTGCCGTTCTCACTCTCTGCGAGATGCTCGACCGAAACGACGTGCTCGTCATCGGCGGTATCGAACACGATCACGCCCTGGGTCGAGCGGCCGGCGATACGGATGTCCTCGACCGGGCAGCGGATGAGCTGGCCCTTGTCGGTGACCAGCATGATCTGATCGCTGTCCTCCACGGGGAAAGACGCGACCAGCTTGCCGTTGCGGTTGTTGACGCTCATGGCGACGATGCCTTTGCCGCCGCGGCCGGTGGTGCGGTACTCGTAGGACGAGGTGCGCTTGCCGTAGCCGTTGACGGAAACGGTCAGCACCACCTGCTCCGCTGCCGACATCTCGACGTAGCGCTCCTGCGAGATCTGCGCGCCGGCGGAGGCTTCCTCGGCTTCGGGCTCGGCGGATGCCTCTTCCGCGCCCTCGCCCGCCATGGCGCGGCGCATCTTGAGGTATGCCGTGCGCTCGTCGGAGGTCGTGTCGACATGGCGCAGGATCGCGAGCGAAATCAGCTTGTCGCCTTGCGCAAGCGCAATGCCGCGCACGCCCATCGACGTGCGGCCGGTGAAGACGCGCACGTCGGTGACGGGGAAGCGGATGCATTGGCCGCCGGCGGCCGTCAGCAAGACGTCGTCGCGCTCGGTGCAGATCTGCACGTCGACGATGGACTCGCCTTCCCCCAGCTTCATGGCGATGATGCCGGAGCGGCGCACATCGACAAAGTCGGAGAGCTTGTTGCGGCGGACAGTGCCGCCCGTAGTGGCGAACATCACGTCGAGCTCGGCCCAGGAGGATTCATCCTCCGGCAGCGGCATGATGGTGGTGATACGCTCGCCCTGCTCCAGCGGCAGGATGTTGATCAGCGCCTTGCCGCGCGCATTCGGCGCCGCCATCGGCAACCGCCAGACCTTCTCCTTGTAGACCTGGCCGCGCGAGGAGAAGAACAGCACCGGCGTGTGCGTGGAGGCCACGAACAGGCGGCTGACGAAATCCTCATCGCGGGTCTGCATGCCGGCGCGGCCCTTGCCGCCGCGGCGCTGGGCGCGATAGGTCGACAACGGCACGCGCTTGACGTAGCCGGCATGGGAGACGGTGACGACCATATCCTCGCGCTGGATCAGGTCCTCGTCCTCCATCTCGCCTTCCTGCTCGATGATGACGGTCTTGCGGGGCGTGGCGAACTCGGCCTTTATCTCTGCGAGCTCGGTCTTGACGATCGCCTGCACGCGGGCACGCGAGCGCAGGATGTCCAGATATTCGTTGATCTCGACCTTGAGCTTCTCGAGCTCTTCGGAGATTTCGTCACGGCCGAGCGCGGTCAGGCGCTGCAGGCGCAGATCGAGGATGGCCCTGGCCTGCTCCAGCGACAGGCGGATGGTGCCGTCGGAATTGATGCGGTGGCGCGGGTCGTCGATCAGCGTGATCATCGCCTCGACGTCCCTCGCCAGCCAGTCCCGCTCCATCAAGCGATCGCGCGCGGTTGTCGGATCGGGCGAGGTGCGGATGACCTGGATGATCTCGTCGATGTTGGCGACCGCGATCGCAAGGCCGACCAGGATATGGGCGCGGTCGCGCGCCTTGTTGAGCAGGAACTTGGTGCGACGGGTGACGACCTGCTCGCGGAAGGCGATGAAGACCGTCAGCAGGTCGCGCAGGTTCATCAGCTGCGGCCGGCCGCCCTCCAGCGCCACCATGTTGGCGCCGAAGCTCGTCTGCAGCGGCGTGAACTTGTAGAGCTGGTTCAACACCACGTCCGGCACGGCGTCGCGCTTGAGCTCGACCACGACACGGAAGCCGTCACGGTCGGATTCGTCGCGCAGGTCCGCAATGCCTTCGATCTTCTTCTCGCGGATCAGGTCGGCAATGCGCTCCACCATGGAGGCCTTGTTCACCTGGTAGGGAATTTCCGTGACGATGATCGCCTCGCGATCTCTGCGGATGGTGTCGATCGTCACCTTGCCCCGCATCACGATCGAGCCGCGGCCGAGATGATAGGCGGCGCGGATGCCCTGATGGCCGAGGATGATGCCGCCGGTCGGGAAATCCGGGCCCGGCATGATCTTGATGAGGTCGTCGACGCCGAGCGCCGGATTGTCGATCAGCGCGATGCAGGCGTCGATGGTTTCGCCGAGATTGTGCGGCGGGATGTTGGTGGCCATACCGACCGCGATACCGCCGGCCCCATTGACCAGGAGGTTCGGGAATTTCGCCGGCAGAACCGACGGCTCCTTCTCCTGGCCGTCATAGTTCGCCTGGAAGTCGACGGTGTCCTTGTCGATGTCGTCGAGCAGATGCTGCGCGATCCTGGTCAGGCGCGATTCCGTATAGCGCATCGCCGCCGGCATATCGCCGTCGACCGAGCCGAAATTGCCCTGGCCGTCGATCAGCGGCACGCGCATGGAGAAATCCTGCGCCATGCGGACCAGGGCGTCGTAGACCGACTGGTCGCCATGCGGATGATATTTACCGATGACGTCGCCGACGGTGCGTGCGGATTTCCGATAGGTCTTGTTCCACTCGAATCCGTTCTCGTGCATCGCGTAGAGGATGCGCCGGTGCACGGGCTTGAGGCCGTCGCGCGCGTCCGGCAGCGCACGCGCCACGATCACGCTCATGGCGTAATCGAGGTAGCTGCGCTTCATCTCGTCGAGGATGGAAACGGGACGAATGTCGGAAGGCACCGGCGGCTCGCCGGGCGTGTCATCTTCGTTATCGGACAAAGGGGAATCCGTCAGTTCAGGTCGTCGGAATCATATAACTGATCTAGGGTCTTCAAACCACTTTTTAAAGCGCCCGCAAAGCGCTTTTTCCCCTTGTTTTTTCATGTACTTACGAGGCTAGTCGCGACCTCGGAATCAACCTCCGGAACGCCCCTCTCGAAAACGCCGGATCAGGCTCGTTTTCAGGACCCGAAAACCACCGCATGCATGAATCTGCGCCGGGATCCGCAACCCGCTCCAAGCCTTCAGGCTCGGCAGTTACCGGTTTGGATAATCCGCAAATTGGCCGTAAACGCCAGTTATCGAGAGAAAATTCTCGCGCGTGCCACGGCCGATGAAGTTGAGGTTGGCACTGCTCTTTCGCCATTCCTCCATGACACGGCGGCCGCTCGATCACATCTAGGGAGCGACCGGCGCGGCTGGCGCGTCCGTTTCCCGAATGCCTGCTACTGCGTGCCGGTAAGCTGAGAACCAGGTAGGAGGGAACATGGCTCGTCGGATCAACGCGTCGTCGTGCAAGTCCGCGACGGCCTCCTTGCTCTGTGCGGCATTGCTGGCGGCATTTCCAGCAGCGGCAGCTTCGCCGGCGCCGATTAAACTCGCGATATTCGATTTCGAACTTGAAGATTTCACCGACAGGCCCTCGTCCGTCGGCGAAACGCCGGCCGACGCCGAACAATTGAGGCGCGTCACGGATGAGGTTCGTCAGCTGTTGGCTCAGTCCGGGCGCTACGATTTGATTGACGTCGGCCGCGCGGATGCGGCCGCGGCGAAGGCGCATACACTGCGCGAGTGCAACGGCTGCGACGCCGACATCGCCCTGAAACTGGGCGCGGAGCAATCCTTTGTCGGCATCGTGAGGCGGATCAGCCGCACAGAATACACGGTCAGATTTCAAATCCTCGATGCCCGCACCGGGACTGTCGTTTCCAAGGAGGACAGCGGGCTTCGCATGGGCGCCGACTACTCATGGAACCGAGGCGCGGCACGCTTGATCAAGGATCGGCTGCTGGAGAGCCGGCCACAGCAATAACCGTCGCGGAATAGCAGCGCCGACCGCATCAGGTCGGCAGCCGACGCTTCTCCATTCAGAAAGGTTCCGCACTTACGCCAATGGATTGGCAGCCTCGAACCGGTCGATGAACAGCTCGAAGCTCAGCGCGCCGTTCCGAACAGGCGCTCAGAACGGGATATCGTCGTTCATGTCGCTGTTGCGCGAACCACCCGCGGCGGCCACACGGCGCGGCGCCGGGCTGGAGCTGCCGAAGTCGCCGCTGCCCTCGTCGGCGCCATAGCTGCCGCCGCCGCCGCCGCGGCCGTCAAGCATGGTCAGGTTCGAATTGAAGCCCTGCAGCACGACCTCGGTGGAGTACTTCTCCACCCCGCTCTGGTCGGTCCATTTGCGGGTCTGCAACTGGCCCTCGATGTATACCTTGGCGCCCTTCTTCAGGTACTGCTCGGCGATTTTGCAGAGACCCTCGTTGAAGATTACGACGCGGTGCCACTCGGTCTTTTCCTTGCGCTCGCCGGTCGCCTTGTCGCGCCAGCTCTCCGAGGTCGCCACGCTCAGATTGGCGATCGGCCGCCCGTCCTGGGTGCGCCGGATCTCCGGATCCTTGCCGAGATTGCCGACCAGGATCACCTTGTTCACACTTCCCGCCATGCCGCTCTCCACGCTCCAATCACTGGTCGATCCGGGCCGGCCCCGTTGATGCCAGTCGCCGCGCCCGTTCGCCGTCCTATACGCTCAACGGCGCGGCTTTCCCTAAGGTCCCCGCCGGGGCGTCCCGGTTATCCACATATAGCACCGCCCCGGCCAACGTTCCAGTTTTGTTCCGTCGATTGCCGGCCAACACCTCCGAGCAGCGGCCGAGCCGCCCGGCCCCGCTGCAGCCTTCAGGAAATTTCAAGCAAATCATTAACTTGTTAGAGGTTCACTTCGTCGCCGAGTGTTGCATTTGGGAGACGGCATCCAGCGCGGGAATCCTGTAATTTTGCCAGCGGATGGACTTGGCGCTCGCGCCGCAACCGCTTCGGGACCAACGGAAGCGGATAAGAAACCGGAGAGACAGATGAAGAAGCTTCTGCTCGGGATTGCCGGCGTCATCGCGCTGGCTGCACCGGCATCTGCTGCAGATCTCGCCGCGCGCCCCTATGTGAAGGCGCCCGCGATGATCGCCGCCGTGTACGACTGGAGCGGCTTCTACATCGGCGCCAACGGCGGCTGGGGTTCGAGCCACAAGTGCTGGGACAACGTCACGGCCGCTGGTGCATTCGTCGCGAGCGAAGGTTGCCACGACGCGACCGGCGGCATTGCCGGTGGTCAGCTTGGCTATCGCTGGCAGGCGGGCACCTGGGTGTTCGGCGTCGAAGGACAGGGCGACTGGGCCGACCTCAGCGGCCGCAATGTCAGCCTGATCGCGCCCGCGGCCACCAACGAATCCCGCATCAACGCTTTCGGCCTGCTCACCGGCCAGATCGGCTATGCCGCCAACAACGTGCTGCTTTACGTCAAGGGCGGCGCCGCGGTGACCAGCGATCGCTTCCGCAACGTCGCCACCGCCACCAACGTGATCGCCACTGACACCGCCGATGACACCCGCTGGGGCGGCGTGGTCGGCGCAGGCCTTGAATTCGGCTTCTCGCCGAACTGGTCGGCCGCGATCGAATACGATCACCTGTTCATGGGCAATCGCACCTACACCTTCACCCACAACGGGGCGCTCCTGCCGGCAGGCACGACGTTCAATGAGCGCATCAGGCAGGACGTCGATATGGTGACCGTCCGCGTCAACTATCGCTGGGGCGGCCCGGTCGTCGCGAAGTACTGAGCTTCGTTACCAGTTCTCTTCTCGAAAAGGCCGGCCTCGCGCCGGCTTTTTTGTTTGCCTCGCGAATGGTTTTTCACGGGAACCGCGTCCACTGCTGACGCCTGCCGCCACAACCCAAACTAACCGTTGATGATTCGCATACGGCACTGGAAAATGCCGACCGTTCTTCCTACGTTCCGGCGTACCTCCAAGGCGTCTGAGCCCGGCACCGCCGGCAAGCGCGCCCCACAAGCATGATCCGGAAAAGTGATGGCCGGTTTTCCGATCCAGATCATGCGCAACAAGAAGGCGCCGGATACGCGCTTGGGAATGCCGATATGGATGAAGTGCTCCGCGCCAAACGCCAACCCAACGCGTCCTCCTTGCGCGCCATCACCATTCGCGGCGCGCGCGAGCACAACCTGAAGAACATCGACGTCGAGATCCCCCGCGACAAGCTCGTGGTGTTCACCGGCCTGTCCGGTTCCGGAAAGTCCTCGCTTGCCTTCGACACCATCTACGCCGAAGGCCAGCGCCGCTACGTGGAGTCGCTCTCCGCCTATGCGCGCCAGTTCCTCGAGATGATGCAGAAGCCGGACGTCGACCAGATCGACGGCCTGTCGCCTGCGATCTCGATCGAGCAGAAGACGACCTCGAAGAACCCGCGCTCCACCGT
>DASWVJ010000014.1:0-6084 GCA_036406295.1 Bradyrhizobium sp.
CGATCTTCAACAGCTTCTTCAGGTGCATCAGCGGCAACAGCTTGTTGCGCAGGCGCAAGACCGCGGTGTCCTTGATGCGCTCGATGCGGTGTTCGGAGTTGGCGCGGGCACGCACCAGCTCGACGACGGACAATTGCGGGATGGCGAAGCGGTCGCCGGCAGCCTCGACGATCAGCGCCGAGACGATGGCGAGCGTCAGCGGAATCTTGATGGTGACGGACGAACCTTCGCCGGCCACGCTCTTGATATCGATGGTACCGCCGATCTGGTCGATATTGGTGCGCACCACGTCCATGCCGACGCCGCGGCCGGAGACCGAGGTGACGGTGGCGGCGGTGGAGAAGCCCGGCGCGAAGATGAACTTGTGGATCTGGGCTTCGCTCATCTTCTCCAGCTCGGCCTCGGTGACGAGACCGTTCTGCAGCGCCTTGGCCTTGATCCGCTCGGTGTTGAGACCGCGGCCGTTGTCGGCGATGCAGATGATGATGTGGCCGCCCTCGTGATAGGCGGAGAGCCGGATGGTGCCCTGCTCGCCCTTGCCGGCAGCGAGCCGCTCGGCCGGGGTCTCCAGGCCGTGATCGGCGGAGTTGCGCACCATGTGGGTGAGCGGGTCCTTGATGAGGTCGAGCACCTGGCGGTCGAGCTCGGTGTCGGCGCCATGCATCTCCAGCTCGATCTGCTTGCCGAGTTCGCCGGAAAGGTCGCGCACGATGCGGGGCAGCTTCTGCCAGGCATTGCCGATCGGCTGCATGCGCGTCTTCATGACGCCTTCCTGCAGCTCGGCAGTGACGTTGGAGAGCCGCTGCAAGGGCACCTTGAATTCGGTGTCCTCGTTGCGGCGGGAGATCTCCAATAGCTGGTTGCGGGTCAAGACCAGCTCGGAGACCATGGTCATGAGGTGTTCGAGGGTATCGACGTTGACCCGGATCGACTGGTTGGCGACCTTGTCGCCCTCGGCCATCTCATCAGTGGCCGCGCTGGCGCGTTTGGCTACTTTCTTCGGCTCTGCGACCGGCTCGGCAGCCGCGGGCTTTGCGGCAACTGCGGCGGGGGGAGCGGCGACCACCTCGGTCGCGGTCTCGCGGAAGGCGCGCTCCAGCTCATCCAGCGACACCTCGCCCGGGCGCAGCGGGCGCTCCAGGGTCTGCTCCACCAGCGTGCCCTGCGTCAGCTTGGACTCGGCGGGCTGGGTCGGCGGCGAGGCCATCTCGGGCACAGCTTCAGCGCCCTCCCCGGCCGCCATTGCCGCCATGCCGCGCTCCACCATGGCTTCCAGCTGGTCGATCAGGTCGCGGTCGTTGCCCTCCGGCTCTGCCTCGGTCGCCTCGAGCCCGGCGAGAATCTCCTTGATGCGGTCGATCGAGGACAGGATCAGCGTCACCGCCTCCGCCGTCACCGGCATGCCGTCGCGGAACTTGCCCATCAGGGTCTCGCCGGCATGGGCGAGACCTTCCAGCCGCGGCAGCCCTAGAAAGCCGCACGTGCCCTTGATCGTGTGCACCAGCCGGAAAATGTTATCCAGGATCTTGGCGTTGTTCGGCTCCTGCTCAAACCGAACCAGCTGATTGTCTACCGTGTCCAGGCTCTCGCTGGTCTCGGTCAAAAACTCGCGCAACAAATCATCCATGAAACCGGCCTTACGCAACACGGGGCACGCGACATCGCTGCGCCCTTTGAAGTTCCGCCAGCTTCTATGGAAACGGTTTAATATTGGTTGAGCATCTGGAAAAGAACGGGCTCAACAAAGAGATAAGGCAGCTTCAATAAGTCACGGGGAGTAGACGTAAAGATTTGCTTAACCTTCGAGATGCAGATCGCCGTCGTCAGACGGCGGCGATCACCACGTTTTCGCCTTCCGGCGCAAGCGAAACCTTGAGCCCGCACGCCTCCGCGAGCAGGCGTGTATAGTAAGGCTGCACCGCATGCGCGTCAGCCGCCGGCGAGACGCTCGGTGCGCTCAGGACATCGGCGATGTTCTGCGGCACTCGCGCGTTGAGACCCGTGGCGGTGAGGCGAAAACTCATCGTCTCTCCATCGCCGACGGGATCGATCCTCAAGGTGCCGCCGCGCGGAATGGTCTGCTGGGCGATCACCAGCATGTTGAGCAGCAGCTTGACCCGGTTCTTCGGCAACAGCAGGCGCGGCAGATTCCAGTTGAGCGTGATCTTGCCGTCCTCGATATGGCCCTTGGCCATCGTCTGGGCATCGCCGAGATCGATCTGCGCGCCCGAGGAGCCGGCCGCACCGAATGCCAGCCGGCAGAATTGCAGCCGGGCGGAGGCGGTCTTTGCACTCTTGCGGATCAGGTCCAGCGCGAAATCGCGATCTTCGGGCTTGGGATTGTCGTCTAGCACCTCAAGCCCATTGACGATCGCGCCGACGGGACTGATGAGATCGTGACAGACCCGCGAGCACAACAGCGCCGCAAGCTCGAGGGCATCGGGGGCGGGACCGGGAGTTGAAGTGCCAGACATCAGATGTTCCTGGAAAGCTGCACGGTTTCAGCGCGAATCACGCATGCTTTCGGTTTTGATACACTGTGGGAGCCGGAGCTGCCAGCCGAGGGCGAGAGCGGTATTGGGAATGAACAACAATGAGACTCGCCCATGAATGAGGCATGTTCGCAACCGATCGGAGGCGAGGCGGCGGCACAACTGATCGAGCCGCTCACCGAACTGGTGATTCGCGCCGGAGAAGCGATCCTGGCGGTCAACCGTGCCGCCATGAAGGTCGACGGCAAGCAGGACGGCTCGCCGGTAACTGACGCCGATCGCGCCGCAGACCAGGTCATCAGCGAAGGACTGGCGTGGATCGCACCTGAAATACCCTCGCTGTCGGAAGAGCGCGTCCACCTGGCGAGGCCGCCCTATCGCGGCAGCTTCTTCCTGATCGACCCGCTCGACGGCACCAAGGAGTTTATTTCCGGCCGCAGCGAATTCACCGTCAATCTCGCGCTGGTCAGCTGCGGCACGCCGCTGCTGGGCTTTGTCGGCGCGCCCGCACTCGGATTGCTGTGGCGAGGACTGGTCGGGCGCGGCGCCGAGCGGCTTGTGCTCGCCGGCACAACGGTCAGATCTGTCGAGCCGATCCGCACCCGCCCCCACCCGCCGCAAGGAAAGCCCTGGAAGGTGGCGGTCAGCCGTTCCCATGGCGACCAGCGGACGGAAGGTTTCATTGCCGAGCGGCCGGGAGCGGTACGGGCCGAACTCGGCTCGGCGGTCAAGTTTGCCCGGGTCGCCGAAGGCGCCATCGATGTCTATCCCCGCCTCGGTCCCACCTGCGAATGGGATGTCGCAGCCGGCCATGCCGTGGTCACCGCAGCCGGGGGCAAGGTCACGGACTCCAAGGGGGCCGAGCTGCATTTCGGGCTGCGAGAGGATTTCATCGTGCCGGAGTTCTTCGCCTGGGGCGATCCTTCGGCGGCGTCTTTTTGAATGGCTTACTGCGCCAGCGTGTTTTGCAGCCCCGGCCAGCGGGCGTGCGCATCGGTGAGGAATCGCGCCGGATCGGCAGCAAAGGCGTTGCGGCTGTCCTCGCGGCTGAACAAATAGAGGCGCTGTCCCGTCACCACAAAGAACCGGGGATTGCCGGCGAGGGCCACGCCGCGGGCTACGTCGATCGGGTCGTAGCCACCGAACTGCGGACCATAGATCTCCGGATGGGCGGCAAAGGCGTCGCGATTGCTGGCATTGTGGAAACGCCAGACGGCACCGGCTTCGGACGCCTCGAAGTCCGGCAGGCCGCGGACCGGCTGGGCGTCGGTGAAATAGGCCACGGGATCGAACCCCTCGATCGCAAGGCCCGAATAACGGTTGACCACGATCCGCTCGGTGGTCGAGCCTTGGGCGGCCCGATCCAGCCCGATTAGAGCGAAAACGACCGCCAGAACGGCAAACAAGGCCATTCCGGGGCTTCGGCGGTAACTTTCCTGCCGTTCTGCCGTCATAGTTGGTATCAATAACAATCGAGTCGAGGGGACACTGGACGCAACCTAAAGCCGAGGATGTTGGCGTCAGGTTAAGGCGGCGGCCGGAAATCGATACCAGGGGTCTTTTCATGATTGTCGCATCACGCCTTGCCGCGGTCGCGTGTGCCGCGTTGATGTGCTTGGCCGTACCGGCCACTGCACAGCAGGGGCAACCGCTGCCACCACCTGCAGCGCAACCGCTGCCGCCACCGCCGCCACCTTCGGGGTATCAATATCCGGCGCCGCAGCGGCAACAGAGTCCGAGCAACTACGGGCCGGAGGAACTGGTCAATGCCGGCCACAAGTTCTTCGGCAATGTCTCGCGCGGGCTCGCCTCGGTCATCGAGCGCGCGGTGAGCCAATGGGGCCTGCCCAACGGCTATGTGCTCGGCGAGGAAGGTTCGGGCGCATTCGTCGCGGGCCTGCGTTATGGCGAAGGCACGCTCTACACCAAGAATGCCGGCGACCTGCGCGTCTACTGGCAGGGCCCCTCGGTCGGATTCGACTGGGGCGGCGACGGCGCGCGCACCATGACGCTGGTCTACAACCTGCCGTCGACGCAGGCGATCTATCAGCGCTTCATCGGCATCGACGGCTCGGCCTATATCGTCGGCGGTTTCGGCATGACAGCGCTGACCGCCAACAACATCGTGCTGGTGCCGATCCGCTCCGGCATCGGGCTCAGACTCGGCGCCAATATCGGCTATCTCAAATATACGCCGCAGGCGACCTGGAACCCGTTCTGATGCGTCATTGGCGGGCAGCCTGCCCGCCATCGCATTTAGATTCACATTAACGTCCCATTGGGCTGGCGCTTCCCCTGTCGGCCATGGCAATGTCTTTGATAAATTTTCCATCACTGGCGGGGAGTCGTCTTCATGATCGAACCGATCATGTATCTCGCGATCGGTTTTCTGGTCTCGATGCTGTTCGGGCTGATGATCGTGCCGCTGGTGCATAACCGTGCGGTGCGGCTGACGACCAAGCGCCTGGAAGCCGCAACTCCGCTGTCGATGGCCGAGATCCAGGCCGACAAGGACCAGTTGCGCGCGGAATTCGCCATGTCGGCGCGACGGCTCGAAATGAGCGTCGAGCAGCTCAAGAACAAGACCACCAGCCAGCTCGCCGAGCTCGGCAAGAAGACCGATGCGATCAACCGCATGAAAGTCGAGCTTGGCGAGAAGAACGCCACGATCTTCCAGCTCGAGGCGCGCGAGAAAGCGATCAAGGAACAGCTGCGCGCGACCGAAGAGGAATTCTCCGCCAAGACCGACTCGCTGCGCAACGCCGAGCAGGCGCTCCGGGAAAAGCAGGCCGACCTCACCAGGCTCAATGCCGACCTCAACGACCGCTCCGTCATGGCCGAGAGCCGCCAGGTCGAGCTCGTCGCCGTGCGCACGCAGATCCAGGAATTGAAGAGCCGCGTCACCGAGGCCGAGAAGGAGTATTCGTCGACACATGCGCGCCTGGCCCAGGAGCGCAGCGAGTCCGTCAATGTCTCGCGCGAGCTCACCGAAGCGCGCAGCCGCGTCGAGAATCTCAGCCAGCGCGTCACCGATCTCGACCGCCAGCTGATTGCCCAGATCAAGGAAGCCGAGATGCTCGGCAACCGCGTCAACGAGCTCGAGGGCCGGCTGTCCACGCAGGGCAAGCTGCTCACCGAGCGCGAATACGAGAACAACCAGCTGAAGCAGTCGAGCGAGATTGCCGAGCGCACCATCAAGGACTTGCGGATGGAGATCGCGGCGCTGAACGAAGGCGGCCGCTCGCCGGGCGTCGAGAAGCTGCGCGCCGACAAGGCCGCGGTCGAGGAACAGCTTCGTGTCGCGCGCGAGGAGCGGGCCAGGCTGCAGCGCGACATGAACGCGATCCAGCAGCAGGCCGAAAGCTCCTGGCAGACCGAGCGGATGGAGAACGCGCTTCTGCGCGAGCGCATCAACGACATCGCCGCCGAAGTGGCAAAACTCGCGATGCAGCTCGAGGGCCCGAACTCGGCGATCGAGGCCATGCTGGCCGCCGAACCCGCGCCGGCCATGCCTCGCCCGGCCAATGACACCACCGCAGCCGAGCGGCCCGCGGAAGGCGGCGGCACGCTCGCCGAGCGCATTCGCGCGCTG
>DASWVJ010000015.1:0-8297 GCA_036406295.1 Bradyrhizobium sp.
GACGTATTCCGTCGCGATGGCCCGGTCGCCCGAAATTAGCGATAGCCACCAGGAGGCAGGGCGCTCGGTGCCTACCTCGGGGCGATGCATCAGGTCAGCTTCGCTGACAATTCCGGCCAACTTTCCCGCGGAATCGATCACAGGGACGGCACTAATGCGGTTGGAGAGCAGAATCTTTGCCAAGTCGCGAATGGTGCTGCTTTCACTGACGGTGATGACCGGCGAAACCATGACGTCTCGGGCTTTCATGCAGGGCTCCCTGAACGGCCTGTTTAGACTAGTCCGGGATCGCGCGGCCGCTTTGATTCTCCTCAACCCGGGAGCGTTCAGCTTGCCTAAGCTAGTAGGCTAGGTCGTCGCTGCCGGATGTGCTTGGGTAGTCGAAATTAAGGAGTCAGGTATGAACAGAATCTCACTGGCGATCGCCATCTGGGCGTCATGCAGCTTCCGGCTTTGCTGAGAAGCCAAGGTAGAAGCCGGCAAGCAGGCTTACGACCTACAATGCGCCATATGCCATGGCATTGATGCAAAGGGAATTGACACTCGAGCCTCGAGTGGTGCGGTACCGTGCTGCGACTTTCTTCGACGCAGCGTGGCCCTTGGACACGACAATTCGCCTTGCCTCGGTGGATGGCGTGACGTTTGCCGCCCTAGGCTGACGCGAGGCCCTCGTCGAGCGCATGGACGATCTTGCTGATATCGGCCGCCGTAACGATCAGAGGAGGGGAGAGGATCACGATGTTTCCCGACGTGCGAACCATCACGCCGCGCCGATAAGCCGTCTCGAAGACACGCTGCAGCACGTCCTTCGAGGCCGGTGTCTTCTGCACTCGGTCCGACACTAGCTCAAGCGCCGCCATGAGGCCTTTGCCGCGCACATCGCCTACCAGCGAATGCTTCGCCTTGAGCTTTTCGAGCCCAGCTAGTAGTTCGGCCCCGCGCATCGCCGCATTCTTTGCAACGTCGAGACGCTTCGTCTCCGTCAGCGCCGCGAGTGCAGCGGCCGCGCCCACAGGATGGCCCGAGTAGGTGTAGCCATGTCCGATCGACGCCTTGCCTGATTTGTCGGCCTCGAAGGCATCGACGAGCTTTTCGCCGATCAGCACCGCGCCGAGGGGAAAATAGCCATTGGTGACGGCCTTGGCCGTTGACATCAGGTCAGGCTTGACGCCCCACAGCCGTGAGCCCGTCCACGCGCCGGTGCGTCCAAAGCCCGTGATGACCTCGTCGGCAATGAGCAGGATGCCGTGCCGACTGCAGATCTCGCGGACCCGTCTCATGAAGCTTTCGTGCGGAACGATCACGCCGCCGGCGCCGAGCACGGGCTCCATGATGAAGGCGGCGATGGTGTCGGCGCCCTGGAACGCAATCTCGTCCTCCAGCATGGCTGCGCAGCGTTCGGCAATGATGGCTGCATCATCGGTTCCGAACGGGTTGCGGTAGGTCCATGGTGCGGGGATGTGGAAGCAGCCCGGCAGCAGCGGCTCGTACTGCCGGCGGAAATTCTGGTTGCCGTTGACGGACGCCGCGCCGAAATGCGTGCCGTGATAGCCCTTTTTCAGCGCTATGTATTTGGTGCGCTCCGGCTGACCGTTCAGCTTGTGGTATTGGCGCGCCAGCCGCAAGCAAGTCTCGACCGAGTCCGATCCGCCTGAGGTCAGAAACGTCCGCGCCATGCCATCTGGCTTGAACCAGTCAACGAGTTCGTATGAAAGCTCGATCAGCGGCGAGGTGGTAGAGCCGCGAAAGGCAGAGTAATAGGGCAGGCGATCGAGCTGATCGCGCATCGCCTTCTTCACGGGTTCGCAGGAATAGCCGAGATTGACGTTCCAGAGTCCACCGACCGCGTCGAGCAGGCGGTGACCATGAATGTCGATCACCTCGACGCCTTCGGCCTCATGCACAATCTTCGGCGGCTGCACCCGCATCTCGCCGGGATGCGCCATCGGATGCCAGACGTGTCGGGCGTTGTTCTCGACCAGAAAATTGGAATCGCGCATGGGGATCGTGCCTCCGCTCAAAGTCCGAAATGTTCCAGTGCCGCCCGAAAACTCTCGGCCGGCCGCGTGACGTCGAAGTGGACGGTTCGAAAGCCCGCTGTCTCGGCGCCGCGGATGTTCTTGATCTGGTCATCGACAAAGACGCAGCCGTCGGCGGCGAGTGCCAACCCATCCGTAACGAACGCATAGGCGCGAGGATCGGGTTTCAGGATGCCGGTATAGGTTGCATCGACAATCAGGTCGATGTCGGCGAGGAATGGCAGCCTCGCGCGGAAGTCGCAGCCGTAGAAGAGGTCAAGCTCGTTGGACAGGATCGCGAGCTTCGCGCCCGCCTTCCTGACCGCCGAGATCGTCGCAATCGCCTCCCAGCGAATCGCCGATTGCGGATCGCCACCTCGGATGCGCTGCAGGAATTGCGGCAGGCTGGTCCAGTCCTCGCCGACCAGGCGTCCGGTCTCCTGTGCGCGGGTGTAGTAATAATCGCGCTCGGATATCTCGCCCGTCTGCATCGCACGCCACAACGGATCGCCTG
Source organism: Bradyrhizobium sp. (assembly GCA_036406295.1). GTDB lineage: Bacteria > Pseudomonadota > Alphaproteobacteria > Rhizobiales > Xanthobacteraceae > Bradyrhizobium. Next base: position 2,533 of record DASWVJ010000015.1, read on the forward strand.
ACGGATCGAACGGGCCGCGCCAGTTCAGCGTACCCGGCGGCAGGCCAAGCGCTCGTTCGTTCTCTGCTTGCGTCTCGAAAACCGTGCGCGAGATGACGCCGCCGAAATCCAGCACCAGCGCCTGGGCCATTTCGTTCATGCGCGAAGCCGATCGATTGCGGCGGCAAGCGACGGATGGATGACGCCGCCTGTTGCTTCAGAGACTGCTCTGGCCGCCTCCAGCACGCAGCCGGCGATACGTCGTTCGGATTCCTCGCTGAATCGCGATGCGATCGAGGCGACGGATATTGCGCCGATGGCGATCCCTGCTGCGTCGAAGATCGGCGCCGCGATGCTGATGACATCGTCGTCGAAGGTGCGAACGGCCATGCTGTAGCCGCGCTTGCGCGTGTCGGCGAGCGCGGCATTGAGCTCACGCTTCGACACACACGTATGGTCGGTATGCTTGCGCAACGGGGTGGTGGAAAGAATCTGCCGCGCGGTGCCATGGTCGAGGAAGGCGAGGCAAGCAAGCCCTGAGGCCGTGGCATGCAGCGGCAGCGGTTGTGAGGCAATGACCGATACGCGCGTCGGACGTTGCGGTTCGGCGACGCCGATGGTCGAGAGGTCTTCGCCGGAAAACATTGAGCCATGAGCCGTTTCGCCAGTGACCCGAGCAAGCTCGTCAAGCGACTGCTGCATCATCCTCGCCAGCGGACGGGTCGCTTCGCGTATTCGGGCCAGGCGCAGGAACGCCGGGCCAAGCCGGTATTTGCGCGTATGGCTGTCCTGCTCGATCAGGCCGTGACCGGCCAGAGCGACGAGAAAGCGCCGCGTCGCTGCCTTGTCGAACGATGCGAGGCGGGCGAGTTCGCTCAGTCCAATCTCCGGTTCGGCGACCGAGAAGTATCCGAGAAGCTTCATTGCTTTGTCGACGGTCTGCATGTGATCCGCGCCCACTGATCGCCAATAAGCTGCGATCGAAACTAGTTTGACAAAGCCGGAGCCCGCCTGCAATCTATTATCAATGACGGTGCAAATAATGAACCGACCTTGAAGCGGGCGGCACCAGGGAGCGAACGAAGTGCGGCAAGCCGACATCGATCGATTGCGTGCCATTCCGGTACCTGCACAGGCGCACTGGATTGCCGGACGGCCGGCCGCCGGGCAGGCGAAGCCATTTGCGGTCATCAGTCCAATCGACGGCTCGGAGATCACCACCATCGCCGACGGTTCGGCGCGCGACGTGGATGTTGCCGTTGCGGCGGCGCGGTCCTGTTTCGAGGACGGCGCGTGGTCGCGCGCTGCGCCCGCGGAGCGCAAGAAGCGGATGCTGGCGCTCGCCGACCTGATCGAGCGGCACGCGCTAGAGCTTGCGGTGCTTGGCGTGCGCGACAACGGCACCGAGATCAATATGGCCTACAAGGCCGAACCGCTCAGCGCTGCACAGACGTTCCGCTACTATGCGGAAGCGATCGACAAGATCTACGGCGAGATTGCCCCCACGCAGCCTGATGTCCTCGGGCTCGTGCATCGTGAGCCGCTCGGCGTCGTCGGCGTGATCGTGCCCTGGAATTTTCCCTTGATGATCGGCGCCTGGAAGATCGCGCCGGCGCTGGCGGTCGGCAACAGCGTCATCGTCAAGCCTTCGGAGTTTGCGTCTCTATCACTACTGAAACTGGCGGAGCTTGCCAGCATGGCGGGTCTGCCTGACGGCGTGCTTAACATCGTCACCGGAACCGGCCGGGAGGCTGGAGAGGCGCTAGCCAAGCATATGGACGTCGACTGTATTGCCTTCACGGGCTCCGGCGGGGTCGGGCGCCGGCTCATGCAGGCATCGGCCGAGTCGAACCTGAAGCGCGTCCATCTCGAACTCGGCGGCAAGTCCCCGAACATCGTCTTCGCCGATACGCCCGATCTCGATCGCGCGGCAAGCGTTGCCGCGTCCGGCATATTTCGAAATTCAGGCCAGGTCTGCGTTGCCGGGTCCCGCCTGCTCGTCGAAGCATCGATCTATGACCGCTTCATGGAAAAGCTGAAGACTGCGACCGCAAAGCTCCGTGTCGGCGATCCCCTCGATCTTGCCAGCGATATCGGCGCTGTCTGCGGCGCGGATCAACTGGCGAAAAACTTGCGTTTCGTCGAGGGCACGACACGCGAGGGTGCACGGCTTGTGGCCGGAGGCAAGCAGATATTGCAGGATACGGGCGGCTACTACATGGCGCCGACGATTTTCAGCGACGTCAGACTGGGCATGCAACTCGCCCAAGAGGAGGTTTTTGGTCCCGTTCTGGCCGTCATGCGGTTCAAGGACGAGGATGAGGCGATTCTGCTCGCCAACGCGACGGATTACGGGCTTTCTGCCGCCGTGTGGACGTCCAACCTCTCACGAGCCCACCGGATGATCAGGGCGGTCCGCGCGGGGGTGGTGCACGTCAATACCTATGGCGGCACCGACATCACGGTGCCGCTGGGCGGTTTCAAGCAGTCGGGGTTCGGCCGCGACAAGTCGCTTCATGCGCTCGACAAATATTCCGATCTCAAGACAGCGTGGATTCAGCTGTGAACAGAGCAAGGAAGACCATACTCGTCGTCGGCACGTTCGACACCAAGTTCGACGAGCTGCGCTTCCTCGGCGATTGCATCGAGCACCAGGGTGGCGCGACGTTGACCATGGATGTCAGCGTGCTCGGCGAACCGGTTGGCTCCGTATCGGTCAACAAGCACGAGGTCGCGGCTGCCGCAGGGTCTTCGATCGAAGACGCCGTGGCCACCGGCGACGAGAATGAGGCCATGCAAATCATGGCGCGCGGCGCCGCGGCGCTCACCGCCAAGCTGTACCGCGAGGGCAAGATCGACGGCATGATCGCCATAGGCGGCACCATGGGCACGGATCTCGCGCTCGATTGCGCTCGTGCGCTTCCGATCGGCGTGCCCAAATACATCATCTCGACCGTCGCCTTCTCACCGTTAATTCCCGCCAACCGGCTGTCGGCTGATATCCAGATGATCCTGTGGGCAGGCGGCCTGTACGGTCTCAACTCGATCTGCAGATCGTCGCTGAGCCAGGGCGCTGGTGCGGTCCTCGGTGCGGCGCGTGCGATCGTGCCACCGCAAGCGGCAAGGCCCGTCGTCGGCATGACCAGCTTTGGCAGTTCCTGCCTTGCCTACATGAAGTGGCTGAAGCCCGAACTGGAGCAGCGCGGCTTCGAAGTCGCGATCTTCCACGCGACCGGCATGGGCGGAATGGCCTTTGAAAGCATTGCCGCCGAGGGCGGCTTCGCCGCTGTGATGGATTTTGCGCCGCAGGAGCTCGGCAACTGGATGTTCGGTTCGGCCGTGAATTCCGGACCTGACCGTCTGTTGAGTGCTGGCTGCAGTGGCATTCCGCAGATCGTCGCTCCCGGATGCATGGACCTGATCGACTTTGTGGGATCGCAGGAATTGCCGCCACGATTCGCGAACCGGCAGTTCCACGCGCACAACCGATTGATCAAGTCCTCCGTCCTGAACGCCGAGGAGCGGCGAGAGACGGCTCGCGAGATCGGCAAGCGGCTTTCGCAATCGAAAGGTCCCGTGCACTTCCTGTTGCCAACGCGGGGCCTGGAGGAATGGGACAAGGAAGGCGGGCCGACCCACGATCCCGAGGGACTAGCGGCTTTCCTCGATGAGATCAGCAAGTCCATCATGGCACCGGTCCGCATCAGCGAGATCGACGCGCACATCAACGACAAGGCATTTTCGGACCAGGCGCTTACCATCTTCGATGCCTGGGTGGCCGACGGCACGATCAAGGGGCCTGTACGGGTATCGCGTGGGGAGGTCGCATGACCCCGGTGGCTTTTCATTCAAACATCACTTGAACAGGAGACTAGCCATGAATCGCAGAAAGCTTCTCAAGGCGGCAGGCCTTGCCGCCGCATCGACGGCGATTGCTGTGCCCGCCATCGCGCAGTCGGCGCCGGCTTTGAAATGGCGGCTCACGACGTCGTTTCCCAAAACCCTCGATACGCTCTATGGCGCCTGCGAGATGTTCAGCAAGGGGATCGCTGATCTCTCCGAGAACAAGTTCCAGATCAGCGTGTACGGCCCGGGCGAGGTCGTGCCGGCTTTCCAGGTATTCGATGCGGTGGCCAACAGCACCGTCGAGATGGGCAACAGTGCGTCCTACTACTACATCGGCAAGGATCTGGCGTTTGCCTTCGGCACCGCCGTTCCCTTCGGCCTCAACACGCGGCAGATGAATGCCTGGCTCGCCTATGGCGGCGGGCTCGATCTATTGAACGAGCTCCTCCACCAGCCTTTCGGCATCCATGCTATCCCGTTCGGTAACACCACCGCACAGATGGGTGGCTGGTTCCGCAAGGAGATCAAGACGCTCGACGACCTCAAGGGGCTCAAATTCCGCGTCGGCGGCGTCGCCGGACAGGTGCTGAGCCGGCTCGGCGTCGTGCCGCAGCAAATCCCGCCGGGCGATATCTATCCCGCGCTGGAGAAGGGCACCATTGACGCCGCCGAATGGATCGGCCCGTATGACGACGAAAAGCTCGGCTTTCTGAAAGTCGCGCCGTACTACTACTATCCCGGCTGGTGGGAGGGATGCGCCAACGGTTTCCTCTACATCAACAGCGCAAAATGGGCGGAGCTCCCGAAACTTTATCGGGACATGATCACCGTCGTGTGCGGACAGGTCGCGGCCGACCTGACCGCCAAATATGACGCGCGCAACGCGCAAGCGATCAAGAGGCTGGTCGCGGCCGGCGCGCAACTGCGGCCATTCTCGGCGGAGATTCTGGACGCTTCCTACAAGGCAACCACCGAGCTGTTTGCGGAAGTCTCGGCCAAGAACGAAAAATTCAAGAAGCTCAACGATTCCGTGACCGCGTTCCGCAACGAGCAGTATCAGTGGCAACAGGTCTGTGAATCCACCTACGACAATTACATGATCCGCCGCGTCAGGGGCTGAAGCGCCGCGCGAAAGAAGCCGAATGCCATTGGATATCAGGACCGGCCGGCCGGCCACGCTGGCGCCGTACGGCATGGTGACGTCGCCGCATTCGCTGGCTTCCTCAGCCGGCGTCGACGTGCTTCGCGCCGGCGGCTCTGCGATCGATGCCGCCATCGCGGCGAGCGCCGTACTGGCGGTGGTCTATCCCCATATGACGGGCATCGGCGGCGACGCGTTCTGGCTTATCCATGACGGCGCCAGCGGAGAGATCAGCTACCTCAACGGCGGCGGCAAAGCGGTCGCCAGCGCGTCGCTGGCTGCACTTGAACAGCGCGGACTGCGGGAGATCCCGCTGCGGGGGATCATTCCGGCGACCCTGACGGTACCCGGCGGGGTTGCGAGCTGGATCACGGCGCATGAAGCCCATGGCCGGCTGCCGCTCGCCCGCGCGCTCGAGGCCGCAATCGGATATGCGCGCGACGGGTTTCCGGTAGCTGCCCGGCTTGCCGGCTTCATCGATATGATGCGCGACGATCTCCTGAGGCATCGCGAAACCGCAACGCTGTTCCTTCCCGACGGTGCGACACCCCGGCCGGGAGCAACGCTCACCAACTCTAATCTTGCGGATACGCTGCAGGCGATCTCGGAGCGGGGACGCGCGGGATTCTACGAAGGGCACGTTGCTGCCGAGATGGCACGCTTCTCGCGGGAGCAGGGAGGTTTTTTCGAACCAGCTGATTTCGTGCAGCAAGTCGCGACATGGGGCAAGCCATTAGTAGGCCGCTATCGCGCCGTGACGATCTTCAACACGCCGCCGCCCACGCAGGGCTTTACCGTG
>DASWVJ010000016.1:0-4349 GCA_036406295.1 Bradyrhizobium sp.
GAGCTCGTCATGAGCCTCGTCTCGATCATCGGGCCGCGGCCGAACCTGTTCGACCTGCAGGGCCTTGCCTCGACCAAGCGCCTCGAAGTGCGCCAGCCGATCCTGACCGATGCGGACCTCGAGAAGATCCGCTCGATCTCGGAAATCGGCGACAGCCATTTCAAGTCGCGCACGCTCGACACCACCTTCCATGCGGGTCTTGGCGCTGCCGGTATGGAGCAGGTGCTGGACGAACTCTGCGCGCGAGCCGAAGGGGCGGTGCGCGAGGGCGTCAACATCATCATCCTGTCCGACCGCATGATCGGCACCGACCGGATCCCGATCCCCTCGCTGCTTGCCTGCGCGGCCGTGCATCATCATTTGATCCGCACCGGCTTGCGGACTTCCGTGGGCATCGTCGTCGAATCCGGCGAGCCGCGCGAGGTGCATCACTTCGCGTGCCTGGCCGGCTACGGCGCGGAGGCGATCAATCCTTATCTGGCGTTCGAGACCATCATCTCGATGAAGGAGAAGCTGCCCGGCTCGCTCGACGACTACGAGATCGTCAAGCGCTACATCAAGTCGATCGGCAAGGGCCTTCTCAAGGTGATGTCCAAGATGGGCATCTCGACCTACCAGTCCTATTGCGGCGCGCAGATCTTTGACGCCGTGGGCCTGAAGGCCGATTTCATTTCCAAATACTTCGCCGGAACGCATACCCGGATCGAGGGCGTGGGGCTGGCCGAAATCGCCGAAGAGACGGTGCGTCGCCACACCGACGCCTTCGGCGAAGCGCAGGTCTACAAGAACGCGCTCGACGTCGGCGGCGAATATGCCTACCGCAGCCGCGGCGAGGACCACGCCTGGACGGCGGAGTCGGTCTCGGCGTTGCAGCACGCCGTGCGCGGCAACTCGCAGGAGCGCTATCGCGCCTTTGCGAAGATCCTCAACGAGCAGTCCGAACGGCTGGTGACGCTGCGCGGCCTGTTCCGCATCAAGACGGCCGAGGAAGACAAGCGCAAGCCGGTCGCCCTCGACCAGGTCGAGCCGGCCAAGGAAATCGTCAAGCGCTTTGCGACCGGCGCGATGAGCTTCGGCTCGATCTCGCGCGAGGCGCACACGACGCTTGCGATCGCCATGAACCGGATCGGCGGCAAGTCCAACACCGGTGAGGGCGGCGAGGAAGCCGACCGCTTCAAGCCGATGGCCAACGGCGATTCCATGCGCTCGGCGATCAAGCAAGTCGCCTCAGGCCGCTTCGGCGTGACGACGGAATATCTCGTCAACTCCGACATGATGCAGATCAAGATGGCGCAGGGCGCCAAGCCCGGCGAAGGCGGTCAGTTGCCCGGCCACAAGGTCGACGCGACGATTGCGCGCGTGCGGCATTCGACGCCGGGCGTCGGCCTGATCTCGCCGCCGCCGCACCACGACATCTATTCGATCGAAGACCTCGCGCAGCTGATCTATGACCTGAAGAACGTCAATCCCGAGGGCCAGGTCTCGGTGAAGCTGGTCTCGGAAGTCGGCGTCGGCACCGTCGCAGCCGGCGTTGCCAAGGCGCGCGCCGACCATGTCACCATCGCAGGCTTCGAGGGCGGCACCGGTGCCTCCCCCCTCACCTCGATCAAGCATGCCGGCAGCCCGTGGGAGATCGGCCTTGCCGAAACGCACCAGACCCTGGTGCGCGAGCGGCTGCGCAGCCGTATCGCGGTGCAGGTCGACGGCGGCTTCCGCACCGGGCGTGACGTCGTGATCGGCGCGCTGCTCGGGGCCGACGAGTTCGGCTTTGCCACCGCGCCGCTGATCGCGGCAGGCTGTATCATGATGCGCAAGTGCCACCTCAACACCTGCCCGGTCGGGGTCGCGACGCAAGACCCGGTGCTGCGCAAGCGTTTCACCGGCCAGCCTGAGCATGTCATCAACTACTTCTTCTTCGTCGCCGAGGAAGTGCGCGAGATCATGGCTTCGCTCGGCTTCAAGAAGTTCACCGACATGGTCGGCCAGACCCAGATGCTCGACCAGACGAACCTGGTGGCGCACTGGAAGGCCAAGGGCCTCGATTTCTCAAAGCTGTTCATTCGGCAGAAAGAAGACAAGGGCCAGAAGATCTATCACTCCGAGCCGCAGAACCATCACCTGGAGGCCGTGCTCGACCGTCGCCTGATCGAGAAGGCGCAGGCCGCGCTCGACCGCGGCGCTCCGGTCAGGATCGAGGAGGAGATCAACAACACCGATCGCAGCGCTGGCGCGATGCTCTCCGGTGCGGTGGCCAAGATCTACGGCCATGCGGGCCTGCCGCTCGACACCATCCATGTCAGCTTCAAAGGCACCGCAGGACAGGCATTCGGTGCGTGGCTGGCGCACGGCGTCACCTTCGACCTCGAAGGCGAAGGCAACGACTATGTCGGCAAAGGCCTTTCGGGCGGCCGCCTCATCGTCAAGCCGCCGCGCAATGGCGGCATCGTGCCGGAAGAGAGCATCATCGTCGGCAACACCGTGATGTACGGCGCGATCGAGGGCGAGTGCTACTTCCGCGGCATCGCCGGCGAGCGTTTCGCCGTGCGCAACTCCGGCGCCGTCGCCGTCGTCGAGGGCGCGGGCGATCATTGCTGCGAATACATGACCGGCGGCATCGTCGTGGTGCTCGGCAAGACCGGCCGTAATTTCGCGGCCGGCATGTCCGGCGGTATCGCCTACGTGCTGGACGAGGCCGGCGACTTCGCGAAGCTGTGCAATCTTTCGATGGTCGAGCTCGAACCGGTGCTGTCGGAAGAGATGATCAACGCCGGCACCTACAACCACTCCGGCGATCTCGAGGCGCACGGCAAGGTCGATGTGTTCGCCAACCTGCTCGAGTCGGATGTCGAGCGGCTGCACGTGCTGATCACCCGTCACGCCAAGCTGACGGGCTCCAAACGCGCCGCCGACATCCTTGCGAACTGGAAGGCGTGGCTGCCGAAGTTCCGCAAGGTGATGCCGGTGGAGTACCGCCGCGCGCTGCGTGAAATGAAGGCAAAGGCCGACGCCGAACCGAAAATCGCGATCGGGGCCTAACTGTTTACCCTCATGGTGAGGAGGCGCGCAGCGCCGTCTCGAACCATGGGGCCAGGATGCGGGCCTTCATCCTTCGAGACGCGCCGCAAGCGGCGCTCCTCAAAATGAGGGTCTGAAACCAACTTCGAGGTTCCGGGTCTGCGCCTTGCGGCGCATCCCGGAACGACGAAAAACGGATTGAAGGGCGTCAGGGTTAAATGGGCAAGATCACTGGTTTCCTCGAGATCGACCGGCATGACCGCAAGTACGCGCCGGTCGCCGAGCGACTGAAGCACTACAACGAATTCGTCATTCCGCTGAGCGAGAAGGACACGCGCGACCAGGCCGCGCGCTGCATGAATTGCGGCATCCCCTATTGCCACGGCACCGGCTCGGTGGCGCCGGGCACGCCCGGCTGCCCGGTCAACAACCAGATTCCCGACTTCAACGACCTCGTCTATCAGGGCAACTGGGAAGAAGCCTCGCGGAATTTGCACTCCACGAACAACTTTCCCGATTTCACCGGCCGCATCTGCCCGGCGCCGTGCGAGGCGGCCTGCACGCTCAACATCACCGAGAACCCCGTCACCATCAAGACGATCGAATGCGCCATCGTTGACCGTGCCTGGGAGAACGGCTGGCTGAAGCCGGAAGTCGCCGCCGAGAAGACCGGCAAGAAGGTCGCGATCATCGGCTCGGGCCCGGCGGGCCTCGCCTGCGCGCAGCAGCTGGCGCGCGCCGGCCATGACGTGCGTGTCTATGAGAGGCACGCCAAGGCCGGCGGCCTGCTGCGCTACGGCATTCCCGACTTCAAGATGGAAAAGCACATCATCGACCGCCGCGTCGAGCAGATGGAGGCCGAGGGCGTCACCTTCCACTACGGCGCCTTTGTCGGCGCCAATGGCGGCATCGATCCCAAGAAGCTGGTCGAGGAATACGACGCGGTCGCGCTGACCGGCGGCGCCGAGGCCGGCCGTGATCTCGCGATTCCCGGCCGCGATCTCGACGGCATCCATTTCGCGATGGACTTCCTGCCGCAGCAGAACCGCCGCGTCTCGGGCGAGCCGCTCAATGGCGCGCGCGATATCCTTGCCGGCGGCAAGCACGTCGTCGTGATCGGCGGCGGCGACACCGGCTCGGACTGCATCGGCACCTCGTTCCGGCAAGGCGCGAAGTCCGTGACGCAGCTCGAGATCATGCCGGCCCCGCCCGAGCAGGAGAACAAGGGCATCACGTGGCCGAACTGGCCGCTGAAGATGCGCACCTCCTCGAGCCAGGCCGAGGGTGCGGTGCGCGAATTCGCCGTGCTGACGCAGAAGTTCTCCGGCGTGGAC
>DASWVJ010000017.1:0-42253 GCA_036406295.1 Bradyrhizobium sp.
CTGCGCGGTTTCATCGCCTGCCTGAACAGCAAGGACGAAGACATCGCGGCTTGACGCGCGCGTGCATCGTTCCACGCAGCGAAATTCTTCCGCCACATTCTTACAACAAAGCAACGACGCTTCGCACGTGAAATGCGCAGCGTTCAGCCGTGCCGTCGGATTCCTCTGGCCGTCCGCCATACTACTCCGCCTTTGCCTGCTCGACGGCGCGATGGTATGCGCTGCCTATGCCCGCCCCCGTCCTTCCGCTGATTGAAGCCGCCGCACGCTGGCCCGAGCGCGGTGCGCTGATCGGCCTCGACCTCGGCACCAAGACCATTGGCGTCGCCGTCTCCGACCCCGACCGGCGCCTTGCCACCGGCGTCGAAACAATCCAGCGCAAGGCGTTCAAGGCCGATGCGGCGCGGCTCCTTGCCTTGGCCTCCGAACGCAATGCCACCGGCTTCGTGCTGGGGCTTCCCATCAACATGGATGGCAGCGAAGGCCCCCGCGCGCAGTCGACCCGCGCTTTTGCCCGCAATCTCGCCGGGCTTACCGAGCTGCCGATCGGTCTCTGGGACGAGCGGCTCTCGACCTCGGCGGTGGAGCGCGAACTGATCGGCATGGATGTGAGCCGCGCCAAGCGCGCCGAGGTGATCGACGAGCATGCCGCGATCTTCATCCTGCAGGGCGCACTCGACCGGCTGAAGACATTGCGCGGGAATCGCTGATGGCGGTCGTAATCTCGGCCCTGCTGCCGGTGTTTTTGCTGATCGTGCTCGGCTTCATCCTCAAGCGCAGCCTGATGCGGCTGGACACGCAATGGCACGGGCTGGAGCGGCTGACCTATTACATCCTGTTCCCCATGCTGCTGATCCAGACGCTGGTGAAGGCCGATCTCTCCAGCGTGCCCGTCGCCGGCGTCGGCGGCGCGTTGCTGCTCTCGGCACTCGCAATGTCACTGCTTTGCCTTGCGCTGCGTCCCCTCTTGTCCCGCGGCAACATTGATGGTCCGGCCTTCACCTCGATCTTCCAGGGCGCGATCCGCTGGCAGACCTTTGTGGCCCTTGCCGTCGCCAGCAATCTGTTCGGCAACACCGGGCTGGCGCTGGCCTCGGTTGCCATGGTCGCGATCATCCCGCTGGTGAACGTGCTCAGCGTCTGGGTGCTCGCGCAATACGCCTCGCCGGAAAAGCCCCCGGTCCGCACCGTCGTGATGACGGTGGTGCAGAACCCGCTGATCTGGGCCTGCGCCATCGGACTTGCCGTCAATGTCACACACCTGCCGCTGCCAAAGGTCTGGCACGATGTCGCCGAGGCGCTCGGCCGTTCTTCCCTCGGCATCGGCCTGCTCGTCACCGGCGCAGGTCTGCACCTAGAGGGCCTGTTTCGTCCGAGCCTTGCGGCATCGATCGCGGTCTTCCTCAAGCTGGTCCTGATGCCGGTCCTTGCTATCGCGCTGGGGCTCTCGTTCGGCATATCGGGCCCAGGGCTGGTGATCGTGGCCGTCTGCTCGGCCGTGCCCACATCGTCTTCCGCCTATGTGATGGCGCGGCAAATGGGCGGCGACGCGCCGCTGCTGGCGCAGATCATGACGCTGCAGACGATCTTGGCCGCGATCACGATGCCGATCGTGATCGCGCTGGTGAAGTAGGCGCTGGCCCCTCGCAATGACGAATGTCTACGATCCCGTCAGCCAAATCGTCTGCAGCGTTGCCGCGAGATTGTTCAGGCCGTGCAGCACAATGGTCAGCCAGGTCGAGCCGGTGCGGTAGCGGATGTAGCCGAACAGAAGGCCGATCGAAAACACCTCGCCGAAGAAGAACCAGTCGTATTGCAGGTGTAGTGCAGTCCAGGCGATCGACGACAAGAGGATGGCGCCGGCCGGGCCGAGGCGCGACTCCGACCAGCCGCGATAGAGGAAGCCGCGCGCGAACAATTCCTCCGAAATGGGCGCGGCAACGCAAAAGGCGACCACCAGCAGCCACAGCGCACCGTCGGCCTGCGCCGATTTCAAGACGTCGCCCATGAAGCCCGGCGAGATCTCGCGCCCCAGCGCGCGCGACAGCAGGTCCCAGCATCCGACCAGCACGGCCAGCGAAACGACGCCAAGTGCGACGTTCTGCCAGGCGGTCCAGCGCAACCCGAGATAATCGGCGAAGGATGTGCGCGAGGGCCTTATGGCGATCCAGCAGGCGGCGGCGACCGCCGGCAAGCCCGTGATGACCGACAGTGAGATCGTCAGCCCGCCGCCGACCGTGCGGATCGTGGCGGCAATGTCGGCGTCTCCTTCCTGCCGCAGTACGAAATACCCGACGACCGCAAGCTGGCCGGCGAACATCGCCGCGAAGATGAACAGCCCCCACAGCGTGGTGCCCCAGAACTTCCAGATGCGGGGCGGGCGTCCGGTCGCCAATGACGGCGGGTTTTCGGAAGTGGGAGTATCCATCAATAGCTTTCGCTGTCTGCACTCGTCATGGCCGCGACAAGCCAGGACAAGCCCGGGCATGACGACGGCTACGGCAACGCCCGCTCCAGCAGCCGCCGGACCTCCCTGTCGGGAAGCTCGGTTGCGCCGTACATTCCGCCGTGGTTTCCGGCAAGCCGGGTGTCCGCGAACAGTTCCGCATTGTGCGGCGCGACCGCATTGAGCGCGGCGGCGGCCGCAAGCAGCGCAAGCTTCTCGACGGCCACCCGCGCAACCCGCTCGCCATCGGGACGCCGGAACGCCTTGCCGATGAAGGCAGCGGCTTCCGCAGCCCCCGGCAGTCCCCTGCTTTCATCCATCAACTGCTGCAACACCGCCACCGCCGCATCCGGCTCGCGCGAGAGCGCTCGGAGCACATCAAGGCACATCACGTTGCCGGAGCCTTCCCAGATCGCGTTGACCGGCGACTCCCGGTAATGCCGCGCCAAGATGCCTTCCTCGACATAGCCATTGCCGCCGAGGCACTCCATTGCCTCGTACAGGAAGCCCGGTGCGCTCTTGCAAACCCAGTATTTGATCGCAGGCGTCAGCAGGCGCATGTAGGCCGCCTCGCCTGCATCGTCGGACGTGCGGTCGAAGGCGCGGCAGAGCCGCATCACCAGCGCAGTCGAGGCTTCCACATGCAGCGCCATGTCGGAGAGCACCGCCTGCATCAGCGGCTGATCGGCCAGATGCTTCTGGAATACGCTGCGATGCCGGGCATGATGCAGGGCATGCGCGACGCCCGAACGCATCAGGCCGGCGGAGGAAACCGCGCAATCCAGCCGCGTCAGCTGCACCATCTGGATAATGGTGCGAATGCCCTTGCCTTCCTCGCCGACACGTTCGGCATAGGCGCCGTGGAATTCGACTTCGCTGGACGCATTGGAGCGGTTGCCGAGCTTGTCCTTCAGGCGCTGGAAATGGATCGTATTGATGGAACCATCGGGCGCAAAGCGCGGCATCAGGAAACAGCTCAGCCCTTCCTCGGCCTGCGCCAGCACCAGGAAGCCGTCACACATCGGCGCCGACATGAACCATTTGTGGCCGGTGATGCGATAGCCGCTGGCGGTGCGTTCCGCACGCGTCATGTTGGAGCGCACGTCGGTGCCGCCTTGCTTCTCGGTCATGCCCATGCCGAGCGTCATGCCGCGCTTGGTCCACCACGGCGCAAAGCTCGGGTCGTAGGCACGCTTCGACAGCACCGGCATCACTTTCGCCAGCAGGTCCGGCTGCACGGCCAGCGCCGCGACGGCAGCGCGCGTCATGGTGATCGGGCAAAGATGGCCGCTCTCCACTTGCGCAGCGATATAATACCTTGCCCCGCGCACCACTTCCGACGCACCGCCGGCAGGCTTGCCGTCCGCGGTCCAGGTCGAGTTGTGCATGCCGGCATGCGCACTGTGCGCCATCAGCTCGTGATAGGCGGGATGAAACTCGACCTCGTCGCGGCGGTTGCCGCGGGAATCGAAGGTGCGCAGCTTCGGCGTGTTCTCGTTGGCAATGCGCCCGCGCTCCGCCATCGCGGCCGAGCCCCAGTGCTTGCCGAACTCCGACAGTTCCTTCTCGGCGGAAGCGCCGCCATTGGCCGCTACCGCCTCGACCAGCGGGCGATCGACGCTGTAGAGATCGACGTCGCAAAACGGCGGCGACTGGTTGAAGACCTCATGGGTCCGGAAGACTGCCTGTTTCATGGCGGGTCCTGTAATGTCATCAGAGGCGACGCGGGGGAATTGGGAAATCATAGGCCTCGCCGCCCACGCCGGGCAGCGAAAAGTGCCACCACTCCCTGAAATAGTTCACAAAGCCTTGCTTGCGCATCGCGGACACCAGCGTGTTGCGCCATTTGCGCTGTTCCGGCGTGATCAGGGCTGACGCGGTATTGGCCTTCACGTCGGAACAGTCATAGCCAGTGCCCATGTCGATACTGCCTTCCGGTGCGCGAGACTGCACCGGAGCGGTGCAGTCCGCGTAGATTTTAGCAGGATCGAACCTTGCGGAATTGTCCGCGGTCAAATCCACCAGCGTCAGGTCCAGCGCTCGGCCGGTGGAATGGCCGGAATAGGCTGCGATATAGCCGAGGCGGAACAGATCGGCCTTGCGGAAGGCTGGATTATAGCGCCGCTCGGCCAGCGTCTCCTTGCCGTTGCGCGACCACTTTACCATGTCGGCAACCGCCCGCGCCGGCCGGTAGCAGTCGAACATCTTCAGCGACAGCTTTTGCTTCGTCAGCTCCTGCTGGACGGCCTTCAGGCGCAGCCCCACCTCGCGCTTCACCACGCATTCGCCGGCCTGGTAGCCGGCGAGCGGATGGCCGACAAAGTTGTTGGAGGTGGCGTAGCGCATGTCCTGAATGATTGTGGGGTCGATGTCACGCAGATACACGAAGCCACCCGGCAGGACTTGCGCACCGGCCACAGCAGGCACCAGTCCTGCGCCCGCCAGCGCGACGACAAAAATCTGCTTCAGTTTCTGCATCCAGCAACTCCCCCGCGCCGACGGCAGCGACAATAGGAACTCCTTTTACCCTGTCTATTTACCCCGTCGGCGACAGACCGGGGGATAACTCGGCCATGCCGGATTCCCGCTTGCCCCGCCCCCCATCCGCGCCTATAGCTCTGGCTTTAATGACCTTCGCATCGAAATCGACTTTCGTCCTCGGTCACCGGCATCTGCTGGGAATCGAGGGGCTTTCCGCTGCCGACATTTCCGGCCTGCTCGACCTTTCCGAGGAATATGTCGAGCTCAACCGCCAGGTCGACAAGAAGCGCACCTCGCTTCGCGGACGAACGCAGGTCAACCTGTTCTTCGAGGCCTCCACCCGCACCCAGTCCTCGTTCGAGATCGCCGGAAAGCGGCTCGGCGCCGACGTCATGAACATGTCGGTGTCGTCTTCCTCGATGCGCAAAGGCGAGACGCTGATCGACACCGCGGTGACGCTCAACGCCATGCACCCCGACATCCTGGTCGTGCGCCACCATGCCTCCGGCGCGGTGGAACTGCTGGCCCGCAAGGTCGATGGTTCCGTGATCAATGCCGGCGACGGCTCGCACGAGCACCCGACCCAGGCGCTGCTGGATGCGCTGACCATCCGCCGTAACAAGGGTCGCATCGAGGGGCTCGTCGTCGCGATCTGCGGCGATGTCATGCATTCGCGCGTCGCCCGCTCCAATATTCTTCTGCTCAACACGATGGGCGCGCGGGTGCGCGTCGTCGGACCGTCCACGCTGCTGCCGCAAGGCATCGAGCGCATGGGCGTCGAGGTGGCGCGCGACATGCGCGAGGGCCTCGATGGTGCCGACATCGTGATGATGCTGCGGCTGCAGCGCGAGCGGATGAACGGATCGTTCGTTCCCTCGTCCGGCGAGTACTTTCACTATTTCGGGCTCGACCAGAAGAAGCTGTCCTACGCAAAGCCCGACGCACTCGTGATGCATCCGGGGCCGATGAACCGCGGCGTCGAAATCGACTCCGCGGTCGCCGACGGCGCGCAGTCGCTGATCCGGGAACAGGTGGAAATGGGAGTGGCGGTGCGAATGGCGGTGCTGGAAGCGCTCGCCCGCAACCTGCCGAACGCGTGAGAACATGCTGACCGAACGCCGTCCGATCCTGCTCGCGAATGCCCGTGTCGTCGATCCATCGCGCGATTTCGACGGCCCCGGCGATGTGCTGATTGCCGACGGCATCATCCGCGACTCCAGGCGCGGCATTGGAGCGGCCGGCGTACCTGAAGGCACCGACATCATCAATTGCTCCGGCAAGGTGGTGGCACCCGGCCTGATCGACATGCGCGCCTTTGTCGGCGAGCCCGGCGCGAGCCACCGCGAGACCTTTGCCTCGGCGAGCCAGGCGGCAGCCGCCGGCGGCATCACCAGCATCATCTGCCAGCCGGATACTTCGCCGGTCATCGACAATTCCGCCACCGTCGACTTCGTGCTACGCCGCGCCCGCGACACCGCGATCGTCAACATCCATCCGATGGCCGCGCTGACCAAGGGCCTGCGCGGCGAGGAGATGACCGAGATCGGCCTGTTGAAGGCTGCAGGCGCAGTCGCCTTTACCGACGGCGACAAGAGCGTCACCAATGCGCAGGTGATGCGCCGTGCCCTCACCTATGCCCGCGATTTCAATGCGCTGATCGTGCATCACACCGAAGATCCCGATCTGGTCGGCGAAGGCGTGATGCATGAAGGCGAGTTCGCCACAAGGCTCGGCCTGGCCGGCATCCCCTATGCCGCGGAATCGGTGATGCTGGAGCGCGACATGCGCCTCGCCGCACTCACCGGCGGGCGCTATCACGCGGCTTCGCTGACCTCGATCGAGTCGCTGGATATCCTCAAGCGCGCCCGTGATGCCGGCGTCGACGTCAGCGCCTCCGTGTCGATCAACCACGTGACGTTGAACGAGAACGATATCGGACCCTACCGCACGTTCCTGAAACTGTCGCCGCCGCTGCGCACCGAGCAGGATCGCCAGGCGCTGGTTGCGGCACTCTCCTCGGGCCTTGTCGACGTCATCATGTCCGATCACAATCCGCAGGACGTCGAGGTGAAGCGCCTGCCGTTTGCGGAAGCCGCCTCCGGCGCGGTCGGCCTGCAGACCATGCTGCCGGCTGGTTTGCGCCTGATCCATAGCGGCGATCTCGATTTCAAGACGCTGATTCGCGCGATGTCAACGCGCCCGGCCGAGCTGCTCGGGCTGCCCGGCGGTTCCCTGCGCGCGGGCTCGCCGGCTGACGTCATCGTGATCGATCCCGATATGCCGTGGGTGCTCGACCCCGCCGACCTCAAATCGCAGTGCAAGAATACGCCGTTTGACGAAGCCCGCTTCTCCGGCCGCGTCGTGCGTACTATTGTCAGCGGACGCACGGTCTACGAGCACGTCTAGTACGTGCTGATATCGCTGAGGAGCGCCGCCGATGGGAGCCGAAACCTTCCTGCCTGTCGCCTTCGTCATCGGCTATTTGCTGGGCTCGATTCCGTTCGGGCTGATCCTGACGAAACTTGCCGGCACGCAGGATCTGCGCTCGATCGGCTCCGGCAATATCGGCGCCACCAATGTGCTACGCACCGGCAAAAAGGGTCTAGCCGCAGCGACGCTGCTCGGCGACATGCTGAAGGGCACGGCCGCCGTGTTCGTTGCCGGCTATCTCTGGGGACCCGATGCCGCGATGCTGGCCGGCCTCGGCGCTTTCCTCGGCCACCTCTTCCCGGTCTGGCTGAAGTTCAAGGGCGGCAAGGGCGTTGCGACCTATATCGGCGTGCTGCTCGGCCTGTTCTGGCCGGCTGCCGCAATGTTCGGTGCGATCTGGATCGTCACCGCTCTTACGACCCGCTACTCGTCACTGTCGGCGCTGGTAGCAAGCATTGTGACGCCGATCTTCCTCTGGTTCCTCGGCCACCCTGCGCTGTCTTCGCTGTTCGCCGTGCTGACCCTGCTGCTGTTGTGGACCCACCGCGAGAACATCAAGCGATTGCAGGCGGGCACCGAGGGCAAGATCGGTCAGAAGTGACAACTCGTCATTGCGACAGCGCCTGCTCGACAAAGCGCGCCGCGGCGAGCGCCTTTGCGTCGCTGCCATACGGCGCGATCACCTGAACGCCGACGGGCAGATTGCCCTCGACCACAAGTGTCGGCACGTTGACGCAGGGCGTGCCCAACAACGTCCAGAGCCGGTTGAGGCGCGGGTCGCCAGTGGAGTCCAGGCCCTTGGGCGGCGCGCCCGGCGCTGAATAGGTCAAGAGCACATCGACCTGCTCGAATACCGGACCGAGCGCCGCGCGCGCCCGCGCCGCGATGGCCTGCGCCTCGTCGTATTCTGCCGGCGGAATGTCCTTGCTTTCGTCGAGACGGCCGCGCAGCAGCGGCGCCATCTCGTCGTAGCGTTCGCGATATTCCCAGGCGAGCGCCTGATGCGCCTCGAACTGCTGCACCGTGGTATGGATGCGCCAGGCGTCCGCAAAAATTGGCGGCAGCGCGAGCGGACGCACCTTCGCGCCCGCTCGTTCGGCGGCGCGCGCTGCCGTTTGCAGCGCCTCGCCACTCGCTTTTTCCACCTCGCCGGCAAAATCCTGCGTCACCACACCGATGCGCGGTGCCGCCGGCGATGCCGGCAACAGCAGTTCCGGCCTGCCCGTCATCGCGGAAAGGCCGCAGGCGAGGTCTTCGACGCCGGCCGCGAACAGACCGACCGTGTCGAGCGACCACGAAAAGCATTTCACGCCCACGGTCGGAAGCAGGCGATAGCTCGGCTTGATCGCGGCCGCGCCGCAGAACGAGGCCGGCCGGATCACCGAACCGCCGGTCTGCGTGCCCAGCGCGAGCGGAATCATGCCGGCCCCAACAGCGGCGGCCGAGCCCGACGACGAACCACCGGGCGTGTGGCCATGATTATGCGGATTGACCGTCGCGGTCGGGTCGTTGGCGGCAAAGGGCGTAGTGGTGGTCTTGCCGATGATGCTCGCACCGGCCTGCTTGAGCATGGCGACAACGGGTGCGTCCGCGCGCGGATGAAAGCCGCGGTAGATCGGCGAGCCCATTTCGGTGGAGAAATTGGCGGTATCGATGATGTCCTTGATCCCGACAGCGATGCCGCGCAGCGGGCCGTCGCTCGGTGCATGGGCCGCCAGACGATGACAGACGAAGGCGCCGATCGTCTTGTCCTTTGCGGCGATTGCTTCGAGCGATTGCTCGACCGCGGCATCGGCGGACAGTTCGCCCTCTGCAATACGGCGCTGGAGATCGGCGAGTGAGATCATGGCTGGGTCCTTCGGCTGACCCCGTTTTACGAAGCCGCTCACCTCGGGGCAAGCGAACCGGACAGCTTGATCGCATCTTGCGGTTGAGCCAAGCTGTGCACGCATGCACGACCGGACACCCAGCGCAAATCTCTCGGACACCGAACGGCTGAGCCGGCTGCGGCTGATCCGCTCGGACAATATCGGGCCGCGCACGTTCCGCGCACTGATCCGCCATTGCGGCGATGCGACCACGGCGCTGGAACGGCTGCCGGAGCTGGCGCGCCGCGGCGGAGCGGCGCGGCAGGGACGCATCTGCAGCGATGACGCCGCGCGCGCCGAACTTGATGCGTGCAGGAAGCTGGGCGTCAGCCTGATCGCGCCTGGCGAGACCTTCTATCCGCCGCGGCTGGCTGTCATCGACGATGCGCCTCCCCTGCTCGCGGTCCGTGGCACGCTCGAAGCGCTGATGCGGCCGATGATTGCAATCGTCGGCTCGCGCAACGCGTCAGGCGCCGGATTGAAATTCGCGCAGTCGCTGGCGCGCGATCTTGCCGAGGCCGGCTTTGTCATCATCTCCGGACTTGCGCGCGGCATCGATCAGGCCGCGCACCGCGCCAGCCTTTCCAGCGGCACGGTGGCCGTGCTCGCCGGCGGCCAGGACAGGATCTATCCGCCGGAGCACGAGGATCTGCTGTTCGCGCTGTTGGAAGCCGGCGCCGCAATCTCCGAAACACCGCTCGGCCATGTGGCGCGCGCCCATGATTTCCCGCGGCGCAATCGCCTGATCTCCGGCGCATCGCTCGGCGTTGTGGTGGTGGAAGCGGCGCAGCGCTCCGGTTCTCTGATCACGGCGCGGATGGCCAATGAACAGGGCCGCGAGGTCTTTGCCGTGCCGGGCTCGCCGCTCGATCCGCGCGCCGCCGGCACTAACGACCTGATCAAGCAGGGCGCGACGCTGGCGACAGAAGCTGCCGACATTATCAGCGCCGTGCAGCCGATCATGGCAAGGCCGATCGCGCTCGAAGAACCCGACGACGAATATTCGGAAGCCGATCCCGATGCGGGCGAACGGGCGCGCATCGTCGCCCTGCTCGGACCGAGCCCGATTCTTCTTGATGATCTGATCCGCATGGCCGGCGCCTCGCCCACGATCGTGCGTACGGTGCTGCTGGAGCTCGAGCTCGCCGGCCGGCTCGAGCGACACGGCGGCGGAATGGTGTCGCTGGTCTAGCTACGCTCGTTGCGCCCATCGAAACTTGATCGCGCCCGCTCGATTTCCGGAATGTGCTCGAACGCCCATTGCCCGAGCGCCCTCACCGGATCGGCAAGCCCCCGGCCGAGATCGGTCAGTTCATAGTCGACCCGCGGCGGAATGGTTGGAAACACCGTGCGCGTGACCAATCCGTCGCGCTCCAGCCCTCGCAGCGTCAACGTCAGCATGCGCTGCGAGATGCCGTCGATCATGCGCCTGAGCTCGTTGAAGCGCCTCGGCCCCTCGATCAGCAGCATGATCACGAGCACGCTCCATTTGTCGCCGACGCGCGCCAGCACCGAGGCCACGGCGCGGCAATTGCCATCCTTATGGGGGCTCGCCGGGACAGGCACATGGATGTTCTCAGGTCTCATGGATGTGCTCCGGGCTCAAAAATGTGCGTTCTTGCGAGGGTTTGCCACGGTCACTCATATAGCGCCAGTTACAAATCTATACCGAAAGGCGCTCCCCTCATGAAGCTTCTGCATCTCGATTCCAGCGTGCTCGGCCCTCACTCCGTCAGCCGGCAGGTCTCTGCCGCGATCGCCAGCCGGCTGCGTCAGGCCAATCCCGGCCTCGATGTCGTCTACCGCGACCTTACGGCCGTGCCGCTCGGCCACCTCACAGGCTCGCACCTCGCCGCCAGCCAGGGGGCCGCACCCGAGGCGTCGCTGCGCGAGGACATCGCCGCAGGACAGGCCGTGCTGGAGGAGTTCCTGGCGGCCGACATCGTCGTGGTCGGCGCGCCCATGTACAACTTCACGATCCCGAGCCAGCTTAAGGCCTGGATCGACCGCATCCTGGTCGCGGGCAAGACGTTCAAATACAGCGCGCAAGGCGTCGAAGGGCTGGCCGGCAACAAGCGTGTCATCGTCGCGGTCTCGCGCGGCGGCTATTACGGACCGGGCACACCGATGGCGGCCC
Source organism: Bradyrhizobium sp. (assembly GCA_036406295.1). Classification (GTDB taxonomy): domain Bacteria; phylum Pseudomonadota; class Alphaproteobacteria; order Rhizobiales; family Xanthobacteraceae; genus Bradyrhizobium. Next base: position 11,363 of record DASWVJ010000017.1, read on the forward strand.
TCGAGCATCTGGAAACCTATTTGCGCTCGGTATTCGCCTTCATCGGCATCGGCAATCCGGAATTCATTTCCGCCGACGGCATCCAGGTCGGACCCGAACATCGCGAGAAGGCCGTGGCCGGCGCGCTGAAAGCCGCGAGCGATCTGGCGGCCGCCTAGCAACAGGAAGGCAGAGCGGTTGCCGTTATTCTGTGGCAGCCGCTCCGATCAGAAGAGACCGTACACGCGGATGATGACGACAAGCAGCGAGATCAGAAGACCGCCACAGGAAAACAGCGCGATCGAGACGAATTCGGCGGCATCCGCATTTTCCGCCGGGGTCGAGGAGATACCCGTCTTCGGCACGGTTGCGCTCACTGGTTCATGAATCCTGGGCTTGAATGTCCGGCAGTTGCTCTCCGCAATTCAATGCGCGTTCTGGCTCAGCGCCAATCCGCCGCAGGCCGCGCCGGCCAGCGACCCGCTCACCTGATCTCGAATCTAGGAGAGCCTGCGTTTGTTGCGAAGCCATTCCGCGGCTTCGAGCTGCGCCATATCGAGCAGATGCCTGAGCGTTTGGAGGCCGTGCCGTCGGGCGATCTTCGAAAGCTCGCCCGAAGTCTCGGCGATGTAGGCTGCGGCTTCTTCGGGACCGCCACGGCCACAACGGTCCATATCCGAAGGATCCTCCCGCGAACTCCTGCGCCTTCTGCCACCCCCGCGTCCGCTCAAAATCCGTCCCAAATCCTGTCTTGATACTGAAATATCTCACAACTCCAGGGTGGTAAAATACAACTTTGGGGATGCGTATTCCTACGGGTTTCGGCCCCCTTCAATATCTGGCGATTTGACAGGGACGGTCACACCACCCATGTTCGGGTCCAAACGGCCGGCCGCGAGTCTCGCGGAACCGGCCTGATGTTTTTCGCGTAAGCCATTGGAATGACATGAATATCGTCATTGTGGAGTCGCCGGCCAAGGCCAAGACTATCAATAAATATCTGGGGTCCTCCTACGAGGTCCTGGCGTCGTTCGGTCATGTCCGCGACCTCCCCGCCAAGAATGGATCGGTCGATCCCGAGGCGAATTTCCAGATGATCTGGGAGGTCGATCCCAAGGCCAACAGCCGCCTCAACGACATTGCCAAGGCGCTGAAAGGCGCCGACCGCCTGATCCTGGCGACCGACCCTGATCGCGAGGGCGAGGCGATCTCGTGGCACGTGCTGGAAGTGATGAAGGAGAAGCGTGCGCTCAAGGACCAGAAGATCGAGCGCGTGGTCTTCAACGCCATCACCAAGCAGGCGGTCACGGAAGCCATGAAGGCCCCCCGCCAGATCGACGGCGCGCTGGTTGACGCCTATATGGCGCGCCGCGCGCTGGACTATCTGGTCGGCTTCACTCTCTCCCCCGTGCTCTGGCGCAAGCTGCCGGGCGCACGCTCGGCCGGCCGGGTGCAGTCGGTGGCGTTGCGGCTGGTCTGCGACCGCGAACTCGAAATCGAAAAATTCGTGCCGAAGGAATACTGGTCGCTGGTGGCGACCCTGACCACGCCGCGCGGCGAGGCTTTCGAGGCGCGCCTCGTCGGCGCCGACGGCAAGAAGATCCAGCGTCTCGATATCGGTTCCGGCGCGGAGGCCGAGGATTTCAGGAAGGCGATCGAGGCCGCCCTCTTCAAGGTCTCGACCGTCGAAGCGCGGCCGGCGCGCCGCAATCCGCAGGCGCCCTTCACCACCTCCACGCTGCAGCAGGAAGCAAGCCGCAAGCTCGGCTTTGCGCCTGCGCACACCATGCGGATCGCGCAGCGTCTCTATGAAGGCATCGACATCGGCGGCGAGACCACCGGTCTCATTACCTATATGCGTACCGACGGCGTGCAGATCGACCCGTCCGCCATCACGCAGACGCGCAAGGTGATCGGCGAGGACTTCGGCAACGCTTACGTCCCGGAAGCGCCGCGGCAATACCAGGCCAAGGCCAAGAACGCGCAGGAAGCGCACGAAGCGATCCGCCCGACCGACCTGTCGCGCCGGCCTGCCGACATGCGCCGCAAGCTCGATAATGATCAGGCGCGCCTTTATGATCTGATCTGGACCCGCACCATCGCGAGCCAGATGGAGTCCGCCGAGCTCGAGCGCACCACCGTCGATATCGAGGCCAAGGCCGGCTCCCGCGTGCTGGAGCTGCGCGCCTCCGGCCAGGTCATCAAGTTCGACGGCTTCCTGGCGCTCTACCAGGAAGGCCGCGACGACGAGGACGACGAGGATTCACGTCGCCTGCCCGCCATGAGCGAGGGCGAGGCGCTGAAACGTCAGGATCTCGCCGTCACCCAGCATTTCACCGAACCGCCGCCGCGCTTCTCCGAGGCCTCGCTGGTCAAGCGCATGGAAGAGCTCGGCATCGGCCGGCCCTCGACCTATGCCTCGATCCTGCAAGTCTTGAAAGACCGCGGCTACGTCAGGCTCGAGAAGAAGCGCCTGCATGGCGAGGACAAGGGCCGCGTCGTGGTCGCGTTCCTGGAGAATTTCTTCCGCCGATATGTCGAATACGACTTCACCGCCGATCTGGAGGAACAGCTCGACCGCATCTCCAACAACGAGATCTCCTGGCAGCAGGTGCTGAAGGATTTCTGGCGCGATTTCATCGGCGCGGTCGACGACATCAAGGATCTCCGCGTCGCCGAGGTGCTGGATGTGCTCGACGAGATGCTGGGCCCGCACATCTACCCCGCCCGCGCGGACGGCGGCGATCCCAGGCAGTGTCCGTCCTGCAGCACCGGCCGGCTCAACCTGAAGGCCGGCAAGTTCGGCGCCTTCGTCGGCTGCTCGAACTATCCGGAATGCCGCTACACTAGGCCGCTTGCCGCCGATTCCGAGGCCAGCGCCGACCGCGTGCTCGGCAAGGATCCCGAAACCGATCGCGACGTCGTGGTGAAGGCCGGCCGCTTCGGGCCCTATATCCAGCTCGGCGAGCAGAAGGATTATGCCGAGGACGAGAAGCCGAAGCGCGCGGGCATCCCGAAGAACACCTCGCCCAGCGACGTCGATCTCGATCTTGCACTGAAACTGTTGTCGCTGCCGCGCGAGATCGGCAAGCATCCCGAGACCGGAGAGCCGATCACGGCGGGTCTCGGTCGTTTCGGGCCGTTCGTCCGGCATGAGAAGACCTATGCGAGCCTGGAAGCCGGCGATGATGTCTTCAGTATCGGCCTCAACCGCGCGGTGACGCTGATTGCCGAGAAGGTGGCCAAGGGACCGAGCGGCCGCCGCTTCGGCGCCGATCCCGGCAAGCCGCTCGGCGATCATCCAAGCCTCGGAGGTGTTGCGCTGAAGAACGGCCGCTATGGCCCCTATGTCACCGCCGGTGGCGTCAACGCCACTATCCCCAGCGATATCGCGCCGGATACGATCACGCTCGCGCAGGCGATCACGCTGATCGACGAGCGCGCGGCCAAGGGCGGCGGCAAGACCAAGCGCACCAAGAAGGCCGCGCCTGCGAAGGCCAAGGCGAAGTCCGCGGCCGAGGATGCCGCAGCCAAACCGGCAAAGAAGGCGGTTGCCAAGAAGGCCCCGGCCAAGCCGAAGTCGGACGCAGCGAGCAAGGCGCGTGCGCCGGTTGCCGCCGCGGCCAAGACGTCGGCATCGAAACCAGCGACGGCCGCAAAGACGCCCGCGAAGAAGAGCGCGGGCAAGGCGCGCGGGTGAGCAGGCGGCGCGAGCAGGGCTTCCCGGGCCGCGACGCCATCCTCGCCTTCATCCGCGCCCATCCCGGCAAGGTCGGCACCCGCGAGATTGCACGCGAGTTCGGACTGAAGAACGCGGATCGCGCCGAGCTGAAGCGCATCTTGCGCGAGTTCGCCGACGAAGGCTCCATTGCAAAACGCCGCCGCAAGCTGCACGAGCCGGCGGAATTGCCGCACACCGTGCTTGCCGACATCACCGGCCGCGACAGCGACGGCGAACTGCTCGCCTCGCCCACCGAATGGGACGAGGAGGAAGGCGGCACCGCGCCAAAGATCCGCATCGTGTTTCCCCGCCGGCCGCAGCCCGCGGCAACCGCCGGCGTCGGCGACCGCGCGCTGCTGCGCGTCGAGAAGACGGACGAGACCGACGGCACGCCCTATCGCGGCCGCATTATCCGCGTCATCGCGCACGCCAAGGTGCGAGCGCTCGGAATTTTCCGCAAAAATCCCGACGGCAGCGGCCGCCTCGTTCCCGTCGACAAGAAGCAGGTCGGTCGCGAACTCAACATCGCGAAGGCCGACAGCATGGACGCCGAGGACGGCGACCTCGTCAGCGTCGACATCGTCCGCACCCGCGCCTACGGCCTCGCCTCCGGACGCGTCAAGGAGCGGCTTGGCTCACTGGCCAGCGAGAAGGCAATCAGCCTGATCGCAATCCACGCCCACGAAATCCCGCAGGCCTTTACACCCTCGGCACTGCGCGAGGCCGAAGCCGCAAAGCCCGCGACGCTCCAAGGGCGCGAGGACTGGCGCGACATCCCGCTCGTCACCATCGATCCGCCCGACGCCAAGGATCATGACGACGCGGTTCATGCCGAGCCTGATCCTGATCCCAACAACAAGGGCGGCTACATCGTCCATGTCGCCATCGCCGACGTCGCCTACTATGTCCGGCCGGGCTCGGCACTCGATCGCGATGCGCTGACGCGCGGCAACTCCGTCTACTTTCCCGATCGCGTCGTGCCGATGCTGCCCGAGCGCATCTCCAACGACCTCTGCTCGCTGGTGCCGGGCGAGCCGCGCGGTGCGCTCGCCGTGCGGCTCGTGATCGGCGCCGACGGCCGCAAGCGCGCGCATTCCTTCCACCGCGTCCTGATGCGCTCGGCCGCAAAGCTTCATTACGCGCAGGCACAGGCCGCAATCGACGGCCGCCCGGACGACATCACCGGCCCCCTGCTCGATCCGATCATGAAGCCGCTTTATGCGGCGTACGAGCTGGTGAAGAAAGCGCGCGACGAGCGCGACCCGCTCGACCTCGATCTGCCCGAGCGGAAAATACTGCTCAAGCCGGACGGCACCGTCGATCGCGTCATCGTGCCGGAGCGGCTCGATGCCCACCGCCTGATCGAGGAATTCATGATCCTCGCCAACGTCGCGGCGGCCGAGACGCTGGAGAAAAAAGGCCTGCCACTGGTCTATCGCGTGCACGACCAGCCGACGCAGGAGAAGGTGCATAACCTCCAGGAATTCTTGAAGACGCTCGACCTCTCTTTCGCCAAGGCGGGTGCATTGCGCCCTGCCGTGTTCAATCGCGTGCTGGCGCAGGTCAAGGGCGAGGATCATGAGCCGCTGGTCAACGAGGTGGTGCTGCGCTCGCAGGCGCAGGCGGAGTACTCGGCGGAGAATTATGGCCATTTCGGCCTCAACCTGCGCCGCTACGCGCATTTCACGTCCCCGATCAGGCGATACGCCGATCTGATCGTGCACCGCGCGATGATCCGCGCGCTCGGGCTCGGCGAAGGAGCTCTTCCGTCAGACGAGACGATGGAACATCTCGGCGAGATCGCAGCCCAAATTTCCGCAACCGAGCGCCGCGCCATGAAGGCCGAACGCGAGACCGCCGACCGGCTGATCGCGCATTTCCTTGCCGACCGCGTCGGCGCAACGTTCCAGGGCCGGATTTCCGGCGTTACCCGCGCCGGCCTGTTCGTGAAGCTCGACGATACCGGTGCCGACGGCATCGTGCCGATCCGCACCCTCGGCACGGAGTATTTCAACTACGACGAGACTCGCCATGCGCTGGTCGGTTCGCGCAGCGGTGCCATGCATCGGCTGGGGGACGTCGTCGACGTCCGTCTGGTAGAAGCAGCCCCTGTCGCTGGCGCACTGCGTTTCGAGTTACTATCTGAAGGCCAGATCGCGCCGCGCGGCAGGAAGCGCGATAGCAAGCGTCACGTCCTGAAATCTCAGCGAGCGGAAAAAGAACGAGCGTCCCGCGCATCGCGCCAGAAAGAGCGCCAGCGCGGCAAGCAAAAGACCGGTAAATCCGGGAAGGGTAGGTCATGGAAACGGTAGGAACTACGACGACCGTGTGGACTCGAGAAACCGCCACGGGGGACAAGCGCGACCTCTGGAGCGCCATGAAGCGCGGGTTTCGCGGCCGCTGCCCGCGGTGCGGCGAGGGAAAATTGTTTCGCGCATTCCTGAAGACCGCCAACAACTGCTCGGCCTGCGGTCTGGACTTCACGCCGCATCGCGCCGACGACCTGCCCGCCTACCTCGTCATCGTCATCGTCGGCCACATTGTTGTGCCGACCGCGCTGTGGATCGAGACCAATTATTCGCCGGCCGTATGGCTGCAGCTCGCGATCTATCTGCCGCTTACCCTCGTAATGTCGCTGGCGCTGCTGCAGCCGGTCAAAGGCGCCGTGGTCGGCTTCCAATGGGCCATGCGCATGCATGGCTTCGACGAGAACGCCCCTGACGAGATTTCACCGGGCTGAAATCAACCGTAACGACAATAAGCAAGACAAATTAAGAAAGACAAATTGGGGACGGAATGACCGAAGCCGCGACCGCCCAGAAGGAAGAGAAGGAAGCCGATCACCATCCCTATTTTCGGCCAAAGGACGCAGCGACGCTGATCCTGATCGATCGCTCCCGCGAGAAGCCGAAAGTCCTCGTCGGCCGCCGCCACGACAAGGTGGTATTCATGCCGGGCAAATATGTTTTCCCCGGTGGACGCGTAGACAAGTCGGACAATCGTGTGCCGGTTGCGGCTCCGATCACCACCGAGTTGGAAAGAAACCTGCTCAAGGGCAGCCCGAGGATCACGCCAGGACGCGCCCGCGCACTGGCCAACGCGGCGATCCGCGAAGCTTGCGAGGAGACCGGGCTCTGCCTCGGCCGCAAGGTCGAAAAGCCCGGCAAGCTTGAAGGCGCCTGGAAGCCGTTCGCCGACGCCGGTCTCCTGCCCGACCCTTCCGGCCTGTTCCTGATCGCGCGCGCCATCACCCCGCCCGGCCGCGTGCGCCGCTTCGACACCCGCTTCTTCACCGCCGATGCCTCCGCCATCGCCCACCGCGTCGAGGGCGTTGTGCATGCCGATGCCGAGCTGGTGGAGCTGGTCTGGGTCGAGATCGGCTCAAAGCCGCTGGCCGATGCCCACGCCATGACCAAGCGGGTGCTCGCCGAGCTCGACCATCGGCTCGCCACCGGCCCGCTGCACCATGACGCGCCGGTGCCGTTTTTTCATTTCTACGGCGGCAAGATGCAGAAGGACGTACTGGGGGCATAAGGCTCCTCTCTCCATCATTGCGAGGAGCGAAAGCGACGAAGCAATCCAAGCCGCCGCTTGCGGAGAAATGGATTGCTTCGGTTCGCTCGCAATGACGGAGAATGTCCTCCGCGCCTCACCCAAATTGCAAAATTCCACCGGCGTGTCCGGATAGCGCGGCCGCAATGGCCTTCCTATCTCTTCCCCAACAACAATCACGACGGAATGGGGCAATGGCAAAGCGTCAACTCAAGCTCGGCGCCTTCATGCGGCCGGTCAGCATTCACACCGGCGCCTGGCGCTATCCCGGAGCCTGGCCTGACGCCAACTTCAACTTTCCGCATCTGAGGCAACTGATCCGAAAGCTGGAGGCCGGCAAGTTCGATGCCTTCTTCATGGCTGATCATCTGGCCGTGCTGAATATGCCGATCAATGCACTGAAGCGCAGTCACACGGTGACGTCCTTCGAGCCGTTCACGCTGCTCTCGGCGCTGGCCGGCGCGACCGAGCGTATCGGCCTGATCGCGACGGGATCGACCACATTCGACGAGCCCTATCACGTCGCCCGCCGATTTGCCTCGCTCGACCACATCAGCGGCGGGCGCGCGGGGTGGAATATCGTCACCACGTCGAACCCGGATGCCGCGCTGAATTTCGGCCTCGACGACCACATGGAGCACGCCGAGCGCTACAAGCGGGCGCGCGAATTCTATGACGTCGTCACCGGCCTTTGGGATTCCTTTGCGGACGATGCCTTCGTGCGCGACGTCGAGGCCGGTCTCTATTTCGATCCCGCAAAGATGCATGTGCTCGACCACAAGGGCAAATATCTCAAGGTACGCGGGCCGCTCAATATCGCCCGGCCCGTGCAAGGCTGGCCGGTGATCGTACAGGCCGGCGCATCGGAGGACGGCAAGCAGCTCGCGGCCGAAACGGCAGAAGCCGTATTCACCGGCGGCGGCAGCCTCGCCGACGGCCAGAAGCTTTATGCCGACATCAAGGGCCGCATGGACAAGGCGGGCCGCAACCCCGAGCATCTGAAGATCTTGCCGGGCGCCTTCGTCGTGGTCGGCGACAGTGTCGAGGAGGCAAAGGAGAAGCGAGCCAGGCTCGACAGCATGGTGCATTACGACTCAGCGATCGCCTCGCTTTCCGTGATACTCGGCACCGATGCCTCCGGCTTCGATCCCGACGGGCAGCTGCCGCCGATCCCGGAAACCAATGCCAGCAAGAGCGGCCGCCAGCGGCTTGTCGATGTTGCCGCGCGCGACAAGCTCACCGTGCGCCAGCTCGCACAACGCGTCGGCGGCTATGGTGGGCTCGCTTTCGTCGGCACGGCCCAAACCATAGCCGACCAGATGGAGGAGTGGCTGACCAGCTACGGCAGCGACGGCTTCAACATCATGTTTCCCTACCTGCCGGCCGGGCTCTACGATTTCGTGGACAAGGTGGTGCCGGAACTGCAGCGCCGCGGCATCTTCCGCCTCGAATATGAGGGCACAACGCTCCGCGAAAATCTTGGCCTGCCCCGGCCGAAGAACCGCTTCTTCGAGAACTGATCCGGGTCACTATGCGTCCTCGTCAGGACGAACATCGCCCGGGGAGCCGCCAGTTGTCCGCATTGCAGCCCTCCGGCTTGGAGAAAACCTTGATCTGAAGGCCAAATCTTCGGAATCCGGGCCGAATCCGGCCGGGAAAACCTTGACTTATGCCGGTTTGCGGCTAGGTTGCCGGCCAAATGCGGGCCGGTTGGCCGGCGCCAGATTTTCCCTTTTTTGAGGCTCCCAGCATGGCCAAAGCGGTCACCATCAAGGTCAAGCTCGTTTCTTCGGCGGACACCGGCTTCTATTACGTCGCCAAGAAGAATTCGCGCACTATGACCGACAAGCTCGTCAAGAAGAAGTACGACCCTGTCGCGCGCAAGCACGTCGAGTTCCGTGAAGCCAAGATCAAGTAAGATCGCGGAATGTTGCTGACTGAACGGGGCCTCGCGGCCCCGTTTTTATTTGGGCGCTCGCCAATTCCGAAGTCGGAAATCCGTCGCGCTGGCGCAGCTTGGCGGCGCTGCAACGACGGTCCTGACGACACCTGTTGCGGTGACGCCACAAGGCCCTTGCCGGGCCCTGCTGTGCAGATCGGCAGCCTCTGCTCGCCGGCGGACCGGCAGGCTTCGTGACCTACTGAGGTTGAACACCGGCGCGGCCGTGGACTGGATGGCCCGCGGCAATCGTGCTTGCCCGTCCTCCTGCAACATTGCCCCCTTCCAATGGAGCGCACGCGTCTAGTCCAGACGGGTTAGTCAAGAAGCCCCGGTAAAAAAGGCGCATTTCGACCCACTTCGCCACGATCATGCAGCATTGCAAGTTCCTCGCTGGGGGCCCGGCGCGGTGGCAAGCCATGATTGAACATGAAACCCTGGTGGACGAACCCCTCTCCTATCACCGGCTGCGGCGCTGCCCACACTGTACGGCGCTCTCTCGCTTGACCCATTCACTTCTCGACACCCGGCATGGCCACACGGTTGACGTGTACCAGTGCTTTGCGTGCGGCAAGCGCATTTGGGACGAGGGACGGAAATCGCTCGCGAGGTCGCAATGACCTCCGCTGCAGGGCAAGGCTCCAGCAAGCGGCTTTCTCCAAGGCATTCCATGAGCGCTTTGCGGATTGCCTGCCGCAGGAAGATGTTCGCGAAATTGTCCGGTCGAAATGGGTCCCAAATCCGGGATGCATGGCCTGACGATCGACGGGCTGGGCAAGAAATCATCCAGCTCCAAAAGGGGAGTAGGTAACATGAGGGTACAGAACAGCGCGGTGAAACCCTACGATGCCAACCGGCTCGAGGGTGAGGTTCGGGAAGCAGTTCAAAATCACCCACACATCCATGCAGTCGAATACGCACCACAGAGTTCGGTGCCGCCGGTTCCGGAATATGTCAGCCACCGCGAAGACGTGAGCGAGATTGGCAAGCTTTCCGCCGAAGCCATCGCCAAGGAATACGAGGAGACCGCCAAGGAAATCGAGACCATGGGCAACGTCGTGAGGGAGATGGTCCAGCGCTGCGAGCAGCTTACCTCCTCGGCGTCCGCCATGCTCAAGGATATCAAGGCGACCGCCGGTCGTTACCGCAAGGAAGGCAAGCGTATGTTCACCGAGATCGAGGCATGCGCGAGCGCAACGGACGAAGTCCGCCGGCTGTGCGGGTCCTTCCGGGACAAGCTCGCCGCAAGGGAATCCGAGGCGGCCAAATGATCACCTACCGGGCGGTGCCGTACCTTGTAGTGGCGGCGCCGCCAGTCATTGTGCTGCTCACTATCCTGATCGGTGGGTGCTCGATGACAAGGACCGTGGATGATCCTGCCAATCATCCACGGTTCTATTCTGATTCAGGCAGCCAGGCCGGCGAGGAGCTGATCAACGAGCTTAACCGCCGCGAAGCGCGCGCAGACCTGCGCCGTGTCATTGACGAGGCACGGCGATACTGACCACGTCAGCGCTCCGTACCCTCCACCAATATCGGCAGGCTCGGAGCGCCGTGGGCCTGGTCAAACAGCCGGTGGTTCACTGCCCAGATCGCCGCCTGGGTACGATTGCTGGCACCAATCTTCCTGAAGATGGCTTTCACATGAGCCTTTACGGTCGGCTCGGCGATATTGAAGAATCGCGCAACGTGCTTGTTGGAATCCCCGCGAACGATGCGCTCCAGTATTGCGATCTCCCGCGAAGACAATTGCTTCGTCGCCTGGGGTTCCTCTGCCGGCTCCAAATGGATTTCATTGTAAACCGGAAACACCGGCCGCTCCTCGGCCTTTGGCTGGAGTTCGAGCGACCAGAGGCGCGCGTCGATCAGAATCAGCCTCTCGTTGATAACCGCCTGAAGCGTGCTGACGAGAGCGTCCGGGCTGACCGAACTGAAGAGCGCTGCGTTCGCTCCGTCATCCAGTGCTCTTGCGAGGGATTCGGGATCGCTTTCGTCGGCGACGGCCACCACAGAGGCCAACGGGTACTGATCGCGGATCCGGCTGCAGATTTCCGCCTGGTCTCCTACAATGAAGAGAACCGGCCTGTCGCAGGGGACCTCGGCAAGATCGTCCAACTCGATCGCGCAGCCGTGCGGCCGGAAACGCGTGCTTGATAGTATTAGCCGCAGGCCTTCGCGGAAAAGGCCATCCCTTTGCAGGATAAATGTGGGTACAGCGGGCACACTCGACATACTACAGCAGCCGCTCCGATGATTACGCACGCATACTAAAGCAGCCCCCTACGTTCATACCCCCCTGTAGCATACAGAAAACCTACGCAAGTTGATACTAAACCTCGGATATATCGAACGGACGGGGCCGATTGGGCACGATGAGAACTTCATTCTACGGGACGATGTTCCAAACGAAGGAACGGCGCCCGACGATTTACTCACGAGCCGGTCGTGCTGGAATCGGTCGGATGGGACGGTAAGTTACTGTAGACATTGACAAAAACGGAAGTTTTCCTGTCATTTTCCGTCGCTTTGCAGGCCAGCAATTCGTCAGCCTTGTCACCGCTGAGGCTGAGTTAAACCTGCCGCAATCCTAAAGGACTAGTCCAATCGTGATGGCTCGCCGGCGCCTATCGCGCCGCGACCAGCGGTGGCTGGCTGGGCCTGATCAGGGCGAAGGCGACCTGGATGATGCCGCCGGCAAGACCCAATGCGACGCCGATACGCCAAGCCATGGTGTAGGAGCCGAGCGAGTCGTAGATCAGCCCGCCGCCATAGGCGCCAAGGAAGCTTCCAATCTGATGGCTCATGAAGGCGAGGCCCTGGATCATCGCCTGCCACTTCAGGCCGAACATTTCGGCGACGGCGCCCGCGACCAGCGGGCCGACGCCCATCCAGAGGAAGCCCATGATCGCGCCGAACAGGAGCGTAGTCGCAGGCGTCGCCGGCAGCGTGAAATACCAGGCCAGCGCCAGCGAGCGCAGGATGTAGATGATGCCGAGCAGCGCCAGCTTGTTCCAGCGCTGACCGGCCCAGCCGAAGAACAGGCTGCCGAGCACGTTGAAGCCGCCGATCATGCCGAGCGTCTGCGCGCTCAGCATCGGATCGAGGCCGCAGATCAGGAGATACGATGGCAGATGCGTGGTGAGGAACACCAGTTGCATACCGCAGACGAAATAGGCGAGCGTCATCACCACGAAGGAGGCGTTGCCGAAAGCGATCCTTGCAGCGGTCGCAGCCGATGCATCGCCGATGTCCTCGGGAGCCGTGGGCGGCAGCGGAGTTTTGTCCACCCTGCCGGCATACCAGGCGGCCGGCAGCATCAACAGCGACAGGATGACAAAGCCGACGACGCCAATGCGCCAGCCAAAACCTTCATTGAGCAATTGCCCGATCGGAGCCGCCATCAGCGCGCCGAGCGAGCCCGCAGCCGAGACCATGCCCATCACGGTGCTGCGCACGGTGGCGGGCACCGCCCGCGCCGATACCGACATGGCAATCGCATTGGCAGTGCAGGCCAGCGATGTGCCGATCAGCATACCCGCGCCGATCAGGATCGGGATCATCCCCTGCGCGGTCGCCATCAGCGCGAGACCCGCAATGTACATCAGCGAGCCCACGATCATGATCGGACGGAAACCATAGCGCACGGACAAGGCGCCTGCGATCGGCTGCAGGAATCCCCAGACGAGGTTTTGCACGGCCAGCGCCAGCGTGAACTGCGACACCGAGATCCCGATGTCGTGCGTCAACGGCTGCATGAAGATGCCAAAGCTCTGCCGCAGGCCCATGCTCAAGGTGAGCATCATCGACGCGCCGATCAGGATGGGGAGCGTGGGACGCAGGGCTTGCAGCAGGGACATTGTTCTTGTTCTCCCCAAGGCCGCATATCGACAAGATCGACCTGCGATTCCCGAATATTTTGGTTACACAGACCTGTGTACTTGGGGTATGGTAACGCGTCAAGGAAAGCCGGCCTGGACCAACGCATGGCATCCCTGCAGAAAAAGCCCGATATGAAGGAGCGGATCCTCGAGACCGCGGACAAGCTGTTCTATCTGCAGGGAATTCGAGCTATCGGGGTCGATACGATCGCGGCCGAGATCGGCATCTCCAAGCGCACGCTCTACAACCACTTCCCCTCCAAGGACGCGCTCATCACGGCGTATCTGGAGCGGCGCTTCGTGCTGCCGCCGCCGTCCGACAAACCGCCGGCCGAGCAGATTCTCGCGACCTTCGATTCGCTGCAGCGGCGCTTCTCCGCAAAGGAGTTTCGCGGCTGCCCCTTCGTCAATGCGGTTGCCGAATTGGGCGCCGAAGACAAGTCGGTGCGCAAGATCGCAGTTGCGTTCAAGGAAAGCCGGAGGCTGTGGTTTCGCGATCTGCTCGCGCAGCTTGGTGTTGCAGATGCCGAAGGGCTGGCGACACAGCTTGCCGTGCTGGTCGACGGCTGCATCGCGCAGGATCTGGTGCGCAACGACCCGTCGATGGCGCGGGCCGCCAGGGAAGCCGCGCGCGTGCTGCTTACGAACGCGGGCGTGAAGGTCGCTGACTGACGCCCTTCCCTGCGACCGCCCAGGACTGCTAGTCAGGCCCTCAATCAGAAACGACTGTATTCCGTCGGGCGGCATTGCCGGCGACGAAGGGGAAACGAGCATGGAAGACATGAAGGTGACCGCCGCCGGCTATGATTTCAAACCGGCGCATGCGGCTATGCAGCGCTATATCGACAACAATCTGTTGTCCGGCATCTCCTCCGCCGTTCTGGTCGGCCGCGATCTCGTCGACGTCAATTGCGTCGGCTGGGCCGACAAGGAGGCGCAGGTCCCGCTGCGCGCCGACCATATCTTCCGGGTATTCTCCAACACCAAGCTGATCACCTCCTGTGCGGCGCTGCTGTTGCATGAGGAGGGCAAGTTCAGGCTCGACGATCCGATCGAGCGATTCATTCCGCAGCTGGGAAACCGCCAGGTCCTGCGTCCCGGCGCGACGTCCATCGACGACACGGAGCCGGCGAAAAGCTCGATCACCATCCGCCAGCTTCTGAGCCACAGTTCTGGGCTGAGCTACGGCTTCTTCGATCCCGGCACCGCCATCTTCAAGGCGCTCAATGAGCGCGGCGTCCACAATCCCAAGACGACCCTGGCTGACATGGTGAACGTGCTGGCCGATCTGCCGCTGATCTATCATCCCGGGACGTCATGGGAATATTCGCTTGCGACCGACGTCGTGTCGCGGCTGGTCGAAGTCATCAGCGGCCAGGATTTTGACAAGTTCATCAAGGCGCGCATCCTCGATCCGCTCGGCATGGTCGATACAGGCTTTGTCGTGCCAGAGAAGGATCACGGCCGTCTCGTCGCCTACTACGCCGGTGCCGACATCATGGCACCGATGAAACCGGGGCTGAGCCGGACCGACAATTCACCCTTCCCCGGCGCCTATCTCAAGCCCATGGCGCGGCTCAGCGGCGGCGGCGGCCTTGTCTCGACCATGCCGGACATGGTGGCGCTGATCCGCAGCCTGCTGCCCGGCGGTCCGACGCTACTCAGGCCCGAGACCATCGCACTGATGATGACCAACCAGTTGCCGGAGGGCCAGTGGATTCGCTTTGCCACGATGGGCGAGCAGCCCGGCAAGGCCTTCTCGCTGGCGGGCGGCCTGATCATCAAGCCCGGACCATTCGATCATGCCGATGCAGCGGGCGAACTTTATTGGGGCGGCGTTGCCGGCACACAATGGTGGATTTCACCGCATCGGAACATGGCCGGCGTGATGATGGCGCAGCGCCAGATGTCCTTCGTTCACCCGTTCTCGTTCGAGTTCAAGCGGCTGGCCTATGACGCAATCGGGCGCGGCCGCAAGGCGGCCTGACATTACGCCGCGTCGGATACCACGCGGTTGCGGCCGTCATGCTTGGCGCGGTAGAGCGCCCTGTCGGCGCGCTTGAGCAGGTCTGCAACCGGCTCGTCTTTGCGCTCGAGCACCGAGAGCCCGATCGAGATGGTAACGTCGATGCGCCCGGCGCCCTTGCTGACGGTGAACCGCTCGCCCGCAATCGAGCGGCGCAGCCGTTCCGCCACCATGCCGGCGACGTACAGGTCGGTTTCCGGCATCACGATCACGAATTCCTCGCCGCCATAGCGGCAGGCGAGATCGATGCCGCGGATCGATTTGCGGATACGCACGGCGAATTCGCGCAAGACGTCGTCGCCGGCATCATGCCCGTAGGTGTCGTTGATCGACTTGAAGTGGTCGACGTCGAGGATCATCAAGGCCAGCGGCTTGCCGCGGGCGGAGGCCTGCTCGGCCAGCGTCGCCAGGTGGCTCTCCATATAGCGGCGGTTATGCAGGCCGGTCAGCGCGTCGGTAATCGCCATCTCGATCGAATTCTGCACGTTGTCGCGCAGATGATCGGCATAGCGGCGTTTCCTGATTTGCGTTCGAGCCCGTGCCAGGAGTTCGTTCCTGTCCACCGGGCGCAGCAAATAGTCGTTCACGCCGATCTCCAGCCCGCGCAGCAGCCGCGCATTGTTGTCGGCATCTGAAATGGCGAGGATCGGCACCTGGCGGGTGCGCTCCAGCGACCGCGCCTGGCTGCACAGCCGAAGCCCGTCGAAATTGTCGAGGCTGAGCGAGACGATCAGCAAATCGTAATTGCCGTCGGCAGCATGAAACAGCGCCTGCGAGGGATCGCGTTCGACATCTACGTGGTGCTCGGCCGCCAGCATCGGCGCCAGCCGCTCGTAAGAGGCCGGGCGATCGTCGACCAGCAGGATGCGGCCGCCCTTGCCTGTGTCGGCGATGGCACTGCGCTCCGGCGCCTCCATGCCGATTTCGAGCGAGGTGACGGCGCGCATGCGCAGCTCGTCGGTCATCATCTTCAGCCGCGTCAGCGAGCGCACGCGCGCCAGCAGCACGACGTCGGAGACGGGTTTGGTCAGGAAATCGTCGGCGCCGGCCTCAAGGCCGCGCACGCGGTCGGTGGGGCTGTCGAGCGCCGTCAACATCACGACCGGAATGTAATGCGTGGCCGGGTTGGATTTCAGCCGCCGGCAAACCTCAAAGCCGTCCATGTCGGGCATCATGACGTCAAGCAGGACGATGTCGCATTCGGCGCGCGCGCAGACCGACAGCGCTTCAGCGCCGTTGGACGCGGTAATGACGTCGAAATATTCGGCCGAAAGGCGGGCTTCGAGCAGTTTTACGTTGGCGGGAACATCGTCGACGACCAGAACACGCGCGGTCATGGAAACTCACCTTCACCCGATAAAGCGACGCACCGTCTCAATAAATTTTCCGACCGAAATCGGCTTGGACAAATAGGCCTCGCAACCGCCCTCGCGAATCCGCTCCTCGTCGCCCTTCATGGCAAACGCCGTGACGGCAACGACGGGAATGGCGCGCAGCTCCGGGTCATCCTTGATCCACTTCGTGACCTCGAGGCCGGACACCTGCGGAAGCTGGATATCCATCAAGATCAGGTCGGGACGCATCTTGCGGACAAGATCGAGCGCCTCGTAACCATTACTGGTGCCGGAGGTCTGATAGCCATGCGCTTCCAAAAGGTCGCGAAACAGCTTCATGTTGAGCTCGTTGTCCTCGACGATCAGGACGGTCTTGGCCATCCCGTCCCTCCCGTTTTCCAAGGCAACAGTCCTGGGGTTACGGCGCATCGGCCGTCACCACCGGGCGTATCGAAAAGTGAATTCAAACTAGCGTCAGACTCGCTCTAACCTGTTAAGTCAGAGGGCCGTGTTTCCACGAAGCCATTTGCACTTGCTTGAACATCTTCCTCAGACTCGGGCATGATTAGACCCTAGAAGTTAACGGAAAGGCAAACGGCAGGATTGAAAAAGCCTGTTCACAACCCGCGGGAAGTCGCTGAAATCGTTGCGATTCAGGCCTTGTCCTTTATCGCCGGCGATCCCGCGCGGCTGGGCCAATTTTTGGCCGAATCCGGCATCGGTCCGGACACCCTGCGAAAGTCTGCTTCCGATCCGAAATTTCTGGCCAGCGTGCTCGATTTCGTGATGCGTGATGACGCCACCGTGACGGCATTTGCGGAAGCCGCCGAATTGCATCCGACCAATGTTGCCGCCGCCCATCAGGCGCTGTGCGATCCCGCCTGGGAGCGAGACGTGCCGTGAGCACGGCGCTGCCTGCGGTAGATAGTCCGCGCGCATTCTGCCGCGACTGCTTCACCGACCTTGAATTTTCAGCCCGGCGCTGCGGCGACTGCGGCTCCCCTCGCCTGACCCGCCACCGCGCGCTGGCGTCGCTGGCGCTCGCCCACATCGATTGCGATGCGTTCTATGCAACCGTCGAGAAGCGCGACAATCCGGAGCTCGCCGACAAGCCCGTCATCATCGGCGGCGGCAAGCGCGGCGTGGTTTCGGCGGCCTGCTACATTTCCCGCACCTTTGGGGTGCGCTCGGCGATGCCGATGTTCAAGGCGCTCGCACTCTGCCCGCAGGCCGTCATGATCCCGCCCGACATGGCCAAATATGTCCGCGTCGGGCGAGAGGTGCGCCAGGCGATGCAGGCGTTGACGCCGCTGGTCGAGCCATTGTCGATTGATGAGGCCTTTCTCGATCTCTCCGGCACGCAGCGCGTGCACGGCATGATCCCGGCAAAGGTGCTGGCGCGCTTTGCCCGCGACGTCGAGCGCGACATCGGCATCACCGTGTCGGTCGGGCTGTCCGTCAACAAGTTCCTCGCCAAGATCGCCTCCGACCTCGACAAGCCCCGCGGCTTCGCCGCGCTCGACCAGAATGAGGCGCGCGAGATGCTGGCGGAGCGGCCCGTCGGCTTCATCTATGGCGTAGGCCCCGCCTCGCAGGAGAAGCTGATCCAGCGCGGCTATCGCCTCATTGCCGACTTGCAGCGCGCCGACGAGCAGGAACTGATGAAGCAGTTCGGCGGCGAAGGCCAGCGGCTGTGGCGGCTCGCGCGGGGCATCGATAATCGCCGCGTGGTGCCTGATCGCGGCGCCAAGAACATTTCCAGCGAGACGACATTCGAGACCGACATCCGCGATTTCGTCACGCTGGAGAGACTGCTCTGGAAGCTGTCCGAGAAAGTCTCGGCGCGGCTGAAGAGCAGCGACCTTGCCGGCAGCACCATCACGCTGAAACTGAAGACCGCGGATTTTCGCCAGCGCACCCGCTCGCAATCGATCCAGTCCCCGACACAGCTCGCGGCCAAGATCTTTGCCATCTCGCGCGAGATGCTGGCCAGGGAAATCGACGGCACCGCCTTCCGCCTGATGGGCACCGGCGTCAGCGCGCTGCAGCCGGGCTCCGCGGCCAATGATTCCGACATGCTCGACCGCCGCTCGGCCCATGCCGAGCGCGCGATGGATGACCTCAGGAAAAAGTTTGGAAGCGCCGCGGTGATACGCGGCATTGCCTATGAGGGGCCGGAGAGGCCCGAGAAGCCGGCGCAGGAAACTTAGCGCCCGTCATTCCGGGGCGATGCGAAGCATCAAACCCGGAATGACGGCTACGTCGTCACTTACACGGCTTGGAATCCTTCACGTCGAACTTGCCGAGCGCGCCTGAGATCACAAAGTCATTGTAATCCAGCACCAGCGCCCGGGAGACGCCGTTCTCGAACAGCTCGAACGACATTGCATAGACCGGCGTCTGCTCGCCGTCCTTGCCACGCGCATCGCGGTCGTAATAGCTCACCGTCACCGGCCAGCGCGTCAACGCCTTCATCTTGTCGTTAGCGGTCGACGGATCGGGGGAGGCAATGCTGCGGTCGCCGTGGATTGGCTGCCCGATCACCGACAGCGTATTGTAGACCTTCTCGCCATTGTCGGAGCCGTCATAGACGGTGAGTTCCAGGATCGACTTGCCGTCGCGGGCGGCGTCGATGATCTTGTGGATCTGCTCGGTCGGGAAGACGACGCTGCCTTCCAGGTTGAAGGTTTTCGAGGCCGGCTGCTTCAGCTTGACGGTGATGTGGTCGCCGACCCGCTCGGCCATGCCGTCGACTGACGGCGAGGCCGAATCGTTCATCCGCGTATCGATCTTGAAGCGGTAGCTCTTGCCCTCGCCATCCTCCCAGGATGTCGAGCGCAGGTCGCTGAGCGTCAGCTTGCCCTCGCCGCTGTTCAGTTCCGACACCTGGCGGAATTCGGAGGTGTAGCCCTCGCAGGCGCTGCCGGTGAAATTATAGAGAATACGGCCGCGCGCGGCGTTGACCGCGTTGGAACCGCGCGACTTGACGAGGCTTAGCTCATAGAGTGCCTGGTGGGAAAGGAAGCCTGGTCCGGCGGCCTGCGCTGGTCCGCCCGCCCAACCCGATCCAAGCGCGATAACAGCAATTGTCATGAGCACAGCGCGCGGCGGCTTTGGGCAGACCATGGCTTTCCCTTGATTGTGGAAGATTCGCAACAATACTGAGGGTCCTATTGCGCCGCAACTGGGGCGGCATCACGAAAATGTAGGCTTTACAGACAAAAAACGCCGGCGGCTCGGTCACTCACCTCGCTTGCATGTCTTAACGTCATGCGCGAAACAAGGTGCCCTTCCGATCCCGAGCAATCGGATAACAGTGCATTCATTTTGGGGACGAAACATGGCGGGTACGGTCGAACAGAAACTAGCAGCGGAAGGCATCACTCTCGCTGAACCGCGGAGCCCCATCGCAAATTACGTTCCCTTCGTTCGCAGCGGCAACCTGCTGTTCGTCTCCGGCCAGGTCTGCATGAATTCCGATGGCACGCTGATCGCCAAGGGCAAGCTCGGCGCGGGCGTTACCGTCGAACAGGGCTATGCGGCAGCCAAGGGTTGCGGCGTCAACCTGCTGGCCCAGGTGAAAGCAGCGCTCGGCGATCTCGACAAGGTCACCCGCGTGGTCCGGCTCGGTGGCTTCGTGAACTCAGCGCCGGACTTCCTCGACGGACCGAAGGTGCTGAACGGCGCCTCCGACCTGATGGTGGCGGCCTTCGGCGACAAGGGCCGCCATGCCCGCACCACGGTGGGCGTATCCTCCCTGCCGGCCGATGCGGCGGTGGAGATCGAGGCCGTGTTCGAGGTCGTTTGATCGCATGCGCGCTCCCGCCTGGCTGACGGCGCGGCCGGTCGCCCATCGCGGCCTGCATGACATTTCGCGCGGCATCGTCGAGAATATGCCGGGCGCAGTCCAGGCCGCCATTGCCGGCAACTTTGCCATCGAGGTCGACATCCAGCTCACCGCTGATGGCGAGGCGATGGTGCATCACGATGATGCGCTCGGCCGGCTCAACGAGGGCTCGGGCCTGCTGCTGGAGAAGACCGCTGCGCAACTGAAGGCGGTCAAGTTCAGGGCTACCGGCGAGCACATGATGTCGCTCGCCGATCTCTGCACGCTTGTTGCGGGCCGCGTGCCTCTGGTGATCGAGGTGAAGAGCCACTTTGACGGCGACCGCAAGCTGGTCAGGCGGATGGCGGAAGTCCTCTCGTCTTATTCCGGCCCTGTGGTCGGCATGTCTTTCGATCCCGACCAGGTGCTGGCGCTGCGCGAGATCGCGCCCAAGCTGCCGCGCGGCATCGTCGCGCAGCGCAACTATGACGACGATTACTGGAAGAAGCTCACGAAAGAGCAGCGCGACAGCATGCTCTACCTGCGCCACGGATTTCGCACCGAGCCGCATTTCGTCGCCTACTGGGTGAACCAGCTGCCAGCACCCGCGCCATGGATCGCCCGCAATATTTTTGGCTGCCCGCTGCTGGCCTGGACCGTGCGCACGCCCGAGCAGCGCGAGCGCGCCGCGCGTTACGCCGACCAGATGATCTTTGAGGGTTTCGTTCCATAGGCCTGATCAAAGCCTGGATCAGACCGCGTCCACTTTTGTGTGGACATGATCTGATCCGGAAACCGGTTCCCATTTTCCGGGATCGTGCCTACCCAATCCGCGTCTGCCGGCCTTGAAGTGGCACGCTCGATGCACGATCTTGTCTTTATTGATGGACTCGTCCGAAATCACCCTCGAAGCAATTTCCTCGGTCAGCGCGATCCCAGCGGCTGAGTGGGATACCTGCGCCAATGCGGGCGATTCCAGCGCGGCTTCAAAGTCCTATTATAACCCATTTGTATCTCACGCCTTTTTTGCTGCCGCCGAGTCCTCCGGCTCGGCCACGCCGCGCACCGGCTGGGGCGCGCGGCACCTGATCGCCAGGCTCGACGAGGAGATCGTCGGCATCGTGCCCTGCTATCTGAAATCGCACTCACAAGGCGAATACGTATTCGACCGCGGCTGGGCCGACGCCTATGAACGCGCGGGCGGGCGCTATTACCCCAAGCTGCAGGCGTCCGTTCCCTTCACGCCGGCAACCGGCCCGCGCCTCCTGATCCGCGACGGCGTCGACCGCGAGCGTGTTGCCGATGTACTCGCGGCCGGGTTGATGGCGCTGTGCAACGCCACCGAGGCGTCATCGGTGCACGTCACCTTCGCACGCGAGGCAGAAGCGAAATGCCTTGCCCGGCACGGCTTCCTGATCCGCAACGACCAGCAATTCCACTGGCACAACCAGGGCTACAAGACCTTCGACGATTTCCTCGCCACGCTGAATTCGCGCCACCGCAAGGCGATCAAGCGCGAGCGGCGCGAGGCGGTGTCCGCCGGCATCACCATCCACTGGCTCACTGGCAGCGAGATCGATGAGGAAGCATGGGACGCCTTCTTCACGTTCTACATGGAGACGGGCTCGCGCAAATGGGGCCGCCCGTACCTTACGCGCAGCTTCTTTGCTCAAATCGGCGAGACCATGAGCAAGGACGTGCTGCTGGTCATGGCCAAACGCAACGGCCGCTGGATCGCCGGCGCCATCAACTTCATCGGCTCCGACACGCTGTTCGGCCGCAACTGGGGCGCTATCGAGCATCACCCCTTCCTGCACTTCGAGGTCTGCTACTATCAGGCGATCGATTTCGCCATTCAGCGCGGACTGGATACGGTGGAGGCCGGCGCACAGGGCGAGCACAAGCTGGCGCGCGGATATCTGCCGCAAACAACATGGTCGGCGCATTTCATCGCCGATTCCGGCTTGCGCCGTGCCATCGCCGATTACCTCAAGCGCGAGCGCGCCTATGTCGCCGAGGCCGGCCGTGAACTCGCCGCTGCCGGCCCGTTCCGCAAAAGCGCTGATGACGTTCCTTAAGCCTTTCGGGTAAGAACCTGAGTTCTGCTATCGATTTGGAGCCGCCGCCATGCCTGCCTACGACCCGCAAAACCCCTTCGCAAAGATCCTGCGCGGCGAATTCCCGAGCTACAAGGTCTATGAGAACGACCACGTGCTTGCCTTCCTCGACATCATGCCCCGCTCGCCGGGCCATACGCTGGTGATCCCGAAGGCCGCCGCCCGCAACATCCTCGACATCACCGCCGACGACTACGCCCATGTCGCCCGCGCCGCGCACAAGATCGCATCCGCCGCCATGAAAGCCTTTCAGGCCGACGGTATTACCGTGCAGCAATTCAACGAGCCCGCCGGCGGACAGGTCGTCTTCCACCTGCACATGCATGTGATGCCGCGCCACAACGGCATAGCGCTGCTGCCGCCCGCAAGCCGCAAGGAAGATGTGAAAGTGCTGGAGGACAATGCGACCAAACTGGTCGCGGCGCTGGGATAAAAAGCCGCACTCACGCGCGGCTCATTTCATCCAAGCGGAACGATCGAGTTCGGCCAATACCTTGTCGCCGGAATGTACAGCGAGGATGTTGATACCCGCCTCCTGATACAGATAGCTGTTATCCTTGAGCCAACGTCGAAGTTGGTCAGTATCGGTCTTGATCTTTTCTATCAAAAGGACGGGATGACTGCCTTCGATCGTCTTCTTGGCCCCTTCAAGCGCTTCCAATTCCATGCCTTCGACGTCGAGCTTGATGAAATCGACTCTGGGGAGGTCGCACTCGTCAATGGCCATCGTTCGAATGTCGACGGTGTTTTCGCTATAGCTTATCGGCTGACCGATGAATTCATTGTTGGGCCGCTGGCGAAGCTCCAGGCTGCCGAAGCTTGCCGGGATCATGTAATTTGGATTGGGAATTTTTATAGTGCCCGCCTCGGAAGAGACTGCGGCGTGCAACGCAATTGCATTAAAGCAGTTGTTGATGGCGATGTTGCCTGCCAACGCGTAGTAGATGCGCTCCTGTGCTTCGATCGATAACACCAAGCCCCAGCCGGTCATGGCCTTCGCCCATTCAATCGTGTGCACGCCGATATTGGCGCCGCAATCGATCGCCACCACCCCATCGCCGTGGTGACGCCTGCGCAGCGCGAGCACTTCCAGCGCGATCTTTACCTCCGCAGGGTCGAATGCGGCTGTTTCGAGTATTTGAAAGCCCACTCCGTAACCGCTCTCGGCATTGACCATGTGGCGATCGAAGCGATTTACGATCATCGTGCCGTGGCTGGACGATGCAAGCACGAAAGCCAGCTTTCGCATCGGGCTGTTCATCAAAAACGTCCTCCGATCAGAATCGGATTTGGCGGGTGAGGCAATAGCCTACCGGCTGCGCCGAATCACAAGAATGCAGCCATCGTACAATGTGACCAGAAAATGGTCATCGGATCTCACCTGAGGCCAGGCTGAGAAGTCCTCACGACTGCGGTTATAAATTTCCGGGCTGATCGCCGGACCTGTCATCGGGCGCGTGTTCGCGGCCCGTTGGCGACGCCCCGAAATAACAACAGGAGAAATCACTCCGTCTCGAAATCCCCTGCTTGCGGCGGCGCCAGCGGCGTGAACTCGCAGCGGTCGGGTTTGACGTCGAGCAGCGGCGTCCCGTCGAGGCAATCGAGCCCGCGCACCAGGAGGGTGTTGCCCTCGACGCCGACCAGCTTGACGACCGAGGTGCCGATCGGATTGGGCCGCACTGGCGAACGCAGCGAGAAGGTGCCGCGGGTCTTCTGGTTGTTCTTCGGGCTCTGCAGCACGAGGTCACGGCGCGACTGGTGCAGCCAGTAGATCACTTCGAGGTTTTCGTAGAAGTCGACGCCCTTGATGGCCGGCACGAAAGGCTCGAAGATTTCCAGCCGGCAGATCGGACCATCCTGCCGTCCCTGCCGCGGCGTCTCCAGCCGCGAGGTCCAGGGCGTGCGGATGCGGCCGATGAAGACGAGCCCGGCATCGTCAGTGGCAGGCAAGTCGATGCTGACTTCGCCCTCGCGGATTTCGCTTTCTCGCACCATTCTTCAATCCAGCATTCGTGTTTGGGCAGACACTAACCGATTGCGCGGCGGCTGCAATCCGATTGCTCACCTGCAATCCGATTGCATGTCGGCAATCAGTTGAGCCACCATTGGCCGGCGACCATAACGATTTCGCCGAAGGCCACGCCGGCGAAGATCGAGCGTTTTGTAGCGAGAAATACCGCGAATCCCGCCACGACGGCGCCATAGCGCAGCCAGTCCGGCACACTCGCCAGCGCACCCGGCGGCTGCACCAGGATCTGCGCGATGACGCCGGCGAGAATCGCGGTTGCGACCGCCCTCACCCAGACCAGCACTTCGGAGCCCTCGTCGACACCGCTGCCGAACCAGAGCCCGACCATGCGCCAGACCTCGTTGGGCAAGAAACCCGCGACGACCAGGATAGACAGCGCCTGCCAGTCGCCGACGAATCCGCTCATGCGCTTGCCCGCCACCAATGTGCGCCATAGGCGATGCTGCCGGCGGCCATGCCGGAGATGAGGATGTCGACACCGGTGTTCAGCCGCGCGACCAGCGGAAACAGCGCGAGGCCGAGGGCGAGCGCGAGAATGTCGGAAATCTGCTTGCAGTTGCGCGCGGTCGACAGCAGGAATGCGAGCGGTGTCAACAGCAGGATCGCGGCTGCGAAGAGCTGCGGCAGGTTCGCCGCAAGCCCGTAGCCCAGCGTCGTCGCAGTCAGGCACACCGTGACGAGGCCGCAGCCCAGCCCGTGCGTAAATGCGATGCGCCGCTCGCGGGGCACCTGCGGCAGCAGGCGAAAACACTCCACCCACAGCGTGACCGCAATGAAATGCGTTGCCAGAATGAGATGGCGCCGCTTCGTCTGCGGCGTGCGCAGCATCGGCAGCACCGACACCACCATGGGAAACAGGCGGATTGCGCTCATGGTGACGGCAATCGCTGCCTGTACGGCGGTGGCACCCGAGCCGAGCATCGAGATCAGGATGATCTGCGCCGGTCCTGCCCAGACCAAGAGCGTGCTGAGCAGCACCCACAGCAAGCTGAAATGCGTGTCATGCGCCAGCGCGCCGATACCGAGATAGGTCGCAAACAGCACCAGCGACAACACGGTCGAGGTGACGGCGCTCATCCCCCACGCAAAGGCGCGGATGGGACTTTTCCAGTGGGACGAGTCGAGTGGCGGCAGCCGCATGGGATGCTTAACGCCGATGCGGCAAGCGGCGTCAAGCGAGGCCGGACGAAAGGCTGGCATGCGGAGGTACCGGCGAACACCCCGGCGTCATTGCAATGACGGGTTAGGACGGTAGGCCAATCACACCCTATTCCGCAGCACAAAGCACGCGCCGCCCGCCTTGCGGATGCGGTTGCAGAGGTCGTCGGCTTCGCCGCGCGTGTCGGCGCCGAAGCGCACCTGGTAGAACGCCGCGGGCCCGCGGCTACGCAAGCGCGAGGTGAGAATGCTGGGGTCGCGGTTGCCGATCACGCCGGACAGCCCCTTGACCGCGCGTCCGTACATCGCCAGCGCCTGGTCGCGGGAAAAGCCCGCGGCGAGCTGCACGCCCCATACCTTGGCGGCGGCGAGCGTCACGCGCTGCTCGAGCCCTGTGATGAAGGGATTGGGCGCCTGCTTGAGCAGCGCCATCAACTCGCGGCAGCTCGAGGTCGGCATCCGCTCCGGCTGCTTGCCGCCCTTCCCCGCCTTCGCCCAGTCATCTACCGCCACGCCGGTGACGGCCTGCACGTAGTTGCGCGTCTCCGCCGGCATGGGACCGGTGCCCGCCAGCCATTCCTGCACCCGGCGCGGGCCGGCATTATAGGCCGCCGCGGCCAGTCCCAGATTGCCGAACTGCTCGCGCAGCTCGGCAAGGAACGCTGCCGATTTCGGCAGCGCCTGCACAGGATTGAAGGGATCGAGCAGGCCGCGCTCGCTAGCGGTGCCCGGCATGAACTGCGCAATCCCCTGCGCGCGCTGGCCGCTTCGCGTCATGGGCCCCACCGCATCGGAGCGGAAGCGGCTTTCCTGCCAGATCACGCGCGCGAAAAACTCCAGCGGCAGGCTCGATTCCCGCGCGGCAGATTCGATCATCAGGCACATCGACTCGCGGGTGTCGGATTCGCGCTCGGTCGGCTTCGCAGGCGGGGCCGCTTCACGCTCGGCCGGCTTTGCAGGCGGGGCCGCCGGCTCTTCCACACCCGGCTCGGCCGGGGGCGGTGGCGCGTCTTCTGCCGATAGCGGCGAGATCGCCATCGCGGCCAAGGCGAGCGCAGCGCCGAAGAACAGACCTGTTCGCATGGCAATCCTGTTCCGGGAAGACCGCGCGTTGATCCTCAAGCCAAGGCTATCGCATCGAGAATGGGTGCTTCAATCCGCGGGCGCAAGGCGCCCGGCACGGCCGCGCCACAGAAGCGCGAATGACCGCCTTCCTCCCGGTTCCGCCATCGGCCGGTTTACGTTAACGCGACAAATCGCAAGCGGCTCCCCTCCTCCCGGCACTCAGCGGGCATAAAATCCGCGGCGCCATTGGCTGGAGACGCAAACCATGCAGGACCGACGTCAAAGCGTACGCGACAAGGTATTTCTCGGCGGCGTCGCCGAGATCAACGAACGCGGCTCGACGATGGATTGCGTCGTGCGCAATATCAATCCGCGCGGCGCCTGCGTGGAGGTCGACGAGACGTCGACGTTCCCGGAGAACCTCAGCCTGAGCATTCCGCGCAGGGGCCGTTCCTTCCTCGCCCGGATGATCTGGCGCCATGCCAACCGCGTCGGCGTTGCCTTCCGCACCATGGTGACGGATCCGCAGGCGAACGACCTCGACGCGCGGCTGCGCCGCAGCCAGATCAAGCAGCGCCAGCTCAAGCGGCGGATCCGGGAACTGATCGGCGAAGGTTGAGGGCCCGCGCCAGCGAAGCGCTCAGTCCCAGTACCCTCGCTGCCTTGAGATTTAGCACCGGCTGCCGCAGCAAAAAGCCGGCGCATCTCACGATACGCCGGCTTTTCAATTTGCCTTAGGCTACGCTTAGGCCTTCACCAGCGGCCCGCGCGAGGGCGGCGCCTTGGATCCGCCGCCACCGTTGGGGCCGCCCGGCGGTTTCGGCTTGCGCGGCGGGGTGCCGCGCTTGCGGGCGCCCGGCAGTTTCTCCGGCTTGGGCGTCACCGGACCTTCGACGAACTCGAAGCCGATCTTGTCCTTGGCCGTCGCCTCGTCCTTGACCAGCACGACGCGGACGTGGCCGCCGCCCTTGAGCTGGCCGAACAGCACTTCGTCGGCGAGCGGCTTCTTGATGTGCTCCTGGATCACGCGGGCCATCGGCCGCGCCCCCATCTGCTCGTCATAGCCGTGCTCGATCAGCCATGCCTTGGCGGGCTCCGACAGCTCGATAGTGACGTCGCGGTCGCCGAGTTGCGCCTCGAGCTGCAGGACGAACTTCTCCACCACCATTCCGATCACGTCGGCGTTCAGATGCGCGAAGGAGACGATGGCGTCGAGACGGTTGCGGAATTCCGGCGCGAACTGCCGGTTGATCGCCTCGTGGTCGTCGCCTTCCCGCTTGCTGCGGGTGAAGCCGAACGCCTGCCGCGCGAGATCCGCGGCACCGGCATTGGTGGTCATGATCAGGATGACGTTGCGGAAGTTGACCTGCTTGCCGTTGTGGTCGGTGAGCCGGCCGTGATCCATGATCTGCAGCAGCACGTTGTAGAGATCGGGGTGCGCTTTCTCGATCTCGTCGAGCAGCACCACGCAATGCGGATGCTGGTCGACGCCGTCGGTGAGCAGGCCGCCCTGGTCGAAGCCGACGTAACCGGGAGGCGCGCCGATCAGCCGCGACACGGTGTGCCGCTCCATGTATTCGGACATGTCGAAGCGCAGCAGTTCCACGCCGAGGGAGGCGGCGAGCTGCTTTGCGACTTCCGTCTTGCCGACGCCCGTGGGACCGGAGAACAGGTAGGAGCCGATCGGCTTCTCCGGCTCGCGCAGGCCGGCGCGCGCCAGCTTGATCGCGGCCGAGAGCGATTCGATCGCCTTGTCCTGGCCGAACACCACGCGCTTCAGGGTCTGCTCGAGATGCCTGAGCACCTCGGCATCGTTCTTCGACACGCTCTTGGGCGGAATCCGCGCCATCGTCGCGATCGTGGTCTCGATTTCCTTGATGCCGATCGTCTTCTTGCGCTTGTTCTCCGCGACCAGCATCTGTGCCGCGCCCGACTCGTCGATCACGTCGATCGCCTTGTCCGGCAACTTGCGGTCATGGATGTAGCGCGAGGACAGTTGCACGGCGGCCTCGATCGCCTCGTTGGTGTATTTCAGCCGATGGTAGTCCTCGAAATAAGGCTTGAGGCCCTTCAAGATCGCTATCGCGTCCTCGACCGTCGGCTCGTTGATGTCGATCTTCTGGAACCGGCGCACCAGCGCGCGGTCCTTCTCGAAATGCTGGCGATATTCCTTGTAGGTGGTCGATCCCATGCAGCGGATGTTGCCAGCGGCCAGTGCCGGCTTGAGCAGGTTGGACGCGTCCATCGCGCCGCCGGAGGTGGCCCCTGCCCCGATCACGGTGTGGATCTCGTCGATGAACAGGATGGCGTTGGGATGCGCCTCCAGTTCCTTCAGGACCTGCTTCAACCGCTCCTCGAAATCGCCGCGATAGCGCGTGCCCGCAAGCAGCGTGCCCATGTCGAGCGAAAACACGGTGGCGGCGGCCAGCACTTCCGGCACTTCGCTGTCGACGATGCGCTTGGCGAGGCCTTCCGCGATCGCGGTCTTGCCGACGCCGGCATCGCCGACGAACAGCGGGTTGTTCTTCTGGCGCCGGCACAGCACCTGGATGGCGCGGTTGATCTCGGCATTGCGGCCGATCACCGGATCGATCTTGCCGTCACGCGCCTTCTTGTTGAGGTTGACGCAATAGGTTTCGAGCGCCTCGCCCTTCTTCTTGGCGTCCTCGTTGCCCTTGGTCTCGGTCTCCTCGTCAACGCCGCGCACCGGCCGCGCCTCGGAGACGCCGGGCCGCTTGGCAATGCCGTGGCTGATGTAGTTGACGGCGTCATAGCGCGTCATGTCCTGCTCCTGCAGGAAGTACGCAGCATGACTTTCGCGCTCGGCGAAAATCGCAATCAGGACGTTGGCGCCGGTCACTTCTTCGCGACCGGAGGACTGGACGTGAATCACGGCACGCTGGATCACGCGCTGGAAGCCGGCGGTCGGCTTGGCGTCATCGCCGCTGTCCGTGACGAGATTTTCGAATTCGGTCTCCAGATAGTTGACCAGGCTGGTGCGGAGCTTGTCGAGATCGACGCTGCAGGCGCGCATCACGGCAGCCGCATCGGAATCGTCGATCAGCGACAGCAGCAGGTGTTCGAGCGTCGCATATTGGTGGTGACGCTCGTTGGCGATCGCCAGCGCGCGATGCAGGGATTGTTCAAGGCTCTGGGAAAAAGTTGGCATTCGCGTCCTCTGTAGCCCCCACCATCATGATCGCCATTACCCTCGCAGGCAACAACAACCTTTGTCATCTTCCGTCATATAGTTACGCCCGATCATGGCGAAAGCCCGGTCCGGAAACACCAGGTTTCCGCTGGAATCTCTCCAACGCCGTCACACTTGCCCGACACCTCCGCATTTCTCCGGGGTACCGTCCGCGTCATCTAACGATTTCGATGCAGGACCCGTTCCGATCTTGCCGGGCCGGCAGAACCAAGGACTACTTCTTTTCCATCACGCACTGCAGCGGGTGCTGATGCTTGCGCGCGAAATCCATCACCTGCGTCACCTTGGTCTCGGCAATCTCGTAGGTGAACACGCCGCACTCCCCGATCCCGTGATGATGGACGTGGAGCATGATCTTGGTGGCCGCCTCGACGTCCTTGTTGAAGAATTTCTCCAGCACATGAACGACGAACTCCATCGGCGTGTAGTCGTCGTTGAGGATCAGCACCCGATACAGGTTCGGCCGTTTGGTCTTCGGCTTGACCTTGGTGATGACCGAGGTCGAGGGGCCGCTCGACCCTCCCGGCTTATCGTCATTGCCCATTCGAGGTTTGGCCGCGGCAATGGGACACGGAACAATGGTGGAAGCTGGTTGCAACATGGCGCAGGCGTTCGAATTCCACGGTAAGCCGGACAACGTTACCGCCTCGCCCGAAAGGACGCCCTTTCAGAGGCCGCCTTGCGGGTTCCCGGACACGCTTCCTGGATCGCCGTTCCCTCGGACACGACCCCGTCATGCCCAACCGGCAGCATGAATATGGACCTGTAACCGGCCCGCCGCAAGCGCGCCAGGCGCGCCCGCGGACCAGCCGATTCTCGGGTCCGGCGACCGGCCCCAAGGTTAATCAATCCTGCCTGATTTGACAAAAAAATGCGGCATCCATTTAGCGGGCATTGACGATGCCAAAGGCTTTCCAGGCCGGCTGGCCTTTTCCAGACGATTGAATCGGCATTTCCGCGATCCGGTTTACCCGTCATTTAGCGGCCTGCGCCGAACTAGCGGGGTTTAGAACCCAAATTCGGTGACAGCTATGTCTGGTGCATCCGTTTCCCGCA
>DASWVJ010000018.1:0-47675 GCA_036406295.1 Bradyrhizobium sp.
GGACCAGACCACAGATGCGCAATTGCGCATCGGGGAATCTCGAGATTCTCTGGAGCGCAAGCGCGCTCCAGAGTTCGATGCCAGCGCATCGCCCCGGAATGACGGAACAACTCAATCCTGTATCTTGGAAAAATCCGCCACCGCACGTGTCGCCGCGCGGATCTCGTTCAGCAGCTTCAGCCGGTTCTCGCGCACCTTGGGATCGTCGTCGTTGACCTTGACCTTGTCGAAGAACGCATCCACCGCCGGCCGCAGCTTTGCCATCGCCGTCATCGCGGCGGCAAAGTCTTCCCTGGCGACAGCCGCGCCCGCGTCAGTCTTCGCCTGATTGATCGCTTTCGCCAGCGCCCTCTCTTCATCGAGCCTGTAGAGCGAGGCATTGGGCGTACCGTCGAAGCTGCGCTTGTCCCTCTTCTCCTCGATGGAAAGGATATTGCCGGCGCGCTTGGTACCCGCGAGCAGGTTCTTGCCGTCGTCGCTGTCGAGGAATTTGCCGAGTGCCTCGACGCGGCGGACCACCATCAGCAGATCATCCTGCCCGCCAAGCGAGAACACGGCGTCGACGAGATCGTGGCGCGCGCCCTGATCGCGAAGCTGGACCTTCAGGCGGTCGGCAAAGAAGGCGAGCAGATCGGCCGGAAGTTTTGCTGCGTCGACCGCAACGACCTTGCTGGGTAATCCAGACATGGCCGACGAGGCGGCCTTCGAAATCGATAGCCGAAGCGCGTTCTCGGTAATCAGCCTGATCACGCCCAGCGCCGCACGCCGTAGTGCAAAGGGATCCTTCGATCCCGTCGGCTTCTCGTCGATCGCCCAGAACCCAACGAGCGTGTCGATCTTGTCCGCCAACGCGACTGCGA
This sequence comes from Bradyrhizobium sp., assembly GCA_036406295.1. Lineage (GTDB taxonomy): Bacteria > Pseudomonadota > Alphaproteobacteria > Rhizobiales > Xanthobacteraceae > Bradyrhizobium. The sequence goes on from DASWVJ010000018.1 coordinate 861, forward strand.
CGCTCACCGGATCAGTGGGCACGCGATCCGCCGGCCCTTGCGGCTTATAGTGCTCCTCACATGCGGCGGCGACTGCGGCATCCTCGCCTCTTGCCAGCGCATAGTACTTCCCCATCAAGCCTTGCACCTCGGGGAATTCGCCGACGACTTCAGTGAGCAGGTCCGCCTTGGCCAGACGCGCGGCGCGCTTGGCCTTCTCGACATCAGCGCCGACCAGCGGCGCGATCTCCGCCGCCAGCCGCTCGATACGCTTGATGCGCTCGCCCTGGGTGCCAAGCTTCTCGTGGAACACAATATGATCGAACTTGGGCAGCCGGTCCTCAAGCTTGGTCTTGAGGTCGGTCTCGTAGAAGAATTTTGCGTCCGACAGCCGCGCGCGGATCACGCGCTCGTTGCCGGCGATGATGGCCTTGCCGCCGTCGGTCGCCTCGATGTTGGCGGTGAGAATGAACTTGCTCGCGAGCTTGCCCGTTTTGGGATTGCGCACCACGAAGCACTTCTGGTTGTTGCGGATGGTGGCGCGGATCACCTCGTCCGGGATCGACAGGAAGTCTTCGTCGAACGAGCCCATCAGCACGACCGGCCATTCGACGAGGCCCGCGACCTCATCGAGCAGGTTCTGGTCCTCGACGAGCTCAAAGCCCTGCGCGAAGGCAAGCTGCTGGGCGTCGGTCAGGATCGCATCCTTGCGCCGCTCGGGATCGAGCACGACGTTCGCGGCGAGCAGCTTGGCGTCATAGTCCTCGAAGCGGCGCACGGAGATCGGAGATGGCGCCAAGAAACGGTGGCCAAAGGTGGTTTGACCGGACTCGATGCCGTCGATCGAAAACCTCACAACGTCGGTCTCTTCGGTCTCAAGGCCGAAGGTCGCGGTGATCGCGTGCAGCGGCCGCACCCAGGAGAGCGAGCCTGACTTCCCCGAGCGCGCGCCCCAGCGCATCGATTTCGGCCAGGGGAAAGTGCGGATGATCACCGGCAGGATGTCGGCGAGAACATCGATCGCAGGACGGCCCGGCTTCTCGATCAGCGCGATGTAGAAATCGCCCTTCTTGTCGCTCTGGATCTTTGCCTCGCTGATCGAGGACAGGCCGGTGGCTTTCAAAAAGCCCTGGATCGCGGGCTCAGGTCCGCCGACGCGCGGGCCGCGACGCTCTTCCTTCAGATCCGGCTGGCGCACAGGAATGCCGTGCACGGTCAGGGCAAGACGGCGCGGCGTCGCAAAGGCCTTGGCTCCTTCATAGACAAGGCCTTCGGCCACGAGCTTGTCGGTGACCATGCGGCGTAGATCGTCGGCCGCCTTCGCCTGCATGCGCGCGGGAATCTCTTCGGAAAACAGTTCCAGCAAAAGATCGGGCATCAGACCGCCCTGCCTGCTTCGGTGTGGACCCACGCCTCACCGCAGGCCTTTGCAAGCTCGCGGACGCGCAGGATGTAGCTCTGCCGTTCCGTCACCGAGATCACGCCGCGCGCATCCAGGAGGTTGAAGGCGTGGCTCGCCTTGATGCACTGGTCATAGGCCGGCAGCGCCATCAGGTGCTCCCTCTGATTGCCGCCCAGGTTTTTGTTTTCTCGCCATCCGGCGGCGAGATATTTCTTGCAGGCCTCTTCCGCCATCCTGAACTGCTCGAACAGCATCGCGGTATCGGCGTGCTCAAAGTTGTGCCGGGAATATTCCTGCTCGGCCTGCAGGAAGACGTCGCCATAGGTGACCTTTTCCGCGCCCTCGCGGCCGTTGAAGTTGAGATCGTAGACGCGGTCGACGCCCTGCACATACATCGCAAGCCGTTCTAGCCCGTAAGTGAGTTCGCCCGAGACGGGCGCGCATTCGACGCCGGCAACCTGCTGGAAATAGGTGAACTGGGAAACTTCCATGCCGTCGCACCAGCACTCCCACCCAAGGCCCCATGCGCCGAGCGTCGGGCTCTCCCAGTCGTCCTCGACAAAACGGATGTCGTGGACGGCGGCGTCAACACCGATCGCGGCGAGCGACTTCAAATAGAGTTCCTGGATGTCCGGCGGCGACGGCTTCAGGATCACCTGGAACTGATAATAGTGCTGCAGCCGGTTGGGGTTCTCGCCGTAGCGGCCGTCTTTCGGGCGGCGCGAAGGCTGCACATAGGCCGCGTTCCAGCGCTTCGGTCCCAGCGCGCGCAGGGTGGTGGCGGGATGGAAGGTGCCGGCGCCAACTTCCATGTCATAGGGCTGCAGGATCACGCAGCCGTAGTCAGCCCAATAGCGCTGCAACGTCAGGATCAGGCCCTGGAACGAACGTTCCGGGCGCATATGGGCAGGCAGGGCATCCATCGTCAGAATCGGTCTCGCGAAGGGGGTGTAAAACGCGCGGGACCGTATCGGCGAGGACGCGTGGAATCAAGGCGATGAGCCGCCGTCATTCCGGGATGGTCCAAAGGACCAGACCACAGATGCGCAATTGCGCATCGGGGAATCTCGAGATTCCGGGTTTGATGCGGAGCCTGTGATCGGGCCGGCCTGCGGCCGACCCGTTGGCATCGCTCCCGGAATGACGAATTCGCGGACTTAGCCCGGGCGATAGGCGCCGGTGACGGGGTCGCGGCGGAGCGTGGGAATCTCGCTGGTCCGCATGTTCTCGGCCATGCGCGCCAGGCGCGCTTCTTCCAGCTCCTGGTTTACCCTCTGAGCCGTCTTGTACGCCCAGCGGACCACGGCGAGCCCACCCAATACCCCTGCGAATGCGATCAGCGCTGGCATCGGACGATCCTTGTCGTTCACTTTGGTCACGCCCCCGACTTGTATTGTCGCCCATGGCGGCCCCGCCCGCAATTGGCTCGCTCCGAGACCAAATACCGCGCCGGAACCTTGGGATTAGAGGCCAAATTTGGCCCAAATCGCCCTGGTCTCCAGCGCGGAGATCAAGTCGTCCGGAAGGGCCCGGATACCGTCGATCGAGGCAAACGCATCGGCCCCTGCCGATCTCCGGCCGAACAGGCTCGACAGCAAGCCCCTGGCAGGCGAAACCAGCGGCATCAGGACCTTCTCACCATAACGAGCCCGTAGCGTAGAACGGAGATCGCCGATCCCGTCGGCAAGCCCGAGCGAGACGGACTTCTCGCCAGCCCAATATTCGCCGGTGAACAGAATATCGTCGGCACCCTTGAGCCTCCCGCCCCTGCTCTCTTTCACCAGCGAGATGAACAGCGCGTGGATGTCGCGCTGAATCGACTTCAGCCGCGCGATGTCGTCCGGATCTTCCGGAAGGAACGGATCGAGCATCGCCTTGTGCTCGCCCGCTGTATAGAGCCTGCGCTCGACACCGATCTTGCGGATCAGTTCCTGGAAGCCAAAGCTGCCGCCCACGACGCCGATCGAACCGAGGATCGAGGACGGATCGCAGAAAATCTCGTCGCCCGCGCAGGCGATCATGTAGCCACCGGATGCCGCGACGTCCTCGACGAAGACGAGCACCGGCAATTTCTTTTCCGAAGCAAGCTGACGGATGCGCAGGTAGATCTGGCGGGACTGCACCGGCGCGCCTCCCGGCGAATTGACCACAATGGCTACCGCCTTGGCATTCCGGGTGGCAAAGGCGCGCTCCAGGGTCTTGGCGATACCGGCCAGCGTCAGTCCCGGCCGCAGCGGGGTAACTGCGCCGATGGTGCCAGAAAGACGCACCACCGGCACCACGGGCACATCGCGCCGCAGCCGGACCGGAAGGTATTCTTTCAAATTCGTGATCAGGTTCGGCACTAGCGCGCGATCACTTAATTGTTCGGTCATGCCGTTACCCCAGTTTAACCATTTTTTACCGACCCACTGTCATTGGAAAGGCCGGAACGACTGGAACGCCGTTTGCATTGCTTCGCGGTAGCTGCAATGGCGCAGCGGAGAGCGACATGAAGATTTACCTGCTCATCATGCTGATCGGTACCCTTTTGGCCGCTGTTCACTTTACCTCAGCCTCCGAACGGCGGTCGGAAACGCTGCCGCAATAGCTGTTTGCCGGGAAGCCGGGCGGTGGAGCACCCCTCATAAGGCCGCAAGCGGCAACGCGCCGTTTCCCGCCAGTACCTCCAGGACCTGTTTATTGGGCAGACCTGACTCATCCTTGAGCATCAGGGCTGGCAGGACTTGCGTGGGCGCTCGTCCGCCTTTCACGGCACGGATCAATATCCGGATCGCCGCCGCGCCCGTCTCGCCATGGACCGGCAGGATCGCAAGACTGCCAAAGCCGCGGTCCAGCGCAGCCAGCACCTCCGTGATCCCGTCCGCACGCCAGATCAGCGTCAGCGCGCCGCCGGACTTGAGGATGCGCCGCGCCGCGTGGACCCAACGCGCCAACGTGTCCTCGCCAGCGACATGGGCATGAGCCCGCGCGGGGTCAGGCGAAGCACGGTGCCGCACGCCGTCGTTGAACGGCGGATTCATCAGAACGGCATCGGCGCTGTCTGGTGGCAGGCCGGCGGCTGCGAAGGCTTCGGCGCCCGACTGAACGTCGAGCACGATCACGTCGGCGGCAATCGCATTTGCCGCGGCATTGCACCGCGCAAGGCCGGCAAGCGTCTCGTCGATCTCGACGAGCACGAGATCGACGCCTTCGACACGCCGCGCCAGCGCAAGTCCGGCCGCACCGACGCCGGCGCCAAGATCCACCACGCGGTACCCGGCGCGTGCGGACGTCGCCGCAGCCAGCAGCATGGCGTCATGGCCGGCGCGGTGACCCGTCTTCAATTGTCGCAGGCGCAACCGTCCGCCGAGGAAGGCGTCCTCGGTGCATTCGAGGCGCCGGTCAGTCATCGTCGCGCAGTTCATGGGCAAGCCCGGCGTCCGTCAAAAGCTTGCGCGCAGCACGATTGTCCTCGTCATTGACCAGAATACGCCGCTGCAGCAGGCCGAGGGAGCCTTCGACGATGCTCATGTTCTGGTCCAGCACTACGTGATGGATCTTGGCGCCGTCGAGCAGCGCGCCGACCGCGGAAATCAGAACGAGGTCGTTGGTTCGAACCAATTCCCGCAAACGTCTCTCCCCTGTGTTCGCCCCGCATTTGGGACGGGTCTTGGAATGTCAACCGTTTCCAGGCCCTTCCGGGCCTTGCCGCCTCTTGCGGCACTTTCTATTGTAGACTTAAGGATAGTGCGAATTCGACAAAAGTGGAGACCAGCGTGGCGGTTATTGTACCTTTCGAGAGCCCGCAAAATGCCTCGATAGAACCGCTGGTCGGGCTGGTCGCCGCCGACATGGAGCGAGTCAACGCCGCCATCCTGGCGCGAACCGGCTCCGAGGTGACCATGATACCGGAGGTCGCCAACCACCTGATCTCCTCCGGAGGCAAGCGCCTGCGCCCGATGCTGACGCTGGCGATGGCAAACCTGACCGGCTATTCCGGCGACGGACACATCAAGCTCGCCGCCTCGGTCGAATTCATGCACACCGCCACGCTCCTGCACGACGACGTCGTCGACGAGAGCGAGCTCAGGCGCGGCAAGCTTTCGGCGCGCATGCTCTGGGGCAATGAGGCAAGCGTGCTGGTCGGCGACTTCCTGCTCGGCCAGGCGTTCCGGATGATGGTCGAGGTCGGCTCGCTGCGCGCACTCGACATTCTCTCGTCCGCCGCCGCCACCATCGCCGAGGGCGAGGTGATGCAGCTTGCGGCGGCCAAGAACACCGCCACGACCGAAGACGAATATCTCGCGGTGATCCGCGGCAAGACGGCCGAGCTGTTCGCCGCGGCTTGCGAGGTGGGGCCGGTAATCGCCAACCGCCCGAAGGCGGAGCAGACCGCGTGCCGCTCGGTCGGCATGAATCTGGGTATCGCCTTCCAGCTCGTGGACGACGTCCTGGACTATGGCGGCAAGGCCGCAAAGCTCGGCAAGAACATCGGCGACGATTTCCGCGAGGGCAAGATCACCTTGCCGGTCGTGCTGGCGTTCCGCCGCGGCAATGACAGCGAGCGTAAATTCTGGATCAGGGCGCTGGAGCGCGGCGAGATCGGCGATGCCGACCTCGATCACGCCATTGGGCTGATGACCAAGCACCGCGCGCTGGAAGACACGATCAACCGCGCCCAGCATTATGGTGCGATGGCGGTCGATGCGCTGGCGCTGTTTCCGTCCTCACCGATGAAGAGCGCGCTGGAGCAGGTGGTGGCTTTCTGCCTGGCCAGGTCGCATTAGGCATAGGTGTCATGCCCCGCGCATGCGGGGCATCCAGTACGCCGCAGCCTCTCGATCAAAAACGAATGTCGCTGGAATCCCGGATCACGCGCCACCGCCGGTGACGACAGCCGGGCTAACTCAGCGTCCCCGCATGCACCCACCATTCCGGGCGCTCACGCTGGATTTTTCGCGCGGCGTTCTGGGCCTCGGCGGCATCAGAGAAAATCGCAAAGCACGTCCCGCCCGAGCCGGACATGCGTGACAGCCGGACGCCTTCCGCACCCGACAGCGCCGACAGCACATCGCCGATCACCGGCTCGATCCGGATGGCGGGAGCTTCCAGGTCGTTCGTTCCATCGGTCAGCGCCACGATCCATTCGTCGATCGAACTGCCCTCCTCCGGCCATGACAGCGTCTCGATAACGACGTCGGTCGCGCCGATCAGGAGTTCGCCATGGCGCAGGCCGAGCGCTTCGAACACATCCTTGGTCGCGACGGGCACACAAGGGTTGACCAGCACCGACGGCATCCTGGGAGGGCTGAGCGGCAACAGTTTTTCACCGACCCCGGTCATGTCGCAGGCACGTGAGGCGAGGCACACCGGCACATCGGCGCCGACTTCCAGCGCAACCTCCTGCAGTCGTGCATCATCGAGCGGAAGATCGTTGAGCCGCGCCAGCAGGCGCAGCGCCGCCGCCGCGTCCGCGGAGCCGCCGCCGATGCCGCCAGCAACCGGCAATATCTTGTCGAGCACGAAGGCGCCGGTCTTCAATTCCGGAACCACCTCGCCAAGCAGCCGCGCCGCCTTCAGCACCAGATTGTCGGGAAGCTCGCCACAGGCCATCGCCAGCGGACCGATGGTCTTCAGCGTGAGTTCGGGCCCAGGCGTCAGCGTGAGCTTGTCCGCGCAGTCGGCGAACGCCACCACGCTTTCGAGATCGTGATAGCCATCCATGCGCCGCCCGACCACCCGCAGGGTCAGGTTGACCTTCGCACGCCCCTCTTCCACCAGCCCCGACATGCAGTCCTTCGATCAGCCGCCCTTGCCGTCTTCTTTTTTCTTGTCGGCAGCGGCCGAGGAAGAGGTGTCCTCCGGCAGACCATTCTCGATCTTGGCTTCGATCTTGGGAAGCTCTTCCGGCTCCGGCTTGAGATCGCGCGCATGCTGCCACTGGAATTTGGCTTCCAGCGTGCGACCGACGCGCCAATAGGCGTCGCCGAGGTGATCATTGATGGTCGGATCTTCCGGCTTGAGATCGATGGCGCGTTCCAGATTCTTCACCGCATCCTCGTAGTTGCCGATGCGGTAATAGGCCCAGCCGAGCGAGTCGACGATATAGCCGTCGTCGGGGCGCTGATCGACGGCGCGCTTGATCATCTTCATGCCTTCGTCGAGATTCACGCCCTGGTCGATCCAGGAGTAGCCGAGATAGTTCAGCACGTGCGGCTGCTCGGGCTGCATGTCGAGCGCCTTGCGCATGTCGGCCTCGGCCTTGGCCCACTGCTTGGAACGCTCCTGGCAGATGCCGCGGTAATAATAGGTGACCCAGGCATTCTTCTCGGCCGTCGCCGGCATGGCCTCGATGCCCTTGGAATACGTCACCGCGCAATCGGCGAACTTCTTGCGGCCGCGCTCGATATTGCCGAGCGCCATGATGGCCTCGATATCCTTCGGCGCCTGGTCGATGACTTCCTTGAGGATCTTGATTCCCTCCTCGCTGCGATCGACCGCATCGAGATTGGTCGCGAGCTGGATCTGCGCATTGCGCTTCAGCGGCGAATTCGCCGGCACGCGCTCATAGACCTTGATCGCCATCGCCGGCTTCTTCACGGATTCGTAGAGATCGGCGAGCGACAGCAATGCCATCGGATGGGTCGGCGAGAGATACAGCGAGAGCTGAAGGTAGACCAGCGCTAGGTCCTCGCCGCCGCGGCGGGTCAGCGTGGCGCCGATGCCGTAGAGTGCTTCGGCCGCACCAGCCTGTGCGGAATCGACCAGCGGCGGCAGCTTCTTGCCGGCGCGAACCTCGCGCAGGCCTTCCTGCACCAGAGGATGCCGTGGCAGCTTCTTGTCGAACGCTTCGTAGATCGCGGCAGCCGCGGCGCTATCCTTGTTGCGCGAGGTCCAGCGCGCATTGGCATCGACCACGCGCAGCATGGAATCATCGAGCTTGTAGGCGCGTTCGAGCCGCGCGCCCGCATCCTTCTCGCGGTTCGCCAGCTCCATGATCAGGCCGGCATGCAGGTCCTTGAAGATTGGATACCATTCCGGCCCGGTCAGCTTGTCGATGTTGGCGATCGCCGCCTTGGTGTCGCCCGCGCCATAACTGGCCCAGGCCGACAGCAGTGTCGCGACGAGGTCGGTGATCGGCCCGCGGATCGACTGGTTGATGTTGACCTGCGCGGCTGCGTATTTCTTCTGCTTGAGGTCGCGCACGCCGACCACGAGGCGCGCCACGCGGTTGGACTTGTCCTGGGTCAGGATGCGGTCGGCAAGCTTGACCGCTTCGTCAATGTCCCCGTCGGCAAGCGAGGAGATGAAAGCGCGGTCGAGCAGTTCGTTGTTCTTGGGATCGGTACGCAGCGCCGAGCGGTAGAATGCCGCGGCCGCCCCGGCGTCGCGCTCCACGCAGGCGTGGCGCGCGGCGAGATAGCTGCCGGCCGTCGTCATCGATTTCAGGTCATGCTTGGTCGGAAACTGCGCCGCGTTGTCGGTCGGATGCTCCGGGGTCTGCGCCAACACATGGCCGGGCAGCGCCAGCGCGGAAACGGTGAGCGCGGCAATCGCCCAGCGATGGAAACGGGTGGAAAGCATCACGGTCTGCCTAGCTCCAGGATTTTGTAAGGTATGGCAATCAGCGAGGGCAGCCCCGACCCAGCGGCCTCCAAGGCCCGCGACAATGCCGCTTTTGGCGCTAAACCGCAAGGAAAAGCGCTGGCGAATCAAGCAGCACATCGTTCGGCTACCGCCGATTTAGCCGACTTTGCCTGCAAACGCTCGCAGTATGGCGGTATCGTGACCGGATACCGCCGTACTCACACAAAGGTGGTTACATCGCTTCGTAATTCGGCCCGCCGCCGCCTTCAGGCGGAACCCAGGTGATGTTGCCGTTCGGATCCTTCACGTCGCAGGTTTTGCAGTGGACGCAATTCTGCGCGTTGATCTGGAAGCGCGGACCGGACGCTTCCTCGACCCATTCGTAAACGCCCGCCGGGCAATAGCGGTTCGACGGACCGGCAAAGACATCATGCTCCGACGTCTTCTGCAGGTTCAGGTCCGCGACCTTCAGGTGAACCGGCTGATCCTCTTCATGGTTGGTGTTGGAAAGGAACACCGAGGACAGCTTGTCGAAGGAAATCTTGCCGTCTGGCTTTGGATAGGTGATCGGCTGATGCTGCCTGGCCGGATCGAGCGTGCTGCGGTCGGGCTTGGCATGCGACTGGGTGCCGAACAGCGAGAAGCCGAACAGCGTGTTGGTCCACATGTCAAAGATGCCGAGGCCGGCGCCGAAGAAGGTACCGAACTTCGACAACAGCGGCTTGGCGTTGCGGACGGGATAGAGGTCCTTGCCGACGGCGGAATCACGCCACGCATTCTCGTATTCAACGAGTTCGTCGTTGGCACGGCCCGCTCCAAGCGCCGCGGCGACATGCTCGGCAGCCAGCATGCCGCTGCCCATCGCGTTGTGGACGCCCTTGATGCGCGGCACGTTTACAAAACCCGCCGCGCAGCCGATCAGTGCACCGCCGGGAAAGCTCAGGCGCGGCACCGACTGGTAGCCGCCTTCGGTGATGGCACGCGCGCCATAGGCAAGCCGCTTGCCGCCTTCCAGCACGGAGCGGATGGCCGGATGCGTCTTGACGCGCTGGAATTCATCGAACGGCGACAGATATGGATCGTCGTAGTTAAGGTGAACCACGAAGCCGACCGACACGAGGTTTTCGTCATAGTGGTAGAAGAACAGGCCGCCGCCCGTGTCGTTCTTCAGCGGCCAGCCGACGGCGTGCTGAACTAGGCCCTTCTGGTGCTTGGCCGGATCGATTTGCCAGACCTCCTTCAGGCCGATGCCGAATTTCGCCGGCTCGCTCTTGGCGTCGAGCGCGAATTTGTTGATCAGTTGCTTGCTAAGGCTGCCACGCGCGCCCTCGGCGAACAGCGTGTACTTGCCGAGCAATTCCATGCCGCGGGTAAATGAGTCCTTGTGGGTGCCGTCCTTGGCGATACCCATGTCGCCGGTGGCGATGCCCTTCACTACGCCCTTGTCGTCATAGAGCACTTCGGCCGCAGCAAAGCCCGGATAGATTTCGACGCCGAGCGCCTCGGCCTTCGGCGCGAGCCAGCGGCAGACATTGCCGAGCGAGCCGATGTAGCAATGATGATTGTTCATCAGCGGCGGCATAACGAAGTTCGGCAGCTTGATCGCGCTGGTCTCGGTGAACCAGTAGAAGCGGTCGTCCTTCACCTGAGTCTTCAGCGGACAATCCGGATCCTGGCGCCAGTCCGGAATCAGCCTGTCCAGCGAAACCGGATCGATCACTGCGCCCGACAGAATATGCGCGCCGACCTCGGACCCCTTCTCCACCACGACCACGTTGAGATCGGGATTGAGCTGCTTGAGCCGGATCGCCGCGGAAAGGCCGGACGGGCCGGCACCGACGATCACGACGTCGAATTCCATGGATTCGCGCGGGGGTAACTCTTCGCTGCTCATGATCTGTCCCGTGATCTGCCTCGTGACCCGGCCTGGGCCCGGTTAAGAACGCTTCCAAAAGAGGCCCGTTGTTTCCGATTTTTGATGATAGGACAACCATGGAAATGCGTTTCGTATCGACGCAAGCCGGCTTAAATTGACCGGGATGCCGCAAGCCACCGCCATGCCCCCCGAGCCTACCCCTACCGTGCAGCAATTGCTGGCCTTTTACCTCGAGGCCGGAGTCGATTGCGCGCTTGGCGACGAGCCGGTCAACCGGCTGGCCGATCCCGAACCCGCGCCCGAGCCGCGCGCAGCGGTGGCACACCAGCAGCCTCCTCGCGCTGCGCCGCTGCCCCCGCCCGTCGTCCCGCCGCGCGCGGATGCGGCGGTCGCGCCGGATGTCGCAATCGCTTCCGCCCGGGAAGCGGCGCGAACCGCGCCGACGCTGGAAGCGCTGCGGCAGCTACTCGAAAGTTTCGACGGCTGCGCGCTGAAGCACACCGCCACGAAGCTGGTATTTGCCGACGGCAACCCGCAGGCCCGGGTGATGTTCGTCGGCGAAGCGCCCGGGCGCGACGAGGATATCGAGGGACTGCCGTTCGTCGGCCGCTCCGGCAAGCTGCTCGACCGGATGATCGCCGCGATCGGGCTCGACCGCAGCAGGGCATATATTGCCAACGTCATTCCATGGCGGCCGCCCGGCAATCGCACGCCGACGCCGCAGGAAACGCAGATCTGCCTGCCCTTCATCCGGCGCCAGATCGAACTGGTGAACCCGGACGTACTGGTGACACTTGGCAATCCCTCGACCCAGGCGCTGCTGCAGACCCGCGAGGGCATCATGCGCACGCGCGGCAAATGGCTCGACTACGACACCGGCACGCGCACCATCCGCGCCATCGCTACCTTCCATCCGGCCTATCTGCTGCGCTCGCCGTCCTACAAGCGGATGTCGTGGCAGGACCTGCGGGCGGTTGCGAAGGCGTTGCAGGGCTGACAGTGCTGCAACGAAGGCACGGCGCAGCTCTCAGGTGACGAACTCAATCAGGGATTCTTCGGCCGCACGATGGCCCAGCCGATGCGGAGCAGCGGCTGGCGGCCGTTGACGTACCATTCGAAGGCACGCGGCACTTCCGGCACGAGGCCCGGAAAACGCTTGGCGAGCTCGGCAGGTACCGACCCGGCGGTGTCCGACGCGCGCCAGACCACGATGCCGCCGGTCTCGGTGAATTTCGCGGCATTGAGCCAGGGCGTGCGCTGCGGCGTCGCGTCGAGCAAGAGATGCGGACGGGCGGTGTCCAGCGCTATCAGGCTCGCGAACTGGGGATCGCCTGCCACCGCACGCAGGCGCTGGTTGGTGCGGCGCTCGAAATTCTCGCCGAAATAACGTGCGATCTGCCTTCCCGGCACCGAGGTTGCGACCTCCGCGGCGGTGGTCCAGGGCAGGAACAAGGTGGCGCCGATCGCAAACGCAGCCGGCGCGATCACCGCGAGCGCCCAGACCGCGCGCAGCAGCCGTTGCCGTCTCAGATGCACGAGATCGCCGGTCGCGACGATCATGGCGAGCCCGGACATCAGCAGCGAAATGGCGGTTCCGCCGATGACACCATCGAGATTGAACAGGCCGGCGATCAGGCTTCCTGCGAGCGCCGGCGCAATGGCGAAATAATAGACGAACTGCAGCGCCAGCGGGTCGACCGGCGGCCGGTAGATGATCGGCGCCTCCTCGGAACCGCGGCCGAGAAAGCCCGAATTGAGCACGACGAGAACAATGACCGCGGACACCGCCAGCAGCAGGCCGCCGAGCAGACTGCCCCAATGCAGCGCCCGCGATCTGAGCAGGTCAAGCGCCGGCCAAGCTGGCAGGCCGATCGCATCGGCACGGATCAGCCAGATCAGATAAGGCAGCGCCAGCACCGCGATCACGATCAGCGCAAACAGCGGATCGAGCGAGGCCAGCGTGCGGCGGCCGCGCTCGGTCGCCAGCGCAAAGCCGGCGATCAGCAGCAGGAGCAGCGGCGCCGCCGTCGTTGTCAGCAGCAATAGTCCGGCCTCGATCGACCAGGCGAACCACGCATTGCGGCGGTTCTGGCCGATCAGTTGCCAGGAGTGCAGGAGCAGCAGCGCCCAGAGCGGACGCGCCAGCACGGATGGACCGAATTCAAGGCTCGGCGCACCGAAAGCCGTGATGGTCATGGTGAGCAGTACTGCGAGCACCGCCTGCTGGCTGCCGACGATGGCGCGTGACAGCAGATACACGGTCCACAGAGTCGCACCGCCGCAGACTTGCGCCAGAAGATAGACGCCGAACATGTGGTTGCCGGCGGCGCGATAGGCGATATCGGCCAGCCACAACGCCAGCGGCGGCCCCATGTCAGTGCCGACCTGATACTCGCGGCCAAAGGCGAGCAAGGTGGCGAGGTCGCCGGGCGGGCTGCGATAGAGCAGCATCGACACGACCAGCCACATCAGGGCCTGCAGCGTGATTACGAGCAGGACCACGAGCCGCGGCCGGGCGCGGATCAATTCGACAATCAGGGAGGTGAAACGCATCAACGCCCGCAAATCCCAAAGGCGGTCCGGCGAACCGGCCGCATTCGTCCCTGTCGTTTGATAAAGGGCGGCTGCCTCGGAGGCAACTGGCCGCATGGACGTCAGATTGTGACGGAAAGATCGCCGCCGGTCTCCGACTCCAGCGAAAACAGGTCAGGCGGAACGGGCGAAGGGTAGTGCTTCTCCCGCGCGGCGACGACCGGTGCGAAAAATCTCCTGTGGTGCGCCGACGGACCGAGGCGGTCCAGCGCCTCCAGATGCTCCGGCACCGCATAGCCCTTGTGGGTCTCGAAGCCGTAACCCGGGCAATCCTCGGCGAGCGCGCACATCAGCCGATCGCGCGTCACCTTGGCAATGATGGAGGCCGCCGCGATCGACTTGACCAGTCCGTCGCCGCCGATCACAGCCTCGCAATCGCAGGACGTGGCGAGACGGTCGCGGCCGTCGACGAACACATGCTTCGGCGCCTCCGGCAGCGCCGCCACCGCGCGGGCCAGCGCCCACAGCGAGGCGCGCAAGATATTGTCGCGATCGATCCGCGCGGGCGAGGCGTAGGCGACCGCGAAGGACGAGGTCGCGCAGATCTTCTCGAACAGTTGCTCGCGCTGCTCCGGCGTAAGGCGCTTGGAATCGTCAATGCCTCTGGGAATTCGATCGGGGTCGAGAATGACGGCGGCAGCGACCACCGGGCCCGCCAGCGGGCCGCGGCCCGCCTCGTCGCAGCCGGCGACCGGCCAGATGCCGCGCTTGATCAGCGCGCGCTCGCGCCGAAAGCTCGGCGGCGTAACCACGATCACGCCTTCCGGCAGCTTCGCGTTCTTTTTTTCCGGTTTGGCTTCCGGTTTCCTTGCGGACTTGTCCCGACTCATGGCCGGGATCCTTGCGCAAGCTTGGCGAGCCGCGCAATGGGGAACCGGGGACTACTCCCGTTATTCAGGCGGCGGCGCCGGTCTCGAAGAACGCCACTTCCTCGCCGGTCGCAATGACCGTCAAACGCGGAACCGGCGGCTTTGAATATACCCTTCCCGCCTGCCTTGCCTGCCTAGAACAGGCTGAGCTGCTGGCCGCTGCCCTTCGGCTTGGCAAAATGGTCCGTTGTCAGTTTCGAGCGTCGCTTGTTGAGACCAAGCTTCTCGCAGGCGATCTCGAAGCGGCGGCCGATCATCCAGGCCATCGGGCCGGTGCCCTTCATCCGCGTTCCCCATTGCGAGTCGTAGTCGCGCCCGCCGCGCATGTCGCGGATCAGGGTGAATACGTGGCGATAGCGGTCGGGATAATTCGCCATCAGCCATTCCCGGAAGAGATCGCGCACTTCCAGCGGCAGCCGCAGCAGAACGTAGCTTGCTTCCTTTGCACCGGCATGCGCCGCCGCATCGAGGATGCGCTCGATCTCGGAATCGTTCAGCGCGGGGATGACGGGAGCCACCATGACGGTGGTCGGGATACCGGCCTCGGCAAGCTGCCGGATCGCCTCCAGCCGCTTCGGTGGCGTCGAAGCCCGCGGCTCCATGGTGCGCGCCAGTCTCGGATCGAGCGTCGTGACGGACAGCGCGACCTTGGCGAGGTTGCGCCTGGCCATGCGCGAGAGAATGTCGATATCACGCGTCACCAGCGCCGATTTGGTCACGATGCCCACGGGATGGCCGGCGCGCTCCAGCACTTCCAGAATGCCGCGCATGATCTTCATGTCGCGCTCGATCGGCTGGTAGGGATCGGTATTGGTGCCGATCGCGATCATCCGCGGTTCGTAACCCGGCGCCGCCAGTTCCTTCTCGAGCAGGCCCGGCGCATCGGGCTTGGCAAGAAGCTTCGATTCGAAATCGAGGCCCGGCGAGAGGCCGAGATAGGCATGGGTCGGCCGTGCGAAGCAGTAGACGCAACCATGCTCGCAGCCGCGATAGGGATTGATCGAGCGGTCGAAGCCGATGTCGGGCGAGTCGTTGCGTGCGATCACCTTGCGCGAGGTGTCGATCGAGACCGTCGTCTTGAACGGCGGCAATTCGTCAAGACTCTGCCAGCCATCGTCGAAGGCGACCCGCGCCTCGGCCTCATAGCGGCCCGACGCATTGGTTTGCGCGCCACGGCCGCGCCGCCGCTCGCGGTCAACCGCGACCGCAAGTTCGGGAAAAGGGGGCGCACCCGCCGGCTCGGAGGGCAACTTCACCGGCGGGTGCTTGAGGGCATGAGAGGATGCTCGGCTCATGCAGCGAACATAGCACGCTATGAGAACAAATCAAGAACATGAACTCAGAAATTCACAGCGCCACACCCTCGACCGTGCAGCAAATATCCGCAGGACGACGGCTGCTTTGATTGTGACAAGGTGATAACTGTGCAGCGTTTTTCTCAAAACCTCGAGCCAACGAAGCCTCAATTCCATGTTGAGCGTCATCATTCCGACCGAAGGCGTTGAGCAGCCCGCCGTTGCCACGCTTGCCGCGCTGGTGCCGGGTGCAGCCGCCGGCATCGTGCGGGAGGTGCTGCTGGTTGACTGCGGCGGATCGAGCGTGATCGAGCGGGTGGCCGATGTCGCCGGCTGCCGCTACCTCTGCGCAGACGGAACGCGCGCCGCGGCGCTCGCCGCCGGCGCCCGCCAGGCCCGTTCGCCATGGCTGATGTTCCTGCACGCCGGCGCCGTGCTCGATTCCGGCTGGATCGATGAGACCACCCAGTTCATCAACGTCGTCTCCGCCAGCGGCCGGCCGCGAGCCGCAGTGTTCCGCTACGCCCGCTCTCCCTATGCCGACCGCCGCCTCCGCGACGGCTTCAAGGCCATCGCCCGCATGGTGGCCGGCCCCTCGGCCGAACAGGGCCTGCTGATCGCGCGCGATCATTACGACCGCCTTGGCGGCTATCGGCCCGATGGACGCCGCTCCGAGGCGCGGCTGCTGCGGCGGCTCGGCCGCTCCTCCCGCACGATGCTGCGCAGCAGGATCATGGTGGTGGCCTGAATATCTCGTACCCGGCAGGTCGAGACCCAAAATCGCGAAAACAACCCCATGCAAAGTAGAATGGCGCCCGCCTGACACCGGTATGCTTGCCAAAGTCAAATAATTAATTGATAACAGCAAATATTGAGGTGTGTCATGTCCCCAACTGATTTCAACGGCCAGGTCGCCGCGATCCGCGGCTTCAACCGCTTCTACACCCGCAAGCTCGGCATCATCGAGCCGAAGCTGCTGCACAGCTCCTTCACCCTGCAGGAGGCGCGCATCCTCTACGAGATCGCGCATCGCCCCGCCTGCACTGCCACCGACCTCAACCGCGACCTTGGCCTCGATCCGGGCTTCCTGAGCCGGACCCTGCAGGCGTTGCAGCGCCGCCAGATCGTGACGCGAAAGCCGTCGAAGGACGACGGCCGCGTCAACGAACTCTCGCTGACCGCAAAAGGCCGCACCGCGCAGGCCGAACTCGAGCGCCGTTCGCGCGAGGAAGTCGGAAGCCTGCTCGCCTCGCTCGACGATACCCAGCGCGCCGACGTCGTGCGCGCCATGACGACGATCGAGCAGACGCTGGAGCGGCCCGCGCAGAAACCCGCCGCCTTTATCCTGCGCAGCCACCGGCCCGGCGACATCGGCTGGGTGATCTCGAGCCAGGCAAAAGCCTATGCCGAGGAATATGGCTGGGACATCAGCTACGAGGCGCTGGTCGCCGAGATCTGCGCACAGTTCATCAAGAACTATGACGCTTCGCGCGAACATTGCTGGATCGCGGAAGCAGGCGGCGAACCGCTCGGCTCGATCTTCCTGGTCAACGGCGGTGATGACGTCGCAAAGCTGCGGCTGCTCCTGGTGGAGAAAAAGGCGCGCGGGCTCGGTGTCGGCCGCGCGCTCGTCGAGCAATGCGTCAGCTCGGCGCGTGAGAGGGGCTACAAGAAGATGACGTTGTGGACGCAAAGCATTTTGGTCGCCGCACGCGGCATCTATCAGGCCGTGGGCTTTCGCCGCGTCAAGCAAGAGCCGCACCATAGCTTTGGCGTCGACCTCGTCGGCGAGACGTGGGAGATGGAGCTGTAGTTGTTAGCCGGTCATTCCGGGATGGTCCGAAGGACCAGACCCGGAATCTCGAGATTCCGGGTTCGGCTCTTCGAGCCGCCCCGGAATGACGATGCAGGACAATTAAGCCGACGCGCCCTTGGCCTTGGGCCGGCGCAGGTGCTCGTCCAGCCGCGGCATGATCTCGACGAAATTACAGGGCCGCGTGCGGTAATCGAGCTGGGCCGCCAGAATCCCGTCCCAGCCGTCGCGACAGGCGCCGGGCGAACCCGGCAGGCAGAAGATGAAAGTCGCATTCGCCACGCCCGCCGTGGCGCGGCTCTGCACCGTCGATGCGCCGATCTTGGGATGGCTCAGCATGTGGAAGGCGATGGAGAAACCATCCATCCGCTTTTCGAACAACGGCTCGATCGCCTCCGGCGTGACGTCGCGGCCGGTAAAGCCGGTGCCGCCCGTCGTGATGATGATGTCGACACCGCGATCGGCGATCCATCGTTTTACCACGGCGCGAATCGCCTCGACATCGTCGGTGACGATCTCGCGCGCCGCCAGCTTGTGGCCGGCGGCGGTGAGACGGTCGACGAGCGTCGTGCCGGACTTGTCGTCCGCGAGGGAACGGGTGTCCGACATCGTCAGCACCGCGATGTTGAGCGGAACGAATTGCTTTGTCTCGTCGATCGACATGTACTCATCTCTTCTCTTGTTCCAGACGCGATGCAGCGTGAATGCTGCATCACTTCGGGGAGCGCAGGCTACAACGCGGCGCTGCCGAATGTATTGCAGGCCGCCACATTGCCCTGCTGATAGCCGGTCATGAACCACTGCTTGCGCTGCGCCGCCGACCCGTGGGTGAAGCTGTCCGGCACCACCCTGCCCGTCGCCTGGCGCTGCAGCGTATCGTCGCCGATCGCCGTCGCCGTCCGCAGCGCGGCGTCGATGTCGCCGGCCTCGAGGAAGCCCGGCCGCTTTTTCTCCTCGCGGTTGACCCAGACGCCGGACAGGCAGTCCGCCTGCAGCTCGACCCTGACCTGCAACGCGTTGGCTTCCGCCTTGCTGCCCGCCTGCTGCTGCGCCCGCGTCACCCGCGGCAGGACGCCGAGCAGGTTCTGGATGTGATGGCCGGCTTCATGCGCGATGATGTAAGCCGCGGTGAATTTGCAGGCGCTGCCCGAGCAGCCACGGAAGCGCGTCTCTACCTCGCGGAAGAAGGACGTATCGAGATAGATCGTGCGGTCCGGCGGGCAATAGAACGGCCCCATCGCCGACTGCGCCATGCCGCAGCGGCCGCCATTGGTGGCGTTGCGGAACAGTACGATCTTCGGGCCGGTGTAGGTGCGCCCGTCGGCCTGGAAGATTTCGCTCCAGCGGTCGTCAATTTCACCCAGAACGCCTGATATCATGCTGCCCATCTCGTCGGTCGGCGCGCCGGTCTTGCGCTGGCCCGAGGGGCGATCGGTTTCATAGGTCGGCGCGCGTCCGCCGCCGCCGGTGAGAATTTCCGCCCCGCCAATCAGGATGCGCGGATCGATACCGAAGGCATAGCCGAGCAGACCAAGCACGATGATGGTCCCGATGCCGAGGCCGCCGCCGCCCATCGGAATGCCGAAGCCGCCGCCCATGCCGCCGCCCATACCGCCGCCGTCTTCGCCGCGACGGTCTTCGATGTCGTCGCTGCGGCGGAAATCATCGTAACGCATGACGGTTTCCTCTCATTTCAACCCTTGTGTCCTGCAAGCACGAGCCAACCTCGCACAGAAGTAAAATTTCCGTTGCGCTAATCAATAACCCGCCCGGCAAATATTGCCTAGTGCACCTGAGCGCGCATCGGCACGCGAGCTCACCCGGATGCACGGACCGAACTCGTCAGCGCGCGTCGTGGGTTAAGTCGATTTTTACTTTGCCCGGTCAATGTATCGCCAGTCGGTTGTTTAGTCCCGCGTCGCCGACAGCGTCGCCTGAGTCAGAGTAATTGAGTCATGGTTGTGTCGCGTCGCGGGGCGTCTGCAAAGGCGCCCCGCACCAAATTTGAGTCCGCCCCGAGCAACCGCATCATTGTTGGCGACTGTGTCGCCGAAATGTCGAAGCTGCCGGCCGGCTCCGTTGATCTCGTCTTCGCCGACCCCCCGTATAATCTGCAGCTCAAGGGCGAACTCAAGCGTCCCGACGAATCGCATGTCGATGCCGTCATTGACGACTGGGACAAGTTCTCCTCCTTCGCCGCCTATGACGATTTCACCCGCGCCTGGCTGCTCGCCTGCCGCCGCGTCATGAAGCCGTCGGCGACGATCTGGGTGATCGGCTCCTATCACAACATTTTCCGCGTCGGCGCGATCATGCAGGACCTCGGCTTCTGGGTCCTCAACGATATCGTCTGGCGCAAGTCCAACCCGATGCCGAACTTCCGCGGCCGCCGCTTCACCAACGCGCACGAGACCATGATCTGGGCGGCGCGCGACGAGAAGGCCAAGGGCTACACGTTCAACTACGAGGCCCTGAAGGCCGCGAACGAGGACGTTCAGGCGCGCTCCGACTGGCTGATCCCGCTGTGCACCGGCGAGGAACGCCTCAAGGGCAAGGACGGCAAGAAGGTGCACCCGACGCAGAAGCCCGAGGGGCTGTTAGCGCGCGTGCTGCTGTCGTCGTCGAAGCCCGGCGACTTCGTGATGGATCCCTTCAACGGCACCGGAACGACCGGCGCCGTAGCAAAACGTCTCGGCCGCAGCTACATCGGCTTCGAGCGCGATCTCGCCTATGCCAAGGCGGCAGAGGCGCGCATCGCCGCAGTCGAGCCGTTGCCGGCAGCAACGCTCGCCCCGTTCATGACCGCGCGAGAGGCGCCCCGCGTCGCCTTCTCCGAGCTGATCGAGCGCGGCATGATCGCGCCGGGCGCAAAGCTCGTCGATGCCCGCAAGCGCCACAACGCGCTGGTTCGCGCCGACGGCGCCATCATGCTCGGCGACAAGGTCGGCTCGATCCACCGCATCGGCGCGGTCGCGCAAGGCGCCGAGGCCTGCAACGGCTGGACCTTCTGGCATGTCGAGACCAAAGGCGGCCTCAAGCTGATCGACGAGCTGCGCGCCGAAATCCGCGCCGGGATGGCGGCGGGCTGAGCCCGCCCTGCGCCGTTCACGTCCTTTCGACTTGCCTGGCGGCGGACGCCGGACCTAAATTTTCGCCACTGCTTCGATTGGGCCCGCCGATGCGCAAACGATCGGAAGCCATGCTGCTCCTGCCGCTGCTGCCGATCTTCGTGATCGGCATGTTTCCGATGCTGGTGATCGGCATGCTGGGATTTGCAGGCCTGGTCATCTTCGGCATTCTGCTGATGCGTGTCGCCCTTGCCGGCACCATGGAAGCGCATGGCGATTTCAATCAGGAAGTCGTCGTCCACGGCTATGCCAGCGGACCGGAGCGCGCCGCCCAGGCCTCCCACCTGCAATCGGCGACGCGAATGGCCGTATTGTTGCACCTGTCGGGCTTTGCGATGATCGCGACCGGCATTGCCGGCCTCTACTTCATCGGCTGATCGATGCAAATTTGCAGGCGGCGGCCGGCGACAGCCCGCACCCTTCTTCTCAATGCCGACCGCCGCCACCGTTTGCGGGCCTCGCTTTCGCCCGAACGATGTTCACGAAGTCTTCGGTTGAACTGCCCGTGGAAGCGACGCAGACAGGATTCGCCCGCGACGGGTGCCGGTTGCACCCGTTTCAAACCACAACAAGAGCTGGGAAGATTTGATGCTCAAATTCTATTTCAACGGTTCACCCAACCCGACCAAGGTGGCGCTGTTCCTCGAAGAGTCCGGCCTGCCGTTCGAGCCCGTCGCGGTCGACACCCGCAAGGGCGACCAGTTCAAGCCGGAATTCCTGAAGGTCAATCCGAACGCCAAGGTGCCGGCGATCGACGACGACGGCGTCGTCGTGTTCGACAGCAACGCCATCCTGCTTTACCTCGCCGAGACGACCGGCAAGTTCCTGCCATCCAACACGCCACAGAACCGCGCACAGATGCTGTCGTGGCTGATGTTCGTGGCGACCGGGGTCGGGCCTTACTCAGGCCAGGCGGTGCACTTCAAGCATTTCGCGCCGAAGGAGCAGAACCACGACTATTCCCACAACCGCTATCAGTTCGAGGCACAGCGCCACTACGCCGTGCTCAACGATCATCTGGCGGGGCGCAAATACATGGTGGGCGACACCTACACCATTGTCGACATGGCCCTGTGGGGCTGGGCGCGGATGGCCGCGTTCGTGATGGGCGATGAGGCCGCCGCGAAATATCCCAACGTCAAGCGCCTGGTCGACGAGATCTCGGCGCGGCCCGCCGCCGCCCGCGCCATCGGCCTGAAGGACAAGTTCACCTTCAAGGCCGAGATGGACGATGAGGCGCGCCGCAACATGTTCCGCCATCTGAAGACGAAGGCGGCCTAACCTTGCTGTCGTTCCGGGACACGCGCTTGCGCGTGGACCCGGAATCTCGAGATTGTTGGACGGGATTCCGGGTTCGCGCTCACGTGCGCCCCGGAATGACTCTATCGACTATTCGTCGATCGCTGCGACGACCTCGATCTCAATCAGCCAGCCAGGCCGCGCGAGGCGGCTCACAACCACGAGGGTGCTGGCCGGCGGCTTTTCCTTGTTCAGATGGCGGTCGCGGATGGCCCGCATCTTCGGCAGGTCATCCTGACTGACTTCGGCAACGAGATAGGTGTTCATCTTGACGATGTCGGCCATGGTCGCACCGGCGGCTTCCAGCGCAAGCCCGAGGTTCTTGAACACCTGTTCGACCTGCGCCTCGAAATTGCCCTCGCCGACCAGCCTGCCAGACGCATCGCTGGACACCTGGCCCGCGATGTAGACCAACGTGCCCTTGCTGACCTTTGCAACATGCGAATAGCCGGTCGGCGGCGGCAACGTCGCCGGGCTGAAAATCTCCTTCATGGCAACCTCCCTTTCATTTCCCGCCAGAACGGCCGGCTGACTTCATCGGCCACTTCCTCACGGCATAGGCGCCCTGCGCCGCGCCCACCTTCGCCTGCACGATGCAAAACAGGTGGGCACGCTTTGCTTTGCCCACCCTACGATTTCTTTGCTTGGCCGGGACGACTACCTTAGGCCTTCTGCTCCGCCAGCACGGTCTGCACCGCTGGCCGCTCTTCCATCCGCTTGTAATGCGCGGCGACCTTCGGCAGGTTGGCGAGATCGACGCCGTCGCCCTCCAGCCACCCTGCGATGGTGTAGAGATAGGGATCGCAGATCGTGTACTGCTCGCCCATCACCCATGGGCCCTTCAATATGTTGCGCTCGATCAGCGCAAAGCAGGCCGTCATCGTCTCCGGCACCTTGCGCTTCATGTCGGAGAATGACGTCTCTTCCGTCGCCCAGCGATAGCCGCGCCCCTTATGCGCATGTGCCACATGCACGGTGGAGCAGAGATAGCTGTTGATCGACTGCACCTGCGCGAAGGCAAAGGGATCGTCGAACGGCGCGAGCTTCGCCTTGGGAAAACTTTGCGCAAGGAAGGCGAGGATCGCCGGCGTCTCGGTCAGCACGCCGCTGTCCGTCACCAGTGCGGGCACGCGGCCCTTGGGATTGATCTTGAGATATTCGGCACTGTTCTGCTGATTGTCCTTGAAGTTGAGCCGCTCGGCGCTGTAGGGCGCGCCGGCCTCCTCCAGGGTGATATGCGATGCGAGCGCGCAGCTGCCGGGAGCATAATAGAGCTTGAGCATGTCGATCCTCACTGGGAATGCCGCGGCAAGTTAACGGCGTGACCTGCTGCCGTCCAGCCGCGCCAAATGCCGCCTTTCGCGGTTGCCCAACAGCTTAATCCCGTGTCATGACCATGGCCAATGCCAGGGGGCGCATCATGACCATACTCATCGCGGGCGGCGGCATCGGCGGACTGACGCTGGCGCTCAGCCTGCACCAGATCGGCGTTCCCGCACGCGTGTTCGAGAGCGTATCGGAGCTCAAGCCGCTCGGCGTCGGCATCAACGTGCTGCCGCACGCCGTGCGCGAGCTGATCGAGCTGGATCTGCATGATCGCCTCGATGCGGCCGGCGTGCGCACGCGGGAGCTCGCCTATTTCTCCAAGCACGGCAAACCGATCTGGAGCGAGCCGCGTGGACTGGAGGCCGGCTACAAATGGCCGCAATTCTCGATTCATCGCGGCACCCTGCAGCAGATCCTGCTCGACACCGCGATCGAGCGGCTCGGCCGCGACAACATCCTCACCAGCCATCATCTCACCGGCTGGACCGAGTCCGCCGACGGCGTGCGCGCCGAATTCATCGACAAGGCAACCGGCAAACCGGCCGGCGCTTACGAAGGCGATCTGCTGATCGCCGCCGACGGCATCCATTCGGCGGTGCGAGAACGGCTTTATCCGCAGGAAGGCCCGCCGATCTGGAACGGGCGCATCCTCTGGCGCGGCGTCACCGCGGGCGATGCGTTCCTCACCGGCCGTACCATGATCATGGCCGGCCATGAGGTGCTGAAATTCGTCTGCTACCCGATCTCGAAGTCGCCGGACGCCGATGGCAGGTACCAGATCAACTGGGTGGCGGAGCGGCACATGCCGCCGAGCTATCAGTGGCGCCGCGAGGATTATAACCGCACGGCCAGGCTCGATGAGTTCCTGCCCTGGTTCGCCGACTGGAAGTTCGACTGGCTCGACGTGCCGCGCCTGATCCGCGAGTGCCCGCACGCCTATGAGTATCCGCTGGTCGACCGCGATCCGATCCCGCAATGGACCTTTGGCCGTGTCACGCTGATGGGCGATGCCGCGCATCCGATGTATCCGATCGGCTCCAACGGCGCCTCTCAGGCGATCCTCGATGCGCGCGTCATCACCCGCGAGATCCTCGCCAGGGGCGCAACCACCGCCGCGCTCGTAGCCTACGAGGCCGAGCGACGCCCGGCGACGTCAGACCTCGTGATGCTCAACCGCCGCAATGGTCCAGAGCAGGTCATGCAACTCGTCGAGGAGCGCGCGCCCAACGGCTACAGAATCGTCACCGACGTGCTGTCGCGACAGGAGCTGGAGGACATCGCCGCCAACTACAAGCGCGTCGCCGGCTTCCAGGTCGAGGGCCTGAATGCCAAGCCGCCGATCGTGCAGCTGCCGGACAGCCGGCGCGCCGGCGCCTGAACTTCACTGAATCGCCTTGCCGGCTTCAACTAACCGCGCGTTGGTCGTCGCAGTGGCAAGCAGCGTGCCATCCTTGCCCGTGAGCCGGCCCTCGATGAAAGCGACGGTCTTGCCGAGCTGCGTCACCCTCGCCTCGCCGACGATCCGTCCGGGTTTTGCCGGCGCCAGGAAATTCACGGTCAGGCTGATGGTCGCGGTGTAAAGCCGCCCTTCCGTCATGGCGAACACCGCCGGGCCCATGGTGTCGTCAAGCATGGCCGCCAGGATGCCGCCCTGCACGAAGCCGGCGGGGTTGCAGAATTCGCGCTTTCCTTCGAAGCCGATCCTGATCCAGCCCTCCCCCGGGCGCGCGTCGAGCAGGTGCCAGCCGAGCAGCGTCGCCGCGGGTGGCATGGCAAGGCGGTCGAGTGCGGTTGCGATCATGGGAGCCTCCGTTTTCGGGTCCCTGATAGCGCAGGCCTGCTGACAGCATGGTGTCAGCAGGCGGGGGCTATTCGCCCAGCCCGTGCGCGATGGCCTTGCGCATCACGTTGGGCAGCGCCTCATCCGCAAGCGTTGCAATCGGCGCCCAGCGCATGCCCTCGGGCGCCCCCGTCCGCGCCGGCACCTTGGCCGTGTAGATCACGAGCTCCAGCGGGAAATGCGTGAACACGTGGGTGACAACGCCGGCCTTGCGATGCCAGCGCGTCACGCCATTGAGCGGCGGCGCCTGCTTCAGCGCGGCCTCGTCCTCTTGTCCCGCGCGCCAGTGCGAGCCCGGCACCTCGGTCATGCCGCCGAGCAGACCCTTTTCGGCACGAGAGCGCAGCAGAAGCTCGTTGCCGCGCGTAACGACGAAGGCCGCGCCCCGCCGCAGCTCGCCCGATTTCTTCGGCGCCTTGCGCGGAAACGTTTCCTGATCGCCGCGTGCGCGCGCCGCGCAATCGTCGTTGAGCGGGCACAGGGCGCAGGCCGGCTTCTTCGGCGTGCAGATCGAGGAGCCCAGATCCATCAGCGCCTGCGCGCTGTCGCCGGCGCGAGACTCCTCGTCGCCGGCGCGTGTCTCAGCCAGTAGTGTCGTGGCAAGTTGTTGGATCTTCGGCTTTGCCTGCGGCAGCGGTTCCTCGACCGCATAGAGCCGCGACACCACGCGCTCGATATTGCCGTCAACCGGCATGGTGCGGCGGTCAAACGCGATCGCCGCGATTGCGGACGCGGTGTATGGGCCGATTCCCGGCAGTTCGCGCAGTCCTTCTTCCGTGTCCGGAAAGACGCCGCCATGCTCGCGCAGCACCGCCACCGCGCAGGCGTGCAGGTTGCGCGCACGCGAGTAATAGCCGAGCCCCGCCCACATGCGCAGTACATCGTCGAGCGAGGCGCGCCCGAGCGCCGTGACATCAGGCCAGCGCGCCAGAAACTTCTGGAAATAGGGCCCGACGGTTTTGACCCCGGTCTGCTGCAGCATGATCTCCGACAGCCACACCCGGTACGGATCGGGCCGCTCGCCCGCCGCCGCACGCCACGGCAGCCGCCGCCGATGCCGATCGTACCAGTCGAGCAGCCGCGCGGGGCGATCCGCTGGCGCAGTGTGGTTTGTTGCTTTGACAGCCGTGGCTCTCATGCACTCAGCCTACTGATGAGGATCGAATCTCTCCACGTCATGCCCGCGCTTGTCGCGGGCATCCACGTCTTTCTTCTCGGGACCGGGACGTGGATGGCCGGGCACAGGCGAGCGGAAGCGACGCCGTCCTTCTGACGGCTATGCCCGGCCATGACGAGTGGTGCACATCTCGTGCTATAACCCGATCCATGTCCAGACCCGGCCCCGTCAGCGCCAAGCCGCTCTCCGTCCTGCTCAGCGACGTCTTCTCGGAGGCGTACGCCAAGCAGGGCTTCGCCGCGCGCGAACTTGTGACCCGCTGGGCGGAGATCGCAGGCGCCGATATCGCCCGCCATGCCGAGCCCCTGAAGATGCAATGGCCGCGGCCGGTGGAGGGACAGCCACAGGAGCCGGCGACGCTGGTGCTGCGGGTGGAGGGCCCGGCCGCGCTGGAGATCCAGCACAAGTCGGACGTGCTGCTGGAACGGGTCAACCGTTTCTTCGGCTGGCATGCGGTCGGCCGGCTGGCGCTGCGCCAGGCACCGTTGTCGCGCCGGGAACGGCCCGCGCGGCCGCGCCCGCCGGACCCAAAGGCGGTGGCCGAGGTCGCCAAGACCCTGTCGGCCGTCGAGGACGAGGCGCTGAAGGACGCGCTGGCGCGGCTCGGGGCCGCAATCAAGCGAAATTGAGTCCCTTCGTGCCCTCCCCCACCAGCCCGCCATTGCCACATTTGTCGTTTCAAGCTAGCGGAGGGCGTCTTTCCGCAAGCCCTTTGCAAGTCTCGTAGATCCCGGGAGCCGATCTTGATCCTCACGCGCCGCGCCTTTACCGCCGCCCTGTCACTGACCGGGCTTGGCCTGCTTGCCGGTTTCTCGCCGCTGCGCCTGATCACGGATGCGATGGCGCAGACCGCCGCCGATGTTGCCAAGCCCGTATCGCTGCCCGACATGGCCCTGGGCCCGGCCAATGCCGCGGTCACCGTCACGGAGTTCGCGTCGATGACCTGCCCGCATTGCGCAGCGTTCACTGAAAAGGTGTTTCCGAAAATCAAATCGGAATACATCGACACCGGCAAGATCCGCTTCGTGTTCCGTGAATTCCCGCTCGACATCAAGGCCGCCGCGGGCTCGATGCTGGCGCGCTGCATCGCCAAGGATGACGCCGGCAAATTTTTTGCCGTCATCGACATGCTATTCCGCCAGCAAAACGAGTGGGTGTTGAAGAACACCACGGAGACGCTGATCCGCATCGGCAAACAGGCCGGGCTGAGCCAGCAGCAGGTCGAAGAGTGTCTGAAGGACCAGGCGCTGCTCGACAAGATCGCCGCCGACCAGAAATACGCTAACGAGGTGCTGAAGGTGAATTCGACACCGACCTTTTTCATCAATGGCGAGATGATGAAGGGCGAGCAGACGTTCGAGGAATTCAGCAAGCGCATCAATTCGTTGTTGAAGAGCTGATTCGCCGGCATTTCGCAGCGCCGATTCACAGTCGCCGGTAAGCCCCGTAAAAGGCTTGGGAAAAGCCGCCTGCCGCGGTTGCCCTTCCGCCGCGGCCCGGCCATTGTCGCGGCCCATAAGAGCCGCATGCCGCGACTCGACCACACCTCGACATTGCCTTCTATGGTATTGTCACGGCTGGGAGATTCGCGCCCGGCCAAGAGAGATTTGTGTCCATGAAACTCACGCGCCTCCGCCTCCACGGTTTCAAGTCCTTCGTCGAGCCGACCGACTTCATGATCGAGCCGGGTCTCACCGGCGTGGTTGGTCCGAACGGCTGCGGCAAGTCGAATCTGGTCGAGGCGTTGCGCTGGGCGATGGGCGAGACGTCGCACAAATCGCTGCGCGCCGCCGACATGGATGCAGTTATTTTCGCAGGTTCCGGCAACCGCCCGGCGCGCAACCACGCCGAAGTCGTCATGACGATCGACAATTCCGATCGCTCGGCGCCGGCTGCCGTCAATGACAGCCAGATCCTGGAAATCTCCCGCCGCATCGAGCGCGAGGCGGGTTCCGTCTATCGCATCAACGGCCGTGATGTGCGCGCCCGCGACGTGCAGCTTCTCTTCGCGGATGCCGCGACCGGCGCACGCTCGCCGGCGCTGGTCCACCAGGGCAAGATCGGCGAGATCATTCAGGCCAAGCCCGAGCAGCGCCGCCGCGTGCTGGAAGACGCCGCCGGTGTCGCCGGCCTGCATGCGCGCCGTCACGAAGCGGAACTTCGCCTCAAGGCCGCCGAGACCAACCTCACCCGCGTCGAGGACGTGATCGGCCAGCTCGCCGGGCAAATGGACGGCCTCAAGCGGCAGGCGCGGCAGGCGATCCGCTACCGCGAGGTCGCCGCCAAGGTGCGCAAGGCCGAAGCGATGCTGTTCCACCTGCGCTGGGTGGGCGCCAACGCCGATGTCGTCGAGGCCGGTCACACCCATGACGTCGCCGTGCGCGAGATGGCCGAGCGTACCCGCGAGCAGGCCGAAGCCGCCCGCATCCAGGCCGAGCGCGCCGCCGAGCTCCCGGCCCTGCGCGATGCCGAAGCCCGCGCCGCCGCCGGCCTGCAGCGCCTGACCAATGCGCGCGAAATGCTCGACCGCGAGGAGCAGCGCGCCAAGGAGCGCGTCGCCGAGCTCGACCGCCGCCTGATGCAATTTGCCTCTGACATCGCCCGCGAGCAGCAGCAGATCGCCGATGCGGATCTGGCGCTGCAGCGCCTCGACACCGAGGACGCGGAGCTGAAGGAAGAGATCAGGACACGTGTCGAGCAGCGCTCCGGCGTCGATGAACGTGTGGCGGAAGCTGAGGCCACCCTCGCCGCCTCCGAACGTCTGTTCTCCGAACTGACCACGGCGCTGGCCGACCTCACCGCCAAGCGCAACCAGCTCGAGGCTGCCGTGCGCGGCCACCGCGACCGGCTGGCGCGGCTTGACCAGGAAATCGCCAATGTCGAACGCGACGAGCAGAAACTCGCGCAGGAGACCGGCGGGCTTGGCGATCTTGCCACGCTTTCGATCGCGATGACCACGGCGCAGCAGAACCTGACGCAGTCGGAAGCCGCCTCGCAGGCCAGCGAAGCCGCCCATGTCGCCGCCCGCGCGGCGCTCGATGCCGCGCGCGCGCCGCTCACGGAAGCCGACAAGCGCGTGCAGCGGCTGGAGACCGAGGCGCGCACCATCTCCAAGCTCGTCAATGTCGCGACCAAGAATTTGTGGCCGCCGATCATCGACGGCATCACGGTCACCAAGGGCTATGAAAAGGCGATCGGCGCCGTGCTCGGCGACGATCTCGATGCGCCGGTCGATCCGTCCGCCCCGATGCGCTGGACCAATGCCAACGCGACCATGCACGATCCCTCGCTGCCCGAGGGCGTCGAGCCGCTCGCCAATCACGTGCAGGCTCCCGCCGAACTGTCGCGCCGTCTGGCGCAGATCGGCGTCGTCGCCAAGGAGCGCGGCGCCGAATTCGTCGCGCAGCTGAAGACCGGCCAGCGGCTGGTGTCGCTGGAAGGCGACGTCTGGCGCTGGGACGGCTTTGTCGCCGCGGCCCATGCGCCGACCGGCGCCGCGCGGCGGCTGGCCGAGCGCGCCCGCCTCGTCGACATCGAGAACGAGCTGGAGCAGGCCAAGCTCGACGCCGTTGCCAAGCGGCAGGCGCTGGAGAATGCCGAGGCCGAGCAGAAGGCGGCGGCAAGCGCGGAGTCCGCCGCGCGCGAGGCCTGGCGTGCCGCACAGCGCGAGGCCGATGCGGCGCGCGAGCGCCACGCCGCGGCTGAGCGCGAGATCAACCGCCATGCCGCCCGCCGCTCCGCGCTGACCGAAGCGCGCAGCCGCCTCACCGCCGACCGCACCGAGGCCGAGGCCGCCCATCAGGGCGCGACCGCCGCGCTCGACGAATTGCCGGCAACCCTCGACACCGAGACGAAACTCGCGGCGGTCCGCGCCGAGATCGATGGCCATCGCCGCTCTGCCGCGCAGGTTCGCGCCGAGGCGCAGGCGCTGGCGCGCGAGGCAGAGCTCGCCGACCGCCGCGTGCAGGCGATCCTCGCCGAGCGCAACGACTGGAATAACCGCAAGGCGAGCGCAGCCTCGCAGATCGAGACCGTGCAGTCGCGCACGGCTGAGGTCACCGCCGAGCGCGCGGAGCTGGACAATGCGCCGGCCGTGTTTGCGGAGAAGCGCAGCGCGCTGATCTCCGAGATCGGCTTTGCCGAGAAGGACCGCCAGGCCGCCGCCGATGCGCTGGCCGCCGCCGAGACGGCGATGGCCGAGACCGACCGCGCCGCCAAGGTTTCGCTCGAAGCCCTGTCAGCTTCGCGCGAGGCCGCCGCCCGCGCCGAAGAGCGCATGGAAGGCACCAGGCGCCGTCTTGCCGACATCGAGCGCGAAATCCACGACATGCTGGAATGCGAGCCCTCGGCTGTCGCGGGCCTTGCCGAGATCGAGGAAGGCGTCGAATTGCCGCCGCTGCCGGAGATCGAGGAGAATCTCGAAAAGCTGCGCCGCGACCGCGAGCGGCTCGGCGCGGTCAACCTGCGCGCCGAGGAAGAGCTGCGCGAGGTCGAGACCCAGCACACGGCGCTCACCACCGAACGCGACGACTTGGTGGAGGCCATCAAGCGGCTGCGCCAGGGCATCCAGAGCCTCAACCGCGAGGCGCGCGAGCGGCTGCTCGCCTCGTTCGAGACCGTCAACGCTCACTTCAAGCGCCTGTTCGTCGAGCTGTTCGGCGGCGGCGAAGCGGCGCTGCACCTGATCGAGAGCGACGATCCGCTCGAAGCCGGCCTCGAAATCATCGCGAAGCCGCCGGGCAAGAAGCCGCAGACGCTGTCGCTGCTGTCGGGTGGCGAGCAGGCGCTGACCGCGCTGGCGCTGATCTTCGCGGTGTTCCTCACCAACCCTTCGCCGATCTGCGTGCTGGACGAGGTCGACGCGCCGCTCGACGACCACAATGTGGAGCGCTTCTGCAACCTGCTGCACGAAATGACCGGTTCGACCGAAACGCGCTTCATCATCATCACGCACAACCCGATCACCATGGCGCGGATGAACCGGCTGTTCGGGGTGACCATGGCCGAGCGCGGCGTATCGCAACTGGTCTCGGTCGATCTCGAGGACGCGGTCAAGATCCTCGACGTGGCGTGACGCGCAACGCCTCGCCCGACCTCCCCGCCGCCCTGCGGGCGGCGCTGGAAGCGAGGCTGCAAGGCGTCTCGCGCAACGCCGCCGCCGAACGTGCGGCCGCAATCTCCAGAACCTATCGCGATGGCGGCGACTCCGCCGTCATCGCCAGTGAGGCCGATGCACTGGCCTATGCACTGGCGCGGATGCCCGCGACCTATGCCGCCGATATCGCGAGCCTGAACGCGCTGCGCGACATCCGTGCCGATTTTGCGCCGACCAGCCTGCTCGATGTCGGCGCCGGCCCCGGCACCGCGACGTGGGCGGCAGCCGAAGCTTTCCCATCCCTGCAATCATTCACACTGCTCGATACCAACGATGCGCTGCGCAAGCTGGCACTCGATCTTGCCGGCGACAGCAGACGCGAGATCGCCTACCAGCGCGGCGAGGCGCGGGCGCTGCTGGCGAAGGCGCAGGCCGCCGACCTCGTGGTGGCGAGCTACGTCATCGGCGAGATGAGCGAGGCTGAACGAACCTCGCTCGCGGCGCTGATGTGGGAGAAGACCCGCGATACGCTGCTGGTTATCGAGCCCGGCACGCCGGCCGGGTACGCGCGGATCATGGCGCTGCGCGGGCTATTGATCGCGGCCGGCGCGCATGTCGCCGCGCCCTGCCCGCATGACGGCCCCTGCCCGCTTGCTCCGCCCGACTGGTGTCATTTCGCCCAGCGTCTGCAGCGCTCGCGCGCGCACAAGCAGGTCAAGGGCGCCGAGGTGCCGTTCGAGGACGAGAAATTTGCCTATGTTGCGCTGACCCGTGCCGCAATCCCGCGGCCTCACTCCCGCGTGCTGGCCCAGCCTGCGGTCGGCAAGGTCGAGGTGATCGCAAAGCTCTGCACCCCGGATGGCCTTGAAATGGCAAGAGTCCCGCGGCGGGACAAGGCGGGCTACGCGGAGGCCCGCCGCTGGCGCTGGGGCGATGCGGTCCGCTTGAACTAATCCGCCCTTGCTTCCGACCAAGACAAGACCCACCTTCCGGCGGGCTGCCGGCCGGCAGCCGTCTTGTTCAGGGATACCCGCCCTCCCACCAGGAGATTTGCCTCATGTCCGGCTGGATCGTTCTCGGCATCATTGTCCTCATCATCCTCTTCGCATTCGGCGCCTATAACCGCCTCGTCGCGCTCCGGCAGCGCGTCGATCAGGCCTTTGCCGACATTGACGTCCAGCTCAAGCAGCGCCACGACCTGATCCCGAACCTGGTCGAGACCGTGAAGGGCTATGCCTCCCATGAGCGCGGCACGCTCGACGACGTCATCAAGGCGCGCAATTCCGCAATGTCGGCACAAGGTCCGGCACAGGTCTCCGCCGCCGAGAACCAGCTCTCCGGCGCGCTCGGCCGACTGATCGCGCTGTCCGAGGCCTATCCGGATCTCAAGGCCAACGCCAACTTCCAGCAGCTCGCCGGCGAGCTCTCCGACCTCGAGAACAAGATCGCTGCCAGCCGCCGCTTCTTCAACAACGCGGTCCAGGAATACAACACCGGCATCCAGCAGATGCCCGCGGCCCTGTTCGCCGGCATGTTCGGCTTCACCCGCAAGGAATTCTACGACCTCGGCACCAGCCGCACCGAGGTCGAGGCGGTGCCGACGGTGAAGTTCTAGGCTCCAATGACGCGGCCTCCTCGCCGTCATTCCGGGGCGTCGCGCAGCGACGAACTATGGAGCGCACTTGCGCTCCTGAGAATCTCCTTTCCCAAAGGAATCTCGAGATTCCGGATTCACGCCGTTGGCGTGCCCCGGAATGACGAGGGATAGCGCATCATGGCCGCCTACGGTCTCTACACGCATATCGCATCGAACAAGTTTCGTTCGATGATGCTGCTCGCAGGATTGTTCCTGCTCGTCTACGTGCTGGTCTATGCCGGCGCGCTGCTGGGAGAGGTCTTCCTCAACGGCGGGCGCGCGGCCGGCGATTATCTGGTACTCGCAACCCGCGACCTGATCGCTGCCTTTCCCTGGGCGACGGCCGTGGCGATCGCATGGATCGTCATCGCCTATTTCTTCCACCAGAACATGATCGACGCCGTCACCGGCAGCGAATCCGTGACAAGACAGGAGCAGCCGCGGCTCTATAATCTGCTGGAAAACCTCTGCATCTCCCGCGGCATTCCGATGCCCAAGCTGAAGATCATGGACAGCCCCGCGCTGAACGCGTTCGCGAGCGGGCTGAACCGGCGGCAATATTCCATCACCGTCACATCGGGCCTCTTGAAGGCGTTGAACGACCAGGAAATGGAGGCCGTGCTTGGTCACGAGCTCACCCATATCCGCAACGGCGATGTGCAGCTGATGGTGGTCGCCGTGATCATCGCCGGCGTGGTCGGCTTCTTCGGTGAGCTGTTCTTCCGGGTGTTCAGCAATCTGGAATGGAATTCGACCGGCAGCAGCGGCTGGTCCTCCTCCTCCTCATCGTCGTCCTCCTCGTCGAGCAGCGACAGCAAGAGCTCCGGAGGCGGCGCTGTGATCGTGGTCATTGTCGCGATTGCGCTGATCGTGCTCGCCTGGCTGCTCTCGCAGGTGGTGAAACTGGCGCTGTCGCGCTCGCGCGAGTACCTGGCGGATGCCGGCTCGGTGGAGCTGACGAAAAATCCCGACGCCATGATCACGGCGCTGCGCAAGATCGAGGGCCGCGGCGAGCTGCCGGGCGCGACCTCGGCGGTGATGGAGCTCTGCGTCGACAATCCGCGCGAGGGCTTTGCCGACCTGTTCGCCACCCACCCCTCGGTACAGTCGCGGATCGACAAGCTGGTGCAGTTCGCGGGCGGCCGCGACCCCGGCCCGCTGGCTCCTTTGGAGGATGCCGGCAACAAGTCGGCCGAGGAGCAGGACACGGCACCGTCCGACCAGCCGCCCTCGCTGCCCAGCAAAGGCCCCTGGAGCGACGCGGCCGAACCGGCCAGCGCCCCCGGACAGGGTCCCTGGGGACCGCACCGCTGAGCCTTATCTCCCGCCAATCCCCTGCCGGCACTTGAGAAATCCCCACTCTCGCCGGCCTGCGGCTTAAAGGTTTGAATCCGCCCTTGTTTCTGCCATGTTCGCGCCCAAAGCAGAATGCGGGACAGAGCCGATCGCTCCCAGCGATCGGGGGCGCGTAAGGGACAGTAATGGCAAAGCCGGTTGTAATTGTAGTGGGTGCTGACAAGGGCGGGGTCGGCAAGACCACGATTTCGCGGACGCTGCTGGATTATTTCAGCGCCAACAATGTGCCCACGCGGGCATTCGATACCGAAAGTCCGCGCGGCACGCTGAAGCGGTTTCACCCCGATATCACCGAGATCGTCGACATGACGACGACCGCGGACCAGATGAAGATCTTCGACACGCTCAGCGCCGGTCCCTCGGTGACCGTAATCGACGTCCGCGCCGGACTTATGTCGCCCGCACTGGCCTCGCTGCGCGACATCGGCTTCCTCGATGCGGCGAAATCCGGCCAGATCACCTTTGCCGTGTTCCACATCCTCGGCCCCTCGATCGCCTCGCTGGACGAGATCGCCGAGACTGCGGGCTTCATGGGCGGTGCAAAATATTTCCTGGTCAAGAACTTCATCAACGACACCCAGTTCTTCCAGTGGGACCAGTCGACCTACAATTCGTATTTCCACCGCATCAAGGATGCGACCGATCTCACCATCCCCAAGTTGAACGAAATGGCCTACGAGCAGGTCGAAGTCGCCTCGGTACCGTTCCTGAAATTCGTCGCCAACAAGGGTCCGAAGGACGAGGCCGCAAACTATTCCTTCGTGCTGCGCGGCTATGTCCGTCACTGGCTGGCCAATGTCTGGAGCGAGTTCGACCGCATCAAGCTGACCGACCTGGTCGGCGCCGGCGGCAGCAAATCCGTCCGCAGCAGTGGCGAAAAATAATCCGCTTCCCCTGGATTGGGCTGGATCGGGCGTAGATTTCGCCCGATATAGCTTTCGATGCAGTACACCCCCGTCTACATCATCTGCTCGCCCCACCCGCAGGTCGGCAGGACGCTGCTGGCGCGGCTGCTCAGCGAGTTCCTGCTGCTGAAGAACGGTGACGTCATCTCCTTCGACATCAATCTGAAGGAGCCGTCGCTGCTGGAATATCTGCCACGCATCACCGAGACCGCCGACGTCATCGACACCTATGGCAAGATGCGGCTGATGGACCGGCTGATCGTCAATGACGGCATCGCCAAGGTGATCGATCTCGGCTTCCACGCCTTCGACGAGTTCTTCAAGATGGTCGAGGAGATCGGCTTCTTCAAGGAAGCCGTCCGCCGCGGGGTCGCGCCCGTCGTCCTGTTCATGGCTAACACCGACCGCCTCTCCGAGCGCGGCTACGAGACGCTGCGCGAGCAAATTCCATCGCGCGCGCTCGTCGTAATCGACAATGAATTCGTGGTGCGCGGCGAATTGCCCGAAGCCATGGGGCACGGCCGCGTACTGCCAATCCCGGCACTGCCGTCGTTCCTGAAGACCTACATCGATCGGCTGAATTTTTCCTTCACCGACTATTTGCGGCACGAGAAGGACTCTTCCACCGAGCTGCACCAGTGGATCCGGCGGAACTACCTCGGCTTCCGCGATCTCGAGCTGAACCTGACTTTGCAGCGGTGAGAAGATTGCAGGGTGGGCTAGGCGCCTGGCTGCGCTCGCACGACCTGCGGCCTCGCAAGGGTTCCTTCACCGTGATCCAGGGAACACCCGAACTGGCTATAGCCGGCGATCGCTTCGCGTTGAAGAATGTCGGACCGCCGCTGCTGGGGGCCAAACGGAGATATCCGATGGGTGTAGCAGGCTGGCGCTTCGCGCATGTGAAGAGAACCCTCCGCCTCCGGGCGGTTGTTGTCGGCATGCTGGAAGAGTTGCCGTTCATCTGCCCGGTAGTGGTCGCAATCGGCTCGCTGATCATGATCGGAATCATGCTCTGCAAGGATTGGCCGCAGTAACTGGCCATCGACACGCTGAAGGCAGCCGGCTGTTCACTTCTGGCTTGTCTACGTACCGCCCGCCAGCAGCGGACAGGCGGAGCACCGGGCTGTTTCACCGGCTAAATTGCCGCAAGCTAACCAGCTATGGGTTTGCGCAGGCATCTTTCGGGACCACGCGATTAACGATTTGTTAACCATAAGTGGGGCACCCATTGCTCGGGGCTTCTGGACACTGTGCGCGCGAGCCGGAAAGCCGTTTATCGCTTTGTCCCGGTAACGGCTTTTGGCTTTTCGATTAGTGGAGTAGGCCATGCCTGAACTCGACAAGGTGCAGCCCGAAGAAGATTTGCTGTTCGCATTCACATCCACGATTGCCGCCGCCCTTGGCATAGGCTTGTGCATGGCGGTACCGATTATCTGGATTTGCTCCTGACATCCGCATCCGTTCCGCCGGACATTGTTTTGCGCATTTACGCTATTGGAACAGGCTGTCTCACGTGATCTCACCGCGAGACAGGAATTTGTTTGGCTTCGCTAACCCGCTCTACGCAGTTCGTTTCAATGCCCCTCGAACGAGAGCAGCGTGCGCACCGGCACGTCCATCTTGCGCAGCTTGTCGGCGCCGCCGAGGTCGGGAAGATCGATAATGAAGCACGCGGCCACCACATTGGCGCCGATCTGGCGCAGCAGCTTTACCGCGCCCTCGGCGGTGCCACCGGTGGCGATCAGGTCGTCGACCAGGATAACGCGCTCATCGGGCTTGATGGCGTCGGCATGCATCTCCATCTCGTCGATGCCATACTCCAATGAATAGGCGATGCGCACGGTGGTGTGCGGCAGCTTGCCCTTCTTGCGGATCGGCACAAAGCCGGCGGAGACCTGGTGCGCCACCGCGCCACCGAGGATGAAGCCGCGCGCCTCGATGCCCGCGACCTTGTCGATCTTCAGGCCAGCCCACGGCTGCACCAGCTCGTCGACGGCGCGGCGGAAGGCGCGCGCCTCACCCAGCAGCGTCGTGATGTCCCGGAACATGATGCCCTTCTTCGGGTAGTCCGGAATGGTGCGAACGGTCGCCTTCAGATCATGCTCGAAC
Source organism: Bradyrhizobium sp. (assembly GCA_036406295.1). Taxonomy (GTDB): domain Bacteria; phylum Pseudomonadota; class Alphaproteobacteria; order Rhizobiales; family Xanthobacteraceae; genus Bradyrhizobium. Next base: position 38,127 of record DASWVJ010000018.1, read on the forward strand.
GTCATTGGTGTCTCTCTTCAAAATTAACTGTCATTCCGGGACGCACGGGGCGCCCTTGCGCCCCTGAGAATCTCGAGATTCCGGGTTCGATGCTGCGCATCGCCACGGAATGACGGGCCAACAACTTGGTCAATTGATCCCCGCATTCAACCGGAACGCATTCTCGACGATCCGCAGGCCCACTTCTCCGCCGAGCGACATCAGCGACTCCGGATGGAATTGTACGCCTCCGACCGGCAACGTCTTGTGCTCGATCGCCATCGCGACGCCATCCTCGGTGGTGGCGGTGACCGTGAGTACGTCGGGCACGCTGTCACGCTCGACGAACAGCGAGTGGTAGCGGCCGATCACGATCTCGTTCGGCAGGTTCTGCATCAGCCTGCCGCCGCGGACCTGGATGCGCGAAGGCCGGCCATGCGCGGGCTGGCCGAGTTGGCCGAGCTGGCCGCCAAAATATTCGCCGATCGCCTGCACGCCGAGACAAACGCCGAAGATCGGGAGCTTCTGCCCGATCGCGGTGTCGATGGTCTTGGATATCTTGAAATCCTCCGGCCGGCCCGGTCCCGGCGACAGCACCAGCAGATCCCATTTGCGCTTCAGCATTTCCTGCGCGTGGACATGGCGCACCACGGTGACGCTGGCGCCGACCTGACGGAAATAATCCGCCAGCATATGCACGAAACTGTCGTCATGGTCGATCAGCAGCACTTTCTTGCCGGAGCCGGTGGCGTCCGGCGCGATGCTCGAGAGCGGCTTTGGCGGATCGCCGCGCAGCGCCTGGAACAGGGCGGCCGCCTTGACATGGCACTCGCGGTCTTCGGCCGCGGGCTCGGAGTCAAACAGACAGGTGGCGCCGACGCGCACCTCGGCGAGGCCGTCCTTCATACGGATGGTGCGGATGGTGAGGCCCGTGTTGATGCTGCCGTCGAAATTGACCGCACCGATGGCGCCGGCATACCAGCGCCGCGGCGAGCGTTCGTGGTCTTCGACGAACTGCATCGCCCACAGCTTTGGCGCGCCGGTGACGGTGACCGCCCAGGCGTGGGTCAGGAAAGCATCGAGCGAGTCGAAGCCGGGCCGCAGCATGCCCTCGACATGGTCGACGGTGTGGAACAGCTTTGAATAGGTCTCGATCTGCCGCCGCGCCAGCACCTTGATGGTGCCGGGCACGCAGATGCGCGCCTTGTCGTTGCGGTCGACGTCGGTGCACATGTTGAGCTCGAATTCGTCCTTCTGCGAATTCAGGAGCTGGCGGATCTGCTCGGCATCGCCAATCGCATCGGCGCCGCGCGCGATGGTGCCGGAGATCGGGCAGGTCTCGACCCGGCGCCCGTCGGAACGCACGAACATTTCGGGCGAAGCGGAAACCAGGAATTCGCCGTCACCGAGATTCATCAGCGCGCCATAGGGCGACGGATTGATGCGGCAAAGCCGCTGGAACACTTCCGCCGGCGAGCGTTCGCAAGGCTCGGCAAAGAGCTGGCCGGGCACCGCCTCGAACAGATCGCCGCGGGCAAAGGCCGCGCGCGCAACTTCCACCGTGGCCTGGTATTCGCCGGGGGCGTGATCGGCAAAGCCCTGGCGAGACGTTTTCTTGTAGGCGCTCTCTGCCGTGTCATGCGGCAGGCCGGCCGTCGACTTGTCCTTCCAGGCGAATTCGTAAGTAAGCACCACGCCGCGGCCGGTGGCTCGGTCATAGGCGAGCAGACGATCCGGCACATAGAGCACGATGTCGCGCTGGTCGGCTTCGCGCGCGCGCTTCTGCACTAGGTCCTCGATCTGGAACACAAGGTCGTAGGCGAAGGCGCCGTAGAGGCCGAGCAGCGGATCGTCGTTGGCCGAGAACGCCGCGATGAGGTTGCGCACCAGCGACATCACGCTGGCGCGCCGCGTGCGCTGGTCTTCCTCGACCGGCGCGTCGCCGCGAACGATGTGGCCGGCAAGACGCGTGGCACTCTTCTCGTCGATCACGACACAGGGCTCGCGCAAGGCATCGCCGATGAAGGCGATCAGCACCTCGCCGCGCGGATTGAGCGCCGACAGCGAAAATTTCGTGCCTGCGGTTTCCAGCACCAGCGGCGGATCGGCAAAGCCGAGATCGAAGCTTTCATAACGCCCCGGCACGGTGGTGCCGGAAGACAGCACCACGCCGCGCCTGACATCGAGCAGGTTGATCAGATCGTCGAGGCGCCTGGCGTCGCCGGAAAACTGCTCGGACAGCCGCGTGATCACGAGCCCGCTCGCGGTGCGGAATTCGCTCTTATCGGGCAGCGAGAAAACGGTCCTGTTCATGTGATCCTCTTACGAAACCCGGGAAGAGAGCGCCACACAGGACAAACGAGAAGGCCGCCGAACTGCGTTGGCGACCTCTGACGATTTTTGGAGAAATGCAATCGCACTGGCCACCTTTTACAAGGTGCGCCACCAACGACGGGACGGACTGGTCACGGTGCTCATGGGGGCTACTCACCATCGCCAAAGGGCCGTGTCAAGGGATGCCGCGCCACAGGTTGCCGCTTTCGGCGGCAATCCGGGGGGCTTTCAGGAACGAAAAATACCCTTAAGATTCATATCCGAACCGGCGGATCAACGGCCGGGACAAGGAGATGCTCATGGCGCTAACGGGATTGGGATATGCCGGCTTCGGCTCGGATGCGCTCGACGACTGGCGGCAGTTCGGCACGGGCCTGATCGGCCTGCAGGCGGTGGAGCGCGGCAATTCCCTGCTCGCCTTCCGCATGGACGACCGCAAGCAACGTATCGTCATCGACCGCGCGCTGGGCAACGGCACGCGCTTCTTCGGCTGGGAGGTGGCGGACGCCGCGGCACTTGAGGCGCTGGCAGCGAAGCTGGAAGCGGCGGGCGTTGCGGTGACATCGGGGCCGCAGGCGCTGGCGGATGCGCGCCGCGTGCGGCGGCTGGTCTCGTTCCACGATCCCGCCGGCAACCGGCTGGAGGCATTTTTCGGCGCCGAGATCGACGACGCGCCGTTCCAGCCCGGCCGCAATATTTCCGGCTTCCGCACCGGCCCGCTCGGGCTGGGGCATGCCGTGCTGACGGTGGAGAACATCGAGCCCATGATGGCGTTCTATGTGAACGTGCTCGGCTTTGGCCTCAGCGATTACATCACAAAGCCGTTCCGCGCCTATTTCTTCCACGTCAACGCACGGCACCATTCACTTGCGCTGATCGAGACCGGCAAGAGCGGCATGCATCATTTGATGGTGGAATTGTTCTCGCTCGACGATGTCGGCCAGGCCTATGACATCGCACTGTCGGAGGAAGACCGCGTGGCGGTCACGCTCGGCCGCCACACCAACGATTTCATGACCTCGTTCTATTGCAAGTCGCCCTCCTCCTTCATGATCGAATGCGGCTGGGGCGGCCGCGAGATCGACACCGGGAACTGGCAGGCGGTCGAGATGTTCGATGGGCCCAGCCTGTGGGGTCACGAGCGCGTCTGGCTGCCGCCCGGAGATCGCGAGGTCGCGCGCGAAATGCGCATGAATGCCGCCCGCGAAGGCAAGCGCGCGCCGGTACAGGTGATGGAGGGGAATTTCAAGCTGATGGCGGGGACGTGTCCCTGGTGGGACGGGGTGAAGCAAGGCTAGCTGGCACCCTAGCCGCGGCCGTAGCCGGACCACGTGGTTCGAGACGGCGCTTTGCGCCTCCTCACCATGAGGAGCAACAGATCAGGCGCGGCAAACAAGATTCCTTTCCTTATGGTGAGGAGGCCCGCGAAGCGGGCCGTCTCGAACCATGTGGCCCACGCAATCCAGCGAAGTAGCGCCAACAGGTGGAGCGCCCTACTCCCGATAACAGCCCTGCTCGATCTCCTCGATCAGCCCCTTCGCGTTCGGCTGCCAGCCGAGTTCTGCCCGCGCACGCTTCGCGCGGACGCGGCTGTTGGAGGCCATGGTGTCCTCGGCGGTGCCCTCGCTCCATTCGGCAGAGGCTTCCTGCATGGTCATGGCCGAGGGCGGGCTATCGAGGCCGAGCATACGGTTGATGGCCTCGCAAGCCTCGCGCATCGAGTTCTCGCCGTTCTCCGCGAAATAGAAGGCACCGGCCGGGGCCCTTTCGATCGCGAGCACATAGAGCGGGACCAGATCGTCGATGTGCACGTTGGACCAGATGTTCTCCCCTCGGCCGGCATGCGCGGCATTGCCGCGCTTCCTGGCGAGCTCGATCAGCAGCGGCACCTGCACGCTGTCGCGCCCGGCACCGTGGCCGATTCCATAGATCAGGCTGGGGCAAATGATGACAGGACGGCAACCCTTGTCGTGATAGCCGAGGATGAAGTGGTTCAGCTCGACGCGCGCGACCCGCGCGGGCGACGGCGTGATCGGCGTGTCTTCGTCAAAGATGTCGTCGGAACGCTCGCCGCGGGAACGTGTGCCGACGATGCTTGAGCCTGAGGTGTGAATGAAGGGCTTGCCGCTACCGGCCAGTGCGTCGAGCAACGCGACCACGGCGCCCTTATGATCGGCGCTGGCCGCATTGACGACGACGTCGGCAGCCCGCGCGGCACTCGCAAGAATTTGCGCATTGTCCAGCGTGCCCATGACGGGCTCGATACCGAAGGCGCTGACAGCGTCCGCCTTCTCCGCCGAGCGAACCAGGCCCGCGACTTGATGTCCGGCCGCCGCAAGATGCGCGGCGACCGATCCGCCGATATAGCCCGATGCGCCCGTGCAGAAGATTTTCATTTCACCCGAGATGCTTCCTGAAAAACTCCGTCGCCCTGCCCCAGGCGAGCTCGGCGGCCTGCCGATCGTGCACGGCCGCGCGCTGCTCGTTCACGAAGGCGTGCTCGGCGTCGTAGCGGAACAGCTCGAGCGACTTGCCGGCAGTCTTCATCGCCTTCTCGAAGGCGTCGACCGCGGCTGGCGTGCACCAGTCGTCCTTGTTGGCGAAATGCGCCTGTAGCGGGATCTTCACGTCGGCGGGCTTGGCCGCCTGCTCGGGCGGAATGCCGTAGAATACGACGCCCGCGGCGAGCTCCGGAATCCTGGTGGCGCCGATGATGGTCACGGCACCGCCGAGGCAGAAACCCGTGAGGCCCACCTTGGCACCGTTGCGCGCGAGATATTGCGCAGCACCCCGCACGTTCTGCGTGGTGGCGTCCATGAAGTCGAGCGAGGTCATCTGTGCGTTGGCAGCGTCGGTGTCATGATAGGGCACCACGACCCCCTTGTAGAGATCGGGCGCCAATGCGTCGAAGCCGGCGAGCGCGAAGCGGTCGCAGATGCCCTTGATGTTTTCGGACAAGCCCCACCATTCCTGGATCACCACCACGCCCGGCGCGTTGCCGCCCTTTGCATTGGCGAGATAGCCGGCGGTTTCCTTGCCGTCCGGACGCTTGAAAGTGATGTGGGTACCCATGGCTTCCTCCGCGATCGTTTGCTGGCCGTGATGCTTGCGGCCATTTTGGCGGGTGAAGCGGAAGGAAGCAATCACACACGCCGCTATCCCGGAATGACCGCTCAAAACAAAAAAGCCCCCGAAGGGGCTTTTTCGAATTCATGTCACGTCGAACAAGCTTCAGTGGGCGCTGGCCCAGACCTTCTTCTTGGTGAAATAGAGCAGGCCCGTGAGCAGGATCAGGAATATGAACACCTGCAGGCCGAGTTGCTTGCGCGCTTCCATATGCGGCTCGGCGGCCCACATCAGGAAATGGGTCACGTCCTTGGCATACTGCTCAACGGTCGCAGGCGAACCATCCTCATAGGTCACCTGGCCGTCGGAGAGCGGCTTCGGCATCTTGATGGCGTGGCCCGGGAAAAACTTGTTGTAGAAGGAGCCCTCCGGCAGGTTGAAGCCGGCCGGCGGCGTGTCCTCATAGCCCTGCATGAGGGCGACGATGTAGTCCGGGCCCTGCTCCTGATACTGCGTGAACACGTCGAACACGAACAAGGGGAAGCCACGCTTGTAGGAGCGCGCCTTGGCGATCAGCGACAGGTCCGGCGGCTCGGCGCCGCCATTGGCCGCACGGGCCGCCTGCTCGTTCGGGAACGGCGACGGGAAGTAGTCCGCCGGGCGGCCGGGCCGCTCGAACATGTCGCCTGCATCGTTCGGGCCGTCCTTGACCTTATATTCGGAGGCAAAGGCAGCCGCCTGCGCCGCCGAGTAGCCCGGACCGCCGGGATCGGCGAGGTTGCGGAAGGCGATCATGGAAAGGCCGTGACAGGCCGAGCAGACTTCCTTGTAGACCTTCAGGCCGCGCTGCAGCGCACCGCGGTCGAACGTACCGAAGGGACCCGCGAACGACCACTTGTTGCCGGGCGGCTGCACGCTGTGGTCCTCGGCGCGGACATTCTGAACGCTGCCGATGAACAGGCCACCGGCAATCAGGAATGCGACCGCGATCGAAGCCGTCTTGCTGCTCTTGGCCAGCACGGCGTCGGCAATCGAGTTCGGTACCGGGCGCGGGGTCTCGATCCGGCTGAGCAGCGGCAGGATGATCAGGAAATAGGCGAAGTACATCACGGTCAGGATGCGGCCGGCGATCACATAGATGCCTTCCGGCGGCTGGGCGCCGAGATAGCCGAGCAGGATGCAGACCACCACGAAGATCCAGAAGAACTGCTTGGCCAGCGGGCGATACTTCGACGACTTGGTCTTCGCGGTATCGAGCCAGGGCAGGAAGACGAGCACCAGGATCGCCGAGAACATCGCCACGACGCCAGCGAGCTTGTTCGGGATCGAGCGCAGGATCGCGTAGAACGGCAGGTAGTACCATTCGGGGACGATATGCGCCGGGGTAACGGCCGGGTTGGCCGGGATGTAGTTGTCGGCCTCGCCGAGATAGTTCGGCATGTAGAAGATGAACCAGGCGTAGAGCAGCAGGAAGCAGGACACGCCGAAGAAGTCCTTCATGGTCGCGTGCGGCGTGAACGGCACCGAGTCCTTTTCGGTCTTGATTTCGACGCCGTCGGGATTGTTCTGGCCCGCGACGTGCAGCGCCCAGACGTGCAGCACGACGACGCCGGCGATCACGAAGGGCAGCAGATAGTGCAGCGAGAAGAACCGGTTCAGCGTCGGGTTGCCGACGGCATAGCCGCCCCAGAGCAGCGTCACGATGCTGTCGCCGACATAGGGAATCGCGGAGAACAGGTTGGTGATGACGGTGGCGCCCCAGAAGCTCATCTGGCCCCACGGCAGCACGTAGCCCATGAAGCCGGTCGCCATCATCAGGAGGTAGATGATCACGCCGAGGATCCACAGCACCTCGCGCGGCTCCTTGTACGACCCGTAATAGACGCCGCGGAACATGTGGACGTAGACGGCGAAGAAGAACATCGACGCGCCGACCGCATGCATGTTGCGCAGCAGCCAGCCGAAATTGACGTCGCGGACGATCAGCTCCACCGACTTGAAGGCGAGATCGGCATTCGGCGTGTAGTGCATCGCCAGCACCACGCCGGTTAGGATCTGCACCGCCAGCATCATCGAGAGGATGGCGCCGAAGGTCCACCAGTAGTTGAGGTTACGCGGCGTCGGATACGCCACGAACGACGAATGCATGAGACCCATAATCGGGAGACGCCGCTCGATCCACTTCAAGGCGGGATGGTTCGGCTGGAAATCGGATGGTCCGCTCATTGATGCGATCCTGAGGAAGTAAAGCGACGTGACGGCGTGAGGTCCCGGAGGGGTCCGGACGCCTCAGCCGATCTGGATTTTGCTGTCGGAAAGGAAGGCGTAGGGCGGCACGGGCAGGTTCGCCGGCGCCGGTCCCTGACGGATACGGCCGGAGGTGTCGTACACCGAGCCGTGGCAGGGGCAGAAGAAGCCGTCGTAGCTGCCCTCATGCGCGATCGGAATACAGCCAAGATGAGTGCAGATGCCCACCACGACCAGCCACTGCTCGTGGCCCGCCTTGGTGCGCTGCTCGTCGGTCTCCGGATCGGGCAGGTCCTTGAGCGGCACCTTCTGGGCTTCCTCGATCTGCTTCTTGGTCCGGTGGCTGATGTAGATCGGCTTGCCACGCCAGAACACCTTGATGTCCTGCCCTTCTGCGATCGGCGCCAGATCGACCTCGATCGGCGCACCGGCCGCAATCGTCGAGGCGTCCGGGTTCATTTGCGAGATGAACGGCCAGGCGGTGGCCACTGCGCCGATGCCGGCGACGGCTCCGGTTGCAATAAAAAGGAAATCACGGCGTGTCGGTTGATCCGCCGAAGACGCTGTCGTCACGATCCCAAACCCTTTCTAAGCTGCAGCCGGTGGAACCGCCCCAGGGGTCGTCGAAACGAAAACGCCCAAACCCTTTGGCAGGCTGCCGGCGCCCGCGTGCCCCGCGGCGGCAGAAAGACCGCTTTTTCCGCGCCCCACGGGCAGAACAGCCAGTCCAGAATCGTTCTATTGGCACCCTTGCCGGGCGAGCGCAAGCCCGCTATCCGCTCGCAAACGTGCAATGCACTAATTCAGCGCAAAGCCGTGGTTATTTGCAACATTCAGCGGGCCTTTCGAAAGCCGGGCCGGACCATGCAGATCGCGCTTTTCCAGCCCGACATCCCCCAGAATACCGGAACGATTCTGCGGCTCTGCGCGTGCCTGGACGTGGCCGCCCACATTATCGAGCCGGCCGGCTTTGCCACCTCGGACCGGGCCTTCCGGCGCGCCGGAATGGACTACCTCGATCAGGTCAGGCTGACCCGTCACGATTCCTGGTCGAAATTCGAGCAATGGCGGCGCGCCCTCGGCCACCGTCTGGTGCTGTTCACCACAAGAGCAGGCGGTTCCTACCTTGATTACGCGTACGAACCGGCCGATATCCTGCTGTTCGGACGCGAGTCCATGGGCGTGACCGACGAGGTTGTGGCGGCCGCCGATGCGCGGCTGGTCATCCCCATCAAGCCGGGACTGCGCTCGCTCAATGTCGCGATGGCCGCGGCCATGGCGATCGGCGAGGCGCTGCGGCAGACGAATACCGCATGATCCGGAAAAGTGTGTACCGTTTTCCGGTAAGATCATGCGCAAGAAGTTGTCGGCAAGGACGATTTGAGGAGATCTGGTGAGCTACGCCGTCAAGGAGATATTTCTGACCCTGCAGGGCGAAGGCGCTCATGCCGGGCGGGCGGCAGTATTTTGCCGATTCTCCGGCTGCAATCTCTGGAGCGGCCGCGAGCAGGACCGCTCCAGCGCCACCTGCCAGTTCTGCGACACCGATTTCGTCGGCACCGACGGCACCCTGGGCGGCCGCTTTGCAAGCGCGGATGAACTTGCCGGCACCATCGCTGCACAATGGAGCGGCGACAACGCCAACCGCTATGTGGTGCTGACCGGCGGCGAGCCTCTCTTGCAGGTCGACCAGGCGCTGATCGACGCGCTGCATGCGCGCGGCTTTGCGGTGGCGGTCGAGACCAACGGCACGATTATTCCGCCCGACGGCATGGACTGGATCTGCGTTAGCCCGAAGGCTGGCGCCGAACTCGTGCTCAAGCGCGGGCATGAATTGAAGCTGGTCTATCCGCAGGCCGGCGCGCAGCCGGAAGAATTTTGCGGCCTCGACTTCAAGCGCTTCTCGCTGCAGCCGATGGACGG
>DASWVJ010000019.1:0-7238 GCA_036406295.1 Bradyrhizobium sp.
CTCCGCGGCGTCGTGGCTGACATAGACCATCGGCACATTGGCTTCATCCCGCAGCCGCACCAGGTACGGCAATATCTCGATCTTGCGGCTCTCGTCGAGCGAGCCGAGCGGCTCGTCGAGCAGCAGCAATCGCGGCTTCGACAGCAGGGCGCGGCCGAGCGCAACGCGCTGCCGCTCGCCGCCGGAAAGCTTTCCCGGGCGCCGGTCGAGCAGATGGCCGATGTCGAGCAGGTCGGTGACGCGCTTTTTCTGTGCGTCATCGCCGCCGAGGCGGTTCATCCGCCGCCCGTAGTCGAGATTCTCGGCCACATTCATGTGCGGAAACAGTCGGGCGTCCTGGAAGACATAGCCGATGCGGCGGCGGTGCGGCGGCACATGCACGCCGTTTGCGGTGTCGTCGAGCACCTCGTCGTCGAGCGCGATGACGCCGCGGTCCGGCCGCAGCAGCCCTGCGATCATGTTGATGAGAGAGGTCTTGCCGGCGCCGGAGGCGCCGAACAGGCCGGTGACGCGGCCCCGGCTGGTGAAGCACGCCTCCAGCGCGAAGTCGCCGAGCTGTTTTGCGATGTCGACCCGCAGCATGTCAGTTCCCATGCAGGCGCTGCGTCGCGCGCCGCGCGAACCATTCCGATCCGATCAGCGCGGCCATGGCGATGATGGCAGAGACGATCACGAGCCGCAGCGCCGCGGCATCGCCGTCCGGCGTCTGGATCAGCGAATAGATCGCCGACGAGATCGTCTGCGTCTCGCCGGGGATGTTGGACACGAAGGTAATCGTCGCCCCGAACTCGCCGATCGCCTTGGCAAAGCCGAGCACCATGCCCGCAAGGACGCCCGGCAGCGCCAATGGCAGCGTCACCGTCGCGAACACCTGCCAGGGCGGCGCTCCCAGCGTGCTCGCGGCCTGTTCCAGCCGGCGGTCGACCGCTTCGATGGAGAGCCGGATCGGGCGCACCAGCAGCGGAAACGACATCACGCCGCAGGCGAGCGCAGCTCCCGTCCAGCGGAAGGCGAACACGATGCCGAGATGGTCCGCCAGCCACGCGCCGACCAGCCCGCGCCGGCCGAACGTCAGCAGCAGCAGATAGCCGGTCACGACCGGCGGCAGCACCAGCGGCAAATGCACCAGTGCATCGAGGACCGATTTGCCCCAGAAGTCATGCCGCGCCAGCAGCCACGCCAGCGCAATGCCGAACGGAGTGGCCACCAGCGTTGCGATCACGGCGACCCTGAGCGAAAGCAGGATCGCCGTCCATTCGGCGGGCGTGATCTCGCTCATCAGGTGGTCGGGCTGAGCAGGAACTTGAAGCCGTATTTCTCCAGGATGTTCTTCGCGGCGGTCGAGCGCAGGAACGCGAGGTAGCCGGTCGCCGCCGGCTTTGCCGTCGTGGTCGCTGCGACGGGATAGATGATCGCGGGATGGGAATCGGCGGGGAAGGTGCCGACGATCTTCACGCCGGGCTCGACCTTGGCGTCGGTCGAATAGACGATGCCGAGCGCCGCCTCGTTACGCGCCACCAACAGCAGTGCCGCACGCACATTGTCTGCCATTGCGAATTTCGGCTCGGCCGCCTGCCACGATCCGAGCTTCTCGAGCGCGGCCTTGGCGTACTTGCCGACCGGTACGGACTTGACGTCGCCGGTCGCGATCTTGCCGTCGCCAGCAAGTTTCGCCAGATCGAAGCCCGGTCCGATATTGACGTTCTCGACCTTGGAGTCTTTCGGCGCGATCAGCACGATGCTGTTGCCGAGCAGATTGACGCGGGTCGGCTCGTTGATGGTCTTCTTCGCCGCCGCGTAATCCATCCAGTCGGTATCGGCCGAGATGAACACATCCGCCGGCGCGCCCTGTTCGATCTGCTTGGCCAGGCCCGAGCTCGGCCCATAGCTCACCGTCACCTTGACGCCGGTCTTTGCGGTATAGGCGGCATCGATGTCGTCGAGCGCGTTCTTCATCGAGGCGGCGGCGAACACGGTGATGGTGCTGTCCTGCGCGGCCGCGGGCAGGGCAACGCCTGCGAGGACGAACAAGGCAGCAAGAATTCCGGAGAGACGTTTCATTGTGGCGCTCCATGCGAGTTTACGCACGCAATCGCGCGCGCAAATCAGGCGTCGGTGATTTCAGGGTTGCGACGGGCGGAAGCGCCGTTCCGGTAATCCCTTGCCGACGCACAGTCGGCGGGATGTCGCGAATGCGCGCCGATTATAGCCCATCTTCACGCGAGGAGAAAAGTCCTTCAGGACAAAGGACTACTGCTTTGCGTCCGGCATGTTCAGCACCGCCCGGCAGGCCGGCGGCAATTGCGCCATGGTCATCGGCGGCTTCGGCTTCGGCGGCACCTTTGGCGGCTTGGGATGCAGCACGGAATCCTTGAACCAGAAGGCCAGGTCAGCTGTGCTGCAGCCTTCGCCCTCGCTCGGGTCCGGCTGGCTTTCGCATTCGCCGGCGCCCGGCGGGCATCTGATGCGGATATGGAAGTGATAGTCGTGGCCGTACATCGGCCGCACCTTGTGCAGCCAGCTGCGATCGCCCTTGGCCTCCCGGCACAACGCCTTCTTGATCGCGGCATTGACGAAGATGCGCTGTACGGTGGGCTCCTGCGCCGCGGCGCGGATGACGACGAGATGACTGGGCGTGAACACGCGCGGATCGATGTCGAGGCGGTCCTCGCGCACCATCATGGTGGCCGACATCTCCTCGCGCTCGTTGCGCGAGAGCTGGCGGTTCGGCGCCGGCGTCAGCCAGATGTCGGCATCCAGTCCCACCTGGTGGCTGGCATGCCCCGTGATCATCGGCCCGCCGCGCGGCTGCGACATGTCGCCGACCAGGATGCCGGGCCAGCCCGCCTCCTTCTTCGCCTTCATGGCGAGCCGCTTCACCAGCGCGACCAGGTTGGGATGCGCCCAGTAGCGGTTGCGCGACAGCCGCATCACCTGCCAGGCCTCGCCGTTGATCGGCAAGCCTTCGGCGCCTGCGATGCATCCATGGGCATAGAAGCCGAACACGCGCGGCTTTTCCGCAGCCGCGGGCAGGTATTTCCGCGCGAACAATTCCTTGGCGCCGAGTTTTGGGTCGTTGGGATTGGCCAGCGGCGGCAGCGGCTTTGGATTGACCATGCCCTTGTCCTGCGCCAGCGCAGGACAAGCACTGAGGACGGCCGAGATCAGGATGGGAATCAGGAATCGGCGGGGCTGCATGCCGGCCGAAGCTATCACGGAATTCGCCTCTGCGGGCGAGTAGGCGGCGCGATCATCCCGCTCAATTCGGCGCGACCGCCGCCGGGTTAAGCTTAACCCCCGCGGCGACCGCGTGCGCCCTTTACAAGTCGCTTCGGGAACCCGCAAATGGCGGGAATATTACTTGGGCATGATGCGGAGAAGGTCATGCCCAAAACGGCATGACCCCGCAAAGTGGGTACCGGTTTGCGGAAAAGGTCATGCCCGGGAATGTAACGGGCAGGGCGTTCCATGAGTTTGTTGTCGGGCTGGCGGCCGGCCGTCGCGGCTGCGTGTGTGGTGTCACTCCTCTCCATCGCGCCGGCGCTCGCCGACGTCGTCGTTCACATCGACAAATCCGCGCAGCGCATGTCGGTGAGAGTCGACGGGCAGCCGCGCTACACCTGGCCGGTCTCCACCGGCCGCAGCGGCTATGGCACGCCGAGCGGCGTTTTCTATCCGCAGATGATGGCGCGGCGCTGGTTCTCGAGAAAGTATTACAGCTCGCCGATGCCGCACTCGATCTTCTTCTATCACGGCTTCGCCATTCACGGCACCAATGATCTCCGCCGTCTCGGCGGTCCGGCCTCGCATGGCTGCGTGCGGCTGCACCCCTCGAATGCGGCGACGCTCTATGCGCTGGTCGAACGCAACGGCCGCGATAGTACGCGGATCGAGATCTACTGAGAGTAGGCCGCTCTTTACGCTTCGATAACCCCGTCGCGCATTAACGCATTTTCACGCGCGCGACGTGCAATCGCCGGGCGGCGTCGACCTTGGCGGCGCGTTGCACCCGGTGATCTACGGAGGTTTGTCTATCACAGGTTGCAGCGCCGGGGTGGCCCGCGCAACTTGCGCCTGCAAGACAGGCATAAGCGGCCACGCGGGGCCCCCTGCAGACTCGGCAAGAGATACCATTTTTTCAGACACTTAAAGCAGAACGGCCCCCTGCGCAGAATGCGAGTGTGTGTGGGGCGTACAATGCCGATGATCCGGCCGAAGAAGAAGGCAAAGCGTGCCGCGATTGCCCGCATCCCTGGACGGCCGGTCAAGCCGATGCCGAAATACGCCGCTGTTCGCAGCCGTGCGCGCGAGGTCGGCGAAATGCTGCGCAAGCGCGCTGAAGCCGAGGCCGCGATCGCCGATGCGCGCAAATCCCATGAGCGGCTGCGCGAGGCGATCGACCTTCTGCCGCAGGGCATCGTGTTCCTCGACGCCGAGGGCCGCTACATCCTCTGGAACAAGAAATACGCCGAGATCTACAATCGCAGCTCCGATCTGTTCGCGTCCGGCGCCCGGCTGGCTGACACCATCCGCATCGGCGTTGCGCGCGGCGATTATCCGGAAGCCAAAGGCCGCGAGGAAGAGTGGATTGCCGAGCGGCTGACCAGGATGCATCAGCCCGGCGCGCGCCACGAGCAGGCGCTCGCCGACGGCCGCGTCATCCTGATCGAGGAGCGGCTCACCTCCGATGGCGGCGTGGTCGGCCTGCGCGTCGACATCACCGAGTTGAAGCAGCGTGAAGCCTCGTTCCGCCTGCTGTTTGACAGCAATCCCGTGCCGATGATCGTCTGCTCGCTCGACGGCGAGCGCATCCTTTCCGTCAACGACGCCGCTGTCGAGCACTACCGCTACAGCCGGTCCGAATTCGAGAAGCTGAGCATCCGCAGCCTGCAAGCTTTCGACACCGAGCTGCCCTGGCTCGGCGACGCCAGCGGCGACGAGCAGGCCGCGCGCACCTGGAAACATGTCCGTGCCGACGGTGGGCTGATCGATCTCGCCATCTATTCGCGCCAGCTCGTCCATGGCGACCAGCCGGCCGTGCTGCTGGCGCTGATGGACATCACCGAGCGCAAGCGCGCCGAGGCGCGGCTCGCCTTCATGGCCCAGCACGATGGCCTCACGGGGTTGCCGAACCGCGCCCTGCTGTGCCAGCAGATGGACGACATGCTGCTGCACACGCGGCGCAGTGCCGAGAAGCTTGCGGTGCTGGTGCTCGGTCTCGACAATTTCAAGGCGATCAACGACACGCTCGGCCACGGCGTCGGCGACATGCTGCTGCGCGCCGTCGCCAAGCGGCTGCGCGCCGCGCTGCGCGAGGAAGACGCCATCGCCCGCCTTAACTCCGATGAATTCGCGATCCTGCAGGGCGGCGTGACACGTCCCGAGGACGCGACCCTGCTGGCCCGCCGTCTGCTCGAGGCCATCGCCGATCCCTTCCTGATCGAGGAGCATTCGGTGGTGATCGGCGCCTCCATCGGCATTGCCGTCTCGCCCGGCGATGGCGATGCTTCGGACAAGCTGCTCAAGAACGCCGATCTCGCGCTGTCGCGCGCCAAGAACGATTTCCGCGGCACGTTCTCGTTTTTCGAGGCGGAGATGGATGCCTGCGCCCAGAGCCGGCGCAAGGTCGAGATCGACCTGCGCAATGCGATCCGGAACGACCTGCTGCAGCCTTACTACCAGCCGCTGGTCGACCTTGCGACCGGCCGCATCACCGGCTTCGAGGCGCTGGTGCGCTGGCCGGATCCCGAACGCGGCATGATCTCGCCGGGCGAGTTCATCCCAGTCGCCGAGGAGACCGGCCTGATTAACGCGATCGGCAGCCTGATGCTACGCCGTGCCTGCCGGGATGCGGCGCAGTGGCCCGACGAGGTCCGCGTCGCGGTCAACCTCTCGCCGCTGCAATTCCGCACCGGCAATTTGCTGTCGCTGGTGATGGATGCGCTTAAGCAGTCCGGCCTCGCAGCGCGGCGGCTCGAGCTCGAGATCACCGAGACGCTGCTCCTGGAGAAGAGCAGTCAGGTGCTCGCCACCCTGCACGCGCTGCGGGCGCTTGGCGTGCGCATCTCGATGGATGATTTCGGCACCGGCTATTCGAGCTTGAGCTATCTGCGCAGCTTCCCGTTCGACAAGATCAAGATTGACCGCTCCTTCGTGCAGGAGGTCGACGCCAATCGCGACGCCCAGGCGATCATCCGTTCCATCGTCAGCCTGGGCAAAGGCCTTGGCGTGACCATCACCGCCGAAGGCGTCGAGACCGAGGCCGAGCTGAGCTGCCTGCGCGCCGAGGGCTGCCACGAGGGCCAGGGTTTTCTGTTCAGCCGCGCCCGGCCGCATGCCGAGATCGTCGCCCTGCTCAAGGCCCAACGCGGCCTGATCGCAGCGGGCGACGCAGACAAGGCTGCGTGAGGTTGGCTCGGCGCGTACTTGCAGCGCAAGCCGGCAAAACCTGGATTCCAATTTGCATGAGCGCAGAGTCGGAGCTTCTGTTCTGGGTCATCCTGGAGGCAATCGTTCGGCCGCTGCGGGCATTCGCCCGCTGGTTGGACCGCCAACCGCATCGCGATCCCTCACAGATTTCCACGCTACACAAGATTGGCAGGCTGGCTTCGGGCGCCGTCATCACACTTGCCGTCCTTATTCCTTTGGGCTGGCTTATTTTTCGGTGAAGCTGGCCCAGAACTCGTCATGGCCGGGCTTGTCCCGGCCATCCACGTTCTTGGCCTCGTTTGATGTTCTAGATTTCGTCATGCCCGGGCTTGTCCCGGGCATCCACGTTCTTCGGTGCCTCTTGTGAGACGTGGATGGCCGGGACAAGCCCGGCCATGACGGGGATAGAGGTCATCCGCATTACTGTGCGATCGTATCGTACAGATCGTTCCATTTGGGATTGTTGGCCAGAATCAGCCGCACCTTCCATGTCCGCGACCAGTGTTTCACGTTGTGCTCGCGCTGGATCGCCGCCTGAATCGTGTCGTGATGCTCAAAATAGACGAGACGCTTGATGCCGTATCGCTTCGTGAAGCCAGCGACCAATCCATTCCTGTGCTCGTAGACGCGCCGCACGAGATCGCTGGTCACCCCAACATACAGGATGCCGTTGGGTGCGCTCGCCATGATGTAAACGTAACCGTCTGACATTCGCGGATGATGAAACAGGTGGATGCCCAGGACAAGCCCGGGCATGACGCGGGGCGGAGTTGATTGCCTGTCTTACCGGCGTCACTTCCGGCTTCGCA
>DASWVJ010000020.1:0-40584 GCA_036406295.1 Bradyrhizobium sp.
AGCCGGCATGCACCAGCATGGTGGCATCGCCGCCGTCGTCGAGGATCATGTTGGGCGTGCCGCCGCCGTGCCAGTCGAACAGTTTTGCGGTGTAGTCCCAGTAATCGGCCAGCGTCTCGCCCTTGACGGCGAACACCGGAATGCCGGCGGCGGCGATCGCGGCCGCCGCGTGATCCTGCGTCGAATAGATGTTGCAGGAGACCCAGCGGATGTCGGCGCCGAGCGCAGCCAGCGTCTCGATCAGCACCGCGGTCTGGATCGTCATGTGCAGCGAGCCGGCAATGCGCGCGCCCTTCAAGGGCTGCTTGGGCCCGAATTCCTCACGCGTCGCCATCAGGCCCGGCATTTCCGTTTCGGCCAGCGAGATTTCCTTGCGGCCGAATTCGGCGAGCGAGATGTCCTTGACGATGTAATCGGTGAAGGCTGGCTTCTTGGCGGCGGCGGTCATGGCGGCTTCCTGTTATCTGGCTCGTCATTCCGGGCCGCCTCGGGAGAGGCGAGCCCGGAATCTCGAAATGAGGGAGAAGGATTCCGGGTTCGCTCGCTGCGGCGAGCGCCCCGGAACGACGCAAGAATTAAACCGAGCGCCGCAGCGCGTCGGCGAGGTCGGTCCTTTCCCAGGAGAAGCCGCCGTCCCTGGCCGGCGCGCGGCCGAAATGACCGTACGACGCGGTGCGCTGGTAGATCGGACGATTGAGCTTCAGCGTGCGGCGGATGTTGGTCGGCGTCAGGCGGAACAGCTCCGGCAGAACCTTCTCGAGCTTTTTCTCGTCGACCTTACCGGTGCCGTGGGTTTCGACGAGCAGCGACATCGGATCGGCGACACCGATCGCATAGGCGACCTGGATGGTGCAGCGCTCGGCAAGGCCGGCCGCAACCACGTTCTTGGCGAGGTAGCGCGCGGCATAGGCGGCCGAACGGTCGACCTTGGTCGGATCCTTGCCGGAGAAGGCGCCGCCGCCATGCGGCGCATAGCCGCCATAGGTGTCGACGATGATCTTGCGGCCGGTGAGGCCGCAGTCGCCGTCGGGACCGCCGACGACGAAATTGCCGGTCGGGTTGACCAGGAAGTCGCCCGGACGCTGCGGCATCCAGCCCTTGGGCAGCGCCGATTCAACCGCGGTCGAGATCATCTCCTTGATCAGGCCGGGCGTGTACTTCTTGTTGTTGCGGCTCTTCTCGTTGTGCTGGGTCGAGACCACGACCTTGGTGCAGCCGACCGGCTTGCCATCGAGATACTTGACGGTCACCTGGCTCTTGGCGTCGGGCTGCAGGTCGGCGAGCTGGCCGTTGCGGCGCTTGTCGGAGAGAACCTTCAGGATCTTGTGTGCGAAGTAGATCGGCGCGGGCATGAACGAGCCCTTCTCGTACACCTCGCTCTCGGTGCAGGCATAACCGAACATCATGCCCTGGTCGCCGGCGCCCTCTTCCTCGCCGCTCTTCTTTTTCTTGGCGTCCACGCCCATCGCGATGTCGGGTGACTGGCCGTGCAAGAGCACCTCGATGTCGGCGCCGTGATAGGAGAAGCCGTCCTGATTGTAGCCGATGTCCTTGACCACATCGCGCGCGATCTTGCTGATCAGCTCGCGGTCGACCACCGATTTGCCGTTGATGGTGCGGAACAGCTGGCCGCGGCCTTCGCCGGCGATCACGATCTTGTTCGTGGTGCACAGCGTCTCGCAGCCGAGACGGGTGTTGACGAGGCTGTCATCGGCGATGCCGAGCTCGACGTCCTTGGCGATGAAGGCATCGAGGATAGCATCGGAGATCTGGTCGGACACCTTGTCCGGATGCCCCTCGGAAACGGACTCGCTGGTGAACAGATAGGACGCGCGCATCAATTATCCTCTTCCTGCGCCGGACCGCCGGCGGCTTTCGTTCGTGAGTGGGGTTTCGGATGTCAATCTCGGCGGCGCGAGATGACGTAGGATTCGTCGTAAAACCAGAGCCCGTTATGCTTGCGCAGAACCTCACGCGTTGCCTCGAGGGTTCGGCTGTTTTCAGTCATTTCCGCCAACCGGTCGTCTTCGATCTGGGCGACATACACCGCCGCGTTCCACGCTGCAAAGGCCGTCGAGGTTCCGATCGCGCCCGTCACTTCGTTGGGCAGCGCTTCCATATCATATCGGAAGATCGAACGGTTATCGGCATAAGCGTTAAAATTAAGGTCGCGCCCCACCGATCCCAGCTCATATTTCACCGCGCGCAATAGCTCATGCCGGCTCACTGTGAAAGGATTTTCTCCCGGCCAGACCGCCTGGATGATTTCGAGGCCCGGATCGTCCCCGTGGGAGTGGATTCCAATCAGCCGGCCGCCAGCCCGCAGGGCGCGGGCCAAAGGGGCAATGATGCGCTTGGCCCGGAAATTCACAGAGGATTTGGCCCGATAGGGCTGGGAGGCGATGACGAGGTCAAAATTGGCCTCGGTCCGGCCGGCCCGGGGGATAATCGAATCGAGCAGAAACCGGTGGTCCTCCCGATACAGCACCAGCGCCACAGGCCGCTCATAGATCGGCATGCCCGATTTGGGGCTGATATTGGCCCGCCAGTTTTGCTCCAGGAACGGCCCCAATTCGGCGATTTGCGCCTCGAATTCGCCGGACGAAGCCCCTCGCAGCGCCACCTCGTGCCAGATCATGCCGGCCGCCGCCGCAGGCGTTGCGGGCGCAAGCCAGGGAGCCTCGGCGTAGTACATGTTGGTCAGCACGAAGACGGTCGCCGGATGCTCGAACAGCCGGTCCGGCACCTTGTCCAGTGTCAGGCGGACGTCCTCCAGGCTCAGCTCCTTGCCGGCGATATAGAACGGCATGTGCGGAAAGCGCCCGTGCATCGAACGCAGCACCCGCGCCAGCACAGTGCCGTCGCCGACGCCCGCGTCGAAGACCCGCAGTGCCGGCGGGCGGGGATGAATGCTGGCAAGCTCCAGCGCCACGCGGTCGGCGATGACGCGCTTCTCGCTGCAGGTGTGGACGAACAGCAGGTATTTCTGCCGGTTCTCGAAGAAACGGAAATTGCCGCGGGGATCGCGCTTCTCCGGCACCACCTCGAGCCCGCGTACCGGCGGCAGGCCGCCGGGCGTCGAGGCCGCGATATAGGCCTGGATGCGCTCCAGCGTGTCCGTCGTAATGCGCTTACCCTCGCGCAGGCGAGCGACCAGCTTGCCGTCATTGACCGCCCGCCGTCCGAACGTCGATTCCGCCATGTCGGACCGGCGGCAGAATTCAATAATCTGGGCGAGAATCTGGTCGTTTTTCATCGGAAGCGGGTTGGGACGCCGGTGGGCAGCCTGATCCTGATGGCCCTGTCCTATCACCCTCTGCCCAACCGGCAAACTGCCATCCGCAGCGCTCCCCGCCGCTTGAATCCCATCCGCGCGGCCCGCGACCAAACCGCAAGGCTTTCCTCACCGATCGCGGGACATTCATGCGCCAATTCATCTTGCTGCTTTCGCTGCTTGCGGCCGCGCTATGGCCGGTCCCCTCCCCGGCGCAGCAGCACAACCAGCTTGGGCCGCTCTGCACGGCCGACGCCACGCCGGCCGACCAGCAGATCGATGCCTGCAACAAGATCACTGCGCTGAAAGTGTTTGCCGGCGAGAAGCTCGCGACATCCACCCAAAGCGCAACAAGATCCGAATTTCAGGTCTGGAAAGCGCCGCCGCAATGGGGTTAGAGCGGCGCAGCTCAAAGACCGTTCGAGTTCAGGATGAATTCAGCATCGGGGATTTCGAGCTGATCTTCGACGCCGCCAAGCAGAACCTGAAGATCATCGAGACACCGATCCACTACAAGGCGCGCACTTTCGGCGAGACGCAGATCTCGCGCTTCCGCGACGGTTGGCTCTTGCCGAAGATGGTGTGGTTCGCCTACCGCAAACTGAAGGCAATTTGAGCGCGACGGATACGTTGGCACCCGTCATTTCGGGGCGATGCAAAGCATCGAACCCGGAATCTCTAGATTCCGAGTTCGCGCTAACGCGCGCCCCGGAATGACGGCATATAGAAGTGCAGTGCTACTTGCCCCACACCTCGTTCGCGATCTCGACGGCGAGCCGCAGCTTGGCCCACTGCTCCTCCTCCGAGAGAACGTTGCCCTCTTCGGTCGAGGCAAAACCGCATTGCGGCGACAGCGCGAGCTGCTCGAGCGGCGCGAACTTTGCCGCCTCGTCGAGCCGGCGCTTGATGTCGTCCTTCTTCTCCAACTCGCCGAATTTCGAGGTGATGACACCGACCACCACGACCTTGTTGCCCTTGGGCAGGTAGCGCAGCGGCTCGAAGCCGCCGGCGCGGTCGGAATCATATTCGAGGAAATAGCCGTCGTAGTTGGTGCCGCCCAGCATGGTCTCGGCCACCGGCTCATAGCCGCCGGAGGAAATCCAGGTGGAGCGGAAATTGCCGCGACAGACATGCGTGGTGATGACCATGTCGGCCGGCTTCTCGGCAATGGCGTAGTTGATGATGCGGGCGTAGATCTGCTGCAGGCCCTCGGGATTGTCGCCGCGCTCGCGCGCCTTCTTCAATTCGTCCTGCGAGCAGAGATAGGCCCATACCGTGTCGTCGAACTGCAGATAGCGACAGCCGGCGTCGTAGAAGGCCTTGACCGCCTTGCGGTAGGTCTTGCCGAGATCGGAATAGAACTCCTCGAGGTCCGGATAGACCTGCGTGGAGATCGCCTTTCGACCGCCGCGGAAATGCAGCACCGCCGGCGACGGGATCGTCATCTTCGGCGTGACGTGGGCGATGTCGGCGTGCTTCTTCAGGAACCTGAAGTGATCCAGCATCGGGTGGTTGTCGGGAAAGTCGAGCTTGCTGATCACACGCACCGCATCATGCCGGGTCTGCACGCCCGCGAACTGAATGCCGGTGTCGGGGTGGAACAGCTCGCAGCCGGTCAGCTTGGCCAGGAAGTCGAAATGCCACCAGGAGCGGCGGAACTCGCCGTCGGTCGCGAGCTTCAGACCTACCGAGGCCTGCCGGTGCACGACCTTCTCGATCTCCATGTCTTCGACCTTGCGCAGCTCCTCGGGCGTGATCTCGCCCTTCTCCAGCTTCACGCGGGCTTCCTTGATCTTCGGCGGGCGCAGGAGGCTGCCGACCTCGTCGGCGCGGAAGGGAGGCTTGGTTCGCTGCATGGTCTCGACTCCGAATTTCGTCAGTGGCCCGCGCCGCCGGAGACGCCGAGATGGCGTTCCAGCGCCGAGGGATCGGCCTTGAGCGCGCTGCTCGGCGCATCGTGAACGATGGCGCCGCGCTCCAATATCACAACACGGTCGGCCAGCCCCAGAATCTTTTGCGCATTCTGCTCGACAATGATCGAGCAGATGCCGCCCGCGCGGGTAATGGTGCCGATCGCCCTCAACAATTCCTCGACGATGATGGGCGCCAGCCCCTCGGTCGGCTCGTCCAGGAGCAGAACCTTTGGATTGAGCGTAAGCGCCCGGCCGATCGCCAGCATCTGCTGCTCGCCGCCGGAAAGCTGGTTGCCGTAATTGTTGCGCCGCTCTTTCAGGCGCGGAAACATCTCGTAAACCTTGTCCACCGTCCAAGGACCCGGCTGCGCCACCGCCGTCATGTTTTCCTCGACCGTGAGCGAGCGAAATATATTGCGTTCCTGCGGCACCCAGCCGATCCCGGCCCGCGCCCGCTGATCGGGCCGCAGCGCCGTGATATCGGCGCCGCCGAGGGTAACGCTGCCGCCGAAGCGGCGGGTGATGCCGACGATGGAATTGATCAGCGTCGTCTTGCCCGTGCCGTTGCGGCCGAGCAGCGCCAGCACCTGGCTTTCCGGCAGGCTCAGCGACATGCCAGGCAGCACCACCGCCTCGCCATAACCGGCGCGCAGGCCTTCAATGGTGAGCAATTCAGGCATCGGCGCCCTCGCCGAGATAGACCGCCTTCACTTGCGGATCGCGCGCCACCACCTCCGGCGGGCCCTCCACCAGCATGGCGCCATTGACCAGCACCGAGATGCGATCGGCAAACGAGAACACGAGGTCCATGTCGTGCTCGATCAGCAGCACCGTGACGTCGCGCGGCAACGCAGCCACGGCGGCAAGGATGTCGTGACGCTCGCTTTCAGGCACGCCGGCGGCAGGCTCATCCAACAGCAGCACGCGCGGCCTTGCGGCGATGGCGACCGCGATCTCGAGCAGCCGCTGCTTGCCATAGGGCAGTGTCGCGGTCTGCTCGTTCTTGACGTCGAGCAAATGGAAGCGCGACAGGATATCGGCGAGTTCCTCGTTGACGTCGCTGCGCGTACCCATGCGCCGCCACCAGTCGCCGCCGCGGCCGAGCCGTTCGGAAACCGCAAGCCCGACCGTCTCCAGCGGAGTCAGGTCGGCATAGAGCTGGTTGATCTGGAACGTGCGCGACAGGCCGCGCAGCACCCGCTTGTGCACGGCGAGAGCGGCGATGTCCTGGCCCTCGAGCAGGATGCGGCCGGAATCCGGCTCCAGCACGCCGGTGAGCAGATTGATCACGGTGGTCTTGCCGGCTCCGTTCGGGCCGATCAGCGCGTGGCGGGCGCCCTGCTCCACCCTGAGCGACAGGTCGCGCGTGACCTTCAGTCCGCCGAACGACTTTTGCAGATCCCTTGTCTCCAGCGCCACCGTCATGATGCCTCGTCCTCCGGCACGGCAACCGCCGCCTTGCGGCCGGTGATCTGCCGGATCACCAGGTTCGGCAGCCACAGCACCCAGCGATGGATGCGCGCGCGGCCGACCATCACGATGACGACCAGCACGAGACCGATCCAGAACAGCCAGTATTGCGGCGTGATGGCCTGGAACAGTTCCTGCAGCATCTTGAAGACGACAGCACCGATCAGCCCGCCATAGAGATAGCCGGTGCCGCCGATGACAAGCACCAGCATCAGGTCGGCGGAACGCTCGAACGAGAACACGTCGAGCGAGGCCAGTGCCGTGGTCTGGGTGAACAGCGCGCCGGCAATACCGGCATAGAACGCCGCCAGCGTGTAGACCGCGATCAGCCGGCGGTTGACGGGAATGCCGATAGCGGAGGCGCGCAGCGGATTGTTCTTGATCGCACGGAGCGACAGGCCGAATGGCGAGTGCACGACGCGACGCGCCAGCAGGAACAGCAGGAACAGCACGATCAGGCTGTACCAGAAGCCGGTCTTGCCGAACATGTCGAAGGCGAACAGGCCGAGGATCGGCTGCATCTCGATGCCCTGCAGCCCGTCGGTGCCGCCGGTGATGTCGGAGAAGCGCTCGGCAAGCGCCTCCAGCAACAGCGCGATGCCCAGCGTCACCATCAGCCGCGTCAGATCGACGCCGCGGATCACGAGGAAGCTGGTGAAGAAGCCCAGCACCATGGCGGCCAGGCCTGCCACGATCAACGCGATGACGGGCTCATTGATGATGCCGTGCAGTGCGAGTAGCCCTGCCGAATAGGCGCCGACGCCAAAAAAGGCGGCGTGCCCGAGCGAGACGATGCCGGCATAGCCGAGGATGAGATCGAGCGAGAGCGTGAACAGCGCCAGCCGCAGGATGTCCGTCATGATCAGATAGCGCGACGGGAACAGGAACGGGCAGGCCAGCACCAACACCCAGAATGCGACTTCGCTGACGCGCCAGCGGCTGGAGGCCATCGCGGAATTGGAAACGTCGTTCGCAGCGCTCATCGGATCACCGCGTGGCACTGCGGCCGAACAGGCCGTTGGGACGCCAGATCAGGATCACGATCATGATGGTGTAGATGACGAACGGCCCCATCTTGGGCACGTAATATTTGCCGGCGACGTCGCCGATGCCGAGCAGGAGCGAGGCGAGGAACGGCCCGGTGATGCTGGAGGAGCCGCCGACCGTCACCACGATCAGGAAGTAGATCATGAACTTCAGCGGAAAATACGGATCGAGGCCGAGGATTTCCGCACTCAGCGCACCCCCGAGGCCGGCAAGGCCGCAGCCGAACGCAAAGGTGAAGGCGAACACCTGCGGCACGTTGATGCCGAGCCCGATCGCCGCGCGAGGATCGTCCACGGCGGCGCGCAGCCGGCTGCCGAAGCGCGTTCGTGCCAGGATCAGCTGCAGCGCAACCGTCAGGAGCCCGCAGATCACGATGATCATCAGCCGGTAGCGGCCGATGCCGACACCGAACAGGTCGAACTGCCCTTCCAGCGCCGCCGGCAGCTTGATGAAGATGCGCGACGATCCCATGATGTAGTCGACCGCGGCCACCGACATGAAGACGAGGCCGACCGAGAACAACACCTGGTCGAGATGGCTGCGGGTGTAGAGATGGCGATACAGCGTGCGCTCCAGCGCAGCCCCGATCGCAGCGCTGGCAACGAAGGCGAGCGGGAGCGCGGCAAAGAACGGCCAGCCCTGGTTGTTGACCAGCACCGCACAGACATAGCCGCCGGCCACGGCGAATGCGCCATGGGCGAGGTTGACGAAGTTCATCAGCCCGAGCGTCACCGCCAGACCGCAGGCGAGCACGAACAGCAGCATGCCGTAGGCAACGCCGTCGAACAGAATGGTGAATACGGTGGTCATGGAACGGCTTGGCCAGCCCGAGTGGTGATACGCGTCCAGTAGCTGTCATGCCCGGCTTGAGCGAAGACGCGCTTCGCGCTCATGCCCGGGCATGACGTGTTGAGAGAACGGGACAAACGCCCGGGAGTGACGCGCTTTCGCGCGTCACTTCTTGGTCTTGCCCGGATCCTTCACCGCCTCGAAGGTCGCGAACTCCACATTGTAGAGCTCGCCGTCCACCTTCTCGACCTTGCGGATGTAGATGTTCTGCACGATGTCGCGGGTCTCCGGGTCAATCGAGATCGGGCCGCGCGGGCTTTCCCACTTCATCCCCTTCATGGCCCCGACCAGCGCATCGCCGTCGGTCTTGCCGCCGGTCTTCTTCAGCGCCTCGTAGATCAGGTGGATGCCGTCATAGCCGCCCACGGCCATGAAGCCCGGACGGGTGTTGAAGGCCTTTTTGTAGGCGGCGACGAACTCCTTGTTCATCGCCGACGGATGCGCCGCGGAGTAGAGATGCGCGGTGACGGCGCCGAGCGCGGCATCGCCCATGTTGTTCAGCAGGTCGTCGTCCATCACGTCGCCGGGGCCGATCACCTTGATGCCGCTCTTGTCGAGGCCGCGCTCCGCATACTGCTTCATGAAGTTACCGCCCTGGCCTGCCGGCACGAACACGAACATGGCGTCCGGCTTGGCGTCCTTCATGCGCTGCAGGAACGGCGCAAAGTCGGGATTCTGCAACGGCACTTTAACTTCCTCGACGATCTCGCCGCCACCGGCGGTGAAGTTCTGCTTGAAGGAATTCAACGCGTCGTTGCCGGGCGCATAATCGGAGGTGAGCGTCGCCACCTTCTTGATGCCGTTCTTGGCGGCCCAGTCGCCGATGATGGTGGAGGACTGCGCCAGCGTGAAGCTGGTGCGTACGATATAGGGCGAGCGTTCGGTGATGATCGAGGTACCCGCCGCCATCACGATCTCCGGGATCTTGGCCTGTGTTGCCAGCGGCGCCGCGGCAAACGCCGCCGGCGTGACGCCAAAGCCCGCGATGACGTTGACCTTGTCGTTGACGATCAGTTCCTGCGCGATCCGCTTGGTGTTGTCCGGGAGCGCGCCGTCATCCTTCAGGATCACCTCGATCTTCTTGCCGGCGACCGTGTCGCCCTTCTGCTGCATGTAAAGCTTGATGGCATTGTCGATCTGCTTGCCGGTCGAGGCCTGGCCACCGGTCATCGGCACGATGAGGCCAATCTTGAAGGTGTCCTGGGCGCAAGCTGGCACGCTGAACAGCGCAGCCAGACTGAACGCGCCGGCAAGCGCGGCGCGACGGGACAATGTCGATATGGGCACTTCTCTCCTCCTCTCAATTCCTCTCAGTGACTTCGCAGGACCGCCTGACGCGGTTCTTCACGCCTTTTCCAAGTAACCATGACATTTGTACTATTGTACAAATCACTAAGACTGGTCAACAACAAAAGATCGACGCTCTCCGGGAAGAAAGGCTGAAAAAGCAATGACTTGAACGGCGAGAGCCCCGCGATCCATTGCCGCGCCCTTGCCATGCCTCACTCCTCGGCACCATGCAACCGGTCGCGAAACGCGCGCGGAGACAGCCCGGTCGCGGCAGCATAGATGCGGCTGAAATAGGCAGGGTCATCGAACCCGAGGGAATAGGCGATCGTGGACACCGGCAGGTTGGTATAGACGAGATTGCGCCGCGCCTCCCGGATCAGCCGGTTGAGGATCAAATGAGAAGCGGTATCTCCGGTCGCCGCGCGCGTCAGCCGATTGAGATGCGTCGGCGTGACCGACAGCGCCGCGGCATAGTCGGATACGCTCCAGCGCTCGAGATGGTGTCGCTCAAGCAGCGCCTCGAAGCGGCGGAACAATTCGGAATCCGGCGCGCTGCTGTCGCCCCTTCCGCGCGCGAGTTCGCGTGCGACAAGCCCGATCAGGCCGGCCGATAACGCGCGCAGCACGTGAGCCCTGCCAAAGCTCCGGCCGGCGAATTCGGCAAAGATCTGCTTCATGGTGGCGCGCATCTGCGGCGTGCCGCGCACGACCGTGCAGCGCGCCAGCACGCTGCGCAGCCCCTCCTGGGCGAGCAGCGTCTCGTCGAGGATTTCGGCGGCGATGGTGACCACCCAGCCCTGCGTGCCGGGCGAGAAGTTGAAGCCGTGTACATTGCCGACGGGGACATTGACGACATGCATCGGCTTCAGCGCGTGAACGCGCCCGTCGAGCGTCGCCTCGCCGCCGCCGCGCTCGATCAGCAGCACCTGGTGCAGCCGGGCATGGCGGTGCACGGCAAGTTTCCAGTCGTGCAGCGACGCCCGTGAAACGATGGTCTCGCAATGGACGACGTCCGGCAGGTCGCTCGACTCGCCGAACAGATTGTAGACCTGGATGGCCGCATTCGACCGCGCCGACGTCATGTTCGAATTGTACAAGACAAAGGCCGATCCCTCCATCCGCTTATGGTCTTAGACCGGGCAATGTCGCCGGCCTCGGGAGGACGTGAAGGATGAAGGTACAGGTCTGCATCATCGGCGGCGGCCCGTCGGGGCTCTTGTTGTCGCAGCTGTTGCATCTGCAGGGCATCGACACCATCGTGCTGGAGAAATCCAGCCGCGACCACGTGCTCGGTCGCATCCGCGCCGGCGTGCTGGAGCACGGCTTTGCCAAGCTGATGCGCGAGGCGCAAAGCGGCGAACGGATGGACCGCGAAGGCGAGATCCACCACGGCTTCCACATCGCCCATGACGGCCGCCTCGACCATGTCGACCTGCATAAATATTCCGGCGGCAATTCGGTGATCGTCTACGGGCAGACCGAAGTGACGCGCGATCTCTACGAGGCGCGCGACCGGCTCGGCGGCAAGGTGGTCCACAACGCGGAAGACGTTACGCCCCATGACATCGCATCCGATACGCCTTACGTGACATATCGGTCAGGCGACGAAATCGTGCGGGTCGACTGCGAGTTCGTGGTGGGCGCCGACGGTTTCCATGGCGTCAGCCGCAAATCGATTCCGAAGGACGTGCTGCGCGAGCACGAAAAGGTCTATCCGTTCGGCTGGCTCGGAATCCTGTCGCGTACCAAGCCAGTGTCCCCCGAACTGATCTATGTGAAGCACGAGCGGGGCTTTGCGCTGTGTTCGCTGCGCTCGCAGGTCCTGAGCCGCTATTACATCCAGGTGCCGCTGAGCGACAGGCCCGAAGACTGGTCCGACGACGCCTTCTGGGCCGAGCTCAAGCGCCGCTTGCCGCAGGAGGTGGCGGCGCGGCTCGTCACCGGACCTTCGATCGAGAAGAGCATCGCGCCGCTGCGCAGCTTTGTGGCCGAGCCGATGCGCTACGGCCGCCTGTTCCTGGCCGGCGATGCCGCCCATATCGTGCCGCCCACCGGCGCGCGCGGGCTGAACACCGCCGCCTCCGATGTCTACTACCTGTATCACGCCCTGACCGATCACTACCGCAAGGGCGACGATTCCGGCCTCGACGCCTATTCGCAAAAGGCGCTGGCAAGGGTCTGGAAAGCGCAGCGCTTCTCGTGGTGGATGACGATGCTGTTGCACCGGTTCCCCGACCGCATTTCCTATGACGAGCGGCTGCAGGAAACGGAGATGTCCTACCTGTTCTCGTCCGAAACGGCGATGCGCGCGATTGCCGAGAACTACGTGGGCTTGCCCTTCTAGGCCGCGGTCGAATCCGTACCGGAGCCTAGCCGTCGGCGATCGCGACTGCTGCGACCTTACGCAGTAAAATAATACCGTAGACGGCAGGCTGGCCGCTGCAACTGCAACAGCCTGCGATAAAACCCAAAGATCAACCTTATCGTAGCTTCATTTGGCCGCCGTTCGGTGGTTATACAGCACTGTCCGATCTTACTACTTATGAGTGTGACCTAGGTAAAATGCGACCGTGCGTCCGCCAGATCCTGTTGACGATCGGCATCGCGGCCCAAGCGGGTAGCCTGGCCGGCTGCGGAACGATCAACGAACAGCTTGCGGCCGGTGTAAGCGATGCCATCCCGGCCTGGGCAGGCGGCTTGCCTGCTGACGCGCCGCCGCGACCGGGAACCATACAATATGACGAGTACATGAAAGAGCGGGAGCGAAGGCGATTGTTGCCGGCGTCGGAACGCGACGAAATACAGAAGGACGATGACGCAGGACCAGGGCAAGCGCAGCAGGAAAATCGCTAGGAATGGGCGATCAAAAGTTCTATCGACCCAACCCACATCAGTATCTGCATAGCGCGCGTCAGCGCCGGCACGATCGCGCAAGAGAAGAAAAAGTTCTAAGCTGGGGACAATTGAGAAAGTGCAGGCAGAAGCACAGCCGACCAGCAGCCTTGTGATAGGTGGCAGCGGTCTCGTCGGCGGATATATCGTCGACCACCTGGTGAAAAGCGGCCAGCGCCCGCTCGCCCTGTCGCGCGCCGCACGAAGTGATCCTGCCGTGAAATGGTATCGCGGCGATCTGCACGAGCCCGGCATGCTGAAGCTTCCGCCGCTCTCGACGTTGTATTGTACCGCCAGCGCCGTGCTGCTGGCCGAGGCGCTGCCCCATTTGATCGATCCGGCATTGAAGCGGCTGGTCGTGTTCAGTTCCACCAGCGTGATCACAAAGCAGGACACGGAAATTGCCGCGGAGCGCGCCACCATCCAGCGACTGGCGGCAGCCGAACGGCAGATTGAAGCGATCTGCGAGCAGCACGGGGTCGGCTGGACGATTCTGCGGCCGACGCTGATCTACGACGAAGGACGCGACACCAACGTCACGCCGCTGTCGCGGCTGATTCAGAGGTTCCGGTTCATGCCGCTGGTTGGCGGCGGCCCCGGCCTGCGCCAGCCTGTCCATGCCGAGGACCTGGCGATCGGCGCGATCGCCGCTGCGCAGAGCGACGCCGCTATCAACAAATTCTATTCCCTGCCGGGTCTCGATACGGTGACCTATCGGGAAATGATCGGGCGCATCTTCGATGGGCTGGGACTGCCAAGGCGCTTCGTGTCCATCCCGCCCTGGCTGTGGCGCGCATGCTTCGCGGCCGTCAATCCGCTGTATCCGGCCGCCAACGTCGCCATGGGCATCCGTATGATGAAGGACATGGCGTTCGACGCCACGCCCGCGGTCAAGGACATCGGCTGGAGTCCGCGCGGCTTCCGGCCGACGTTCCGGACCCCGAAGTGAACGGCGGCCTCAATCCATGAACACAACGGTCTTGCGGCCGTTGAGGATGACACGATCCTCAAGGTGATGGCGCACGGCGCGCGCCAGCACGCGGCGCTCGATGTCGCGGCCCTTGCGGACGAGATCGTCAGGCGTGTCGCGATGACTGATGCGCTCGACGTCCTGGTCGATGATCGGTCCCTCATCGAGGTCGCGCGTCACATAGTGGGCGGTGGCGCCGATAAGTTTCACCCCGCGCTCGTGCGCCTGGTGGTAGGGCCGTGCCCCCTTGAAGCCCGGCAGGAACGAGTGATGGATGTTGATGCAGCGACCCGAGAGCTTTTCGGAAAGATCATCCGACAGTATCTGCATGTAGCGCGCCAGCACCACGAGGTCGGTTCTGGTATCTTCGACGAGTTTCCAGATCGCCGCCTCCTGCTGCGGCTTGGTCTCCTTCGTCGCCGGCAGGTGGTGAAACGGGATGTCGCCGAAGTCGATGCCGGCATAGGTCTTGCGCGGATGGTTGGACACGACGGCGGTCGGGACCATGTCGAGCTCGCCGGTGCGCCAGCGATAGAGGATATCGACGAGGCAGTGGTCGGATTTGGAAGCCAGCAGCATCACCCTGCGCTTGGCGGCGCGATCGCGCATCTGCCAGTCCATGGCGAAACGCCGGGCGATCGCCGCGAAGCCGGTCTGCAGCGCCGACAATTCCACCGCGAGATCGGCGGCCGTGAACACCACCCGCATGAAGAATTTCTTCGTCTCGACATCATCGAACTGCTGGGCGTCGAGGATGTTCTGGCCGTTCTGGGCGAGGAATGTCGACACCGCCGAGACGATGCCGGGACGGTCGGGACAGGACAGGGTCAGGACGAATTGGCTGTGGGGCATTTTGATCAAGAGCTAAGCAGCATTATCTAGGCAGGTGTGAACTTGCGCCCTGCTCTATCAAGTCGGAGCCCTTGCGCCAATCCTGCTACGAAGATCAAAATGAACAAATCCGACCCATCCAAGTTAGAGCGGAATCATGGCTGACAGGCTGAACGGCTATCGTATCCTCATCCTCGAAACACGCGAGGAGGCGCAGTTCTCCCGCCTGCTGTCGGAGCAGGGCGCGGACGTCCTGCAGTGCCCGATGTTCACCATCAACGATGCGTCCGATCCCGCGCCGATCGAGGCCTGGATCAGGCGGGCCATCGAAAGGCCTTTCGACGACCTCGTGCTGATGACCGGCGAGGGCCTGCGCCGCCTGATGAAGGTGGTGCGGCGGATTAACGTCGAGCGGGATTTCATTGCCGCCCTCGGCAGGAGCAGGAAGTTCACGCGCGGCCCCAAACCCGGCAAAGCCCTGCGCGAGATCGGCCTCGAGCCGCAGATGACGACGGAGAAGCCGACTTCCGAGGGTGTCGCCGAGATGCTGTCGCGCCTCGACCTCGGCGGCCGCCGCCTCGGCCTGCAGCTTTATCCGGACAAGGATCATGGCGCGCTGATCGGCGCCATCAAGGCACGAGGCGCCGAGGTCGATACCGTGCTGCCTTACGTTTATGACGCCAAGACTGCGGATTCCAATATCGTCACCGCGATCGACGAAATGGCGAAAGGCCGCGTCGATGCCATTGCGCTGACCAATCTCGGCCAGATCCGCCGCCTTATCGATACGGCCAAGAAGCATGGCTGGGAGGAGAAGTTGCGCGATGGTCTGGCGCAAACGCCGATCGCCTCCGTCGGACCCGCGGTCTGCGATGAACTTGCCTCACATGGCCTTACCGCTGTCATCCATCCCGCGGACGAGGCGTTCTTCATGAGACCGCTGATCTCGGCAATGGCGACGGCCCTTGCGAAAAGACCGCCGCGGGTGGCGAAGGCGGGCTGACGCCTACTCCGCCGCCCGCTTGTGCTCGCTCAGAAACGCCTGGTAGGCGAGCCGGATACCGTCCTGCAACGAGGTCGTGGCGCGCCAGCCGAGCCTGGCGAGCCGGCTGACGTCGAGCAGTTTTCGCGGCGTGCCGTCGGGCCGCGACGGGTCGAAACTGATCTCGCCGCTATAGCCGACGGCGGCGGCCACCACGCGTGCAAATTCGGCAATGGTGATGTCCGCGCCGGTGCCGATATTTATCTGCCCGGCATCGGAATAATTCTTCATCACATGGATGCAGGCGTCGGCGAGATCGCCGACATAGAGGAATTCGCGCCGCGGCGTGCCGGTACCCCAGACCTCAACGTTGCGCGTACCGGATGCCTTCGCCTCGTGGAAGCGACGGATCAGCGCCGCCACGACGTGGCTGTATTCGGGATGATAGTTGTCGCCGGGCCCGTAGAGATTGGTCGGCATCACGCTGATGAAATCGCGGCCGTACTGGCTGCGATAGGCCTCGGCCATCTTGATGCCTGCAATCTTGGCAATCGCATAAGGCTCGTTGGTCGGCTCCAGCGGCCCCGTCAGCATGCTGTCCTCGCGCAGCGGCTGCGGCGCCAGTTTCGGATAGATGCAGGACGAGCCGAGGAACATCAGCTTCTCGCACCCATTGAGGTGGGCGGCGTGGATCGCGTTCGCCGCGATCACCAGGTTGTCATAGAGAAATTCGGCGCGTAGCGTGTTGTTGGCGACAATGCCGCCGACCTTCGCGGCCGCCAGGAACACGACCTGCGGTTTCCGCTTCCCAAACCAGTCGAACACCGCGGCCTGATCGCACAGGTCGAGTTCGCTGTGCGGGGCCGTCAGCAATTCTACGTCCTCGCGCGCGAGCCGGCGCAGCAGCGCCGAGCCGACCATGCCGCGGTGGCCGGCGACATAGACCGACTTGCCTTTCAGCTCAAACGGGATCCCTGCCATTGGCCGCCTCCCGCCGCGCGATCGCGAGATCGCCAGCCATCATTTCCTTGACGAGCTCCTTGAACGTCGTCTTCGGTTTCCAGCCGAGTTTCTCGCGCGCCTTGCTGGGATCGCCGATCAAGAGATCGACCTCGGTCGGACGGAAGTAGACGGGATCGATGCGCACAACCGTCTTGCCGGACTTGGCGTCGATCCCGGTCTCGTCCCTGCCCTTGCCGCGCCACTCGATGCTGCGGCCGACTTCCGCGAACGCCAGTTCGACCAATTCGCGCACCGAATGCGTCTCGCCGGTCGCCAGCACGAAATCGTCGGGCGCATCGGCCTGCAGGATCCTGTGCATGCCCTCGACATAATCGCGCGCATGGCCCCAGTCGCGCTTGGCCTCGAGATTGCCGAGATAGAGCGTCTCTTCGAGCCCCGTCTCGATGCGGGCCACGCCGCGGGTGATCTTGCGCGTGACGAACGTCTCGCCGCGGATCGGGCTTTCATGGTTGAACAGGATGCCGTTGCTGGCGAACATGCCGTAGGCCTCGCGGTAGTTCACCGTGATCCAGTAGCCGTAGAGCTTTGCCACACCATAAGGAGAACGCGGATAGAACGGCGTGCTCTCCCTTTGCGGCACTTCCTGCACCAGGCCGTAAAGCTCCGATGTCGAGGCCTGGTAGAAGCGCGTCTCCTTTTCCATGCCGAGGATGCGGATCGCCTCCAACAGGCGCAGCACGCCGACCGCGTCGGCATTGGCCGTGTATTCCGGGCTCTCGAAGCTGACGCCGACATGGCTTTGCGCGGCGAGGTTATAGATCTCCGTGGGTCGGATCTGCTGCATCAACCGGATCAGGTTGGTTGAATCAGTCATGTCGCCATAGTGCAGCAGGAACGGCACATTGCCGGCGTGCGGATCCTGGTAGAGATGATCGACGCGCGCGGTGTTGAAGGAGGACGAACGCCGTTTGATGCCGTGCACGGTGTAGCCGAGCCCGAGCAGGTATTCGGCCAGATAGGCGCCGTCCTGCCCTGTAACGCCGGTAATCAGCGCAACGCGCTTGGAATTTTGAGCGGTCATGGTCTCTCCAGGAGCCTGCCGGCCCGGGTCAATCAAGCCCATTTGTCGGTGCGCCGGAAGCCCCTGCGCGGCGCAGGCCATAGCACCCGCCCGATGCGAAGTCTAATGCGAAAGTCGGTTGAAAATCAGGTATTTGGAGGCACTTCCGACAGTAAGATTATTCGCCGTAATGGCGTAGCCGTTCGAGGTCGACGATGGTCACCCCGCCATATTCGAGCCGGAGCAGGCCCTCCTTCTCCAGCCGCTTCAGGCACTGGTTGGCATTCTGCCGCGACAGGCCTGACAGCGCCCCGATTTCCTCCTGCGTGATCTCCAGGTGCCGCGTCAGGTCTGGATAGAGGATGGGGTTGAACAGCGAGGCGATCGAGCGGGCGACGCGGCCGGTAGCATCCAGCGTGCGGCCGTATTCCAGCGCGCCGATAAACTGGCCGAGCCGCTCGTTGAGCTGGCGGACCAGGAAGCGGTTAAAGGCGACGCTGTTCTCGAACAGCCAGAAGAAGGTGGCGCGGTCCATCAGCGCCAGCCGCGTGTCGCGCAGCGCCACCACGTCGTAGCGGCGCAGCTCGCTCTTGAGCACCGAACCCTCGCCGAACCAGGCGCCCGCGGTGAGGCCGGCGAAACTCGCCGCCTTGCCACCGCTCGACACCGTCCCCATCCGCGCCAGGCCCGTGACAATGCCGGTCCAGTAGTCGAAGGCATCTCCACGCATGAAAATATATTCGTTGGCGGAGTAGGATTTCTCCACAATGCCGGCGCGAGCGACCTCGATTTCCCGCTCGCTCAGTTCGCGCGACCATGCCGCGATGCGCTTGAGGTAATCGGCAGCAATCATGAACGCATCGACCGTCGCGCAGCCCAATCCGGTTCCGCCAGCCCTAGCTTTGCTGCATTGCAACAAATCCAAGCTGCGGCGAAATTACCTGACCAATTGTCAGGGAGAAGACATTTCAAACTATCGCATTGCCCTATGGAGGGCCACCACGCCGATTGCTGCCGATTGGCGCGAGCGCGGGGTGCGGCGTTACCACGCATGAGGGCCGATCATCACCAGCCTCATTAGTCGGATGGCCTGACTTGGACCAGCGATGTAAGGTCGTCGCCGCGATGACAGAACCGAAAATAAAGAGCGCCGAGACAGGCGCCATATCCGGAGGGAATGAGTGTCTAACACGTTGGAAGTGCGCGGGGTGTCGCTGCGCTTCGGAGGCGTCCGCGCGCTGACCGAGGTCTCCTTCGGCGTGAAGGAGGGCGAGCTGTTTTCGATCATCGGCCCGAACGGCGCCGGCAAGACCTCGATCGTCAACTGCATTTCCGGCCGCTACAAGCCGACCGAAGGCCAGCTGTTCTATCGCGGCAAGGACATTACCGGGCTTAACCCGAACGCCCGCGCCTCGCTCGGCATCGGACGCACCTTCCAGAATCTGGCGCTGTTCCACCACATGAGCGTGCTCGACAACATCATGGTCGGGCGGCATCACCTCCTGAAGAACAACTTCATCACGGGATCGCTGTACTGGTTGACCGGTGCACGGCGCGAGGAACTCAAGCACCGCCGCAAGGTGGAAGAAATCATCGACTTCCTCGACCTGCAGTCGGTACGCAAGGCAACCGCCGGCACCCTGCCCTATGGCCTGCGCAAGCGCGTCGAGCTTGCCCGCGCCATGGCGCTGGAGCCGCAGCTGATCCTGCTCGACGAGCCGATGGCCGGCATGAACTTCGAAGAGAAGGAGGACATGGCCCGTTACATCGTCGACCTCAATGAAGAGTTCGGCATGACGGTCGTGATGATCGAGCACGACATGGGCGTGGTCATGGACATCTCCCACCGCGTCACGGTGCTGGATTTCGGCCGCAAGATCGCGGAGGGCGATCCGGCGACGGTGCTGGCCGATCCCCACGTCAAACGCGCCTACCTCGGCGAGGAAGACGAAATGCTGGTCGATCCCGACGACAAGCCCGCCGCCCCGGAGTGCGCGGCATGATGGATTACGCCGCCCGCGTCGCCCAGGCCGATACCTACCCCAAGCTGCTGCGCCTCAACGCAAAGGAGCACGGCGGCGAGATCGCGCTGCGCGAGAAGGATCTCGGCCTCTGGCGGATCTTCACGTGGAACGACTATCAGGATCGCGTGCGCGATTTCGCACTCGGCATGGCCGAGCTTGGTCTGGGCCGCGGTGACGTGGTCGGCATCATCGGCGACAACCGGCCCGACTGGGTCGCCGCCGAGATCGCCACCCATGCCATCGGCGCCATGAGCCTCGGGCTCTATCGCGACGTGCTCGACGACGAGGCCGCCTATCTCCTCAGCTACGGCGAAGCGCGCCTGGTCTTCGCCGAGGACGAGGAGCAGGTCGACAAGCTCCTTAACCTCGCCGACCGCGTACCGCACCTGAAGCACATCGTCTATTCCGACCCGCGCGGCATGCGCAAATACGACGATCCGCGCCTGATGGCAGCCGACAAGCTTGCCAAGCTCGGCCGCGAGCGCGCCGCGCGCGAGCCCGGTCTCTATGACAAGCTCGTGGACGCGACCCAGGGCGAGGATTGCGCCGTCCTCTGCACGACGTCAGGCACCACGGCCCATCCAAAACTCACAATGCTCGCCGCTGGCCGCGTGCTGCGGCACTGCGCGACGTATCTGTCCTTCGACCCCAAAGGCCCGGAGGATGAATATGTCTCGGTGCTGCCGCTGCCCTGGATCATGGAGCAGGTCTATGCGCTCGGCAAAGGGCTGCTGTGCCGGATGAAGATCAATTTCGTCGAAGAGCCCGAGACCATGATGCACGATTTCCGCGAGATCGCGCCGACCTTCGTGCTGTTCGCCCCGCGGGTGTGGGAATCGATCGCCGCCGACGTGCGCGCGGGCGTGATGGATTCCTCGCCGCTGAAACAGAAGCTCTACGACGTCGGCATGAAGTCGGGACTTGCGGCGCTCGCGGAAGGCAGGCACTCCTCGTTCGCCGACTTCCTGCTGTTCCGCGCGCTGCGCGACCGCCTCGGCTTCACCCGGCTGCGCTCGGCGGCGACGGGCGGTGCCGCGCTCGGACCCGACACCTTCAAGTTCTTCCAGGCGATGGGCGTGCCGCTGCGCACGCTCTACGGCCAGACGGAGCTGCTGGGCGCCTACACGCTGCACCCCGAAGGCAAGGTCGACCCCGACACCACGGGCGTCGCGATGGCCGACGACATCGAGATCCGCGTCGACAATCCCGACGTCAACGGCGTCGGTGAGATCGTGGTGCGCCACCCCAACATGTTCCTGGGCTATTACAAGAATCCGGAAGCTTCCGCCGCCGACCTGAAGGACGGCTGGCTGCATTCGGGCGATGCCGGCTACTACAATGACAACAAGCAGCTGGTGGTGATCGACCGCATCAAGGATCTGGCGGAGACCTCGCGCGGCGAGCGCTTCTCGCCGCAATATCTCGAGAACAAGCTGAAATTCTCGCCCTACATCGCGGAAGCCGTGGTGCTGGGCGCAGGACGCGAGTCACTCGCGGCGATGATCTGCATCCGCTATTCCATCATCTCGAAATGGGCGGAGAAGAACCGCCTGGCCTTCACCACCTATACCGACCTCTCCTCGCGCCCCGAAGTCTACGGGCTGCTGCAGAAAGAGGTGGAAGGCGTCAACGCCACGCTGCCGCCGGCGCAGCGAATCTCCCGCTTTCTGCTGCTCTACAAGGAGCTCGATGCCGACGACGGCGAATTGACCCGCACGCGAAAGGTCCGCCGCGGCGTCATCAACGAGAAATATGCCGACATCATCGATGCGATCTACCGCGGTGACGCCAATATCCCGGTCGACACCGTGATCCGCTTCCAGGACGGCACCACCCAGCGCATCCGCACTACGCTGAAGGTGGTCGATCTTGCGCGCGGCGCAGCGATGGCGGAGGCCGCGGAATGAACACCCAGTTCCTGATCCAGCTCATCATCAACGGCCTCGTGGTCGGCACGCTCTATGGCGTGGTCGCGATGTCGTTCGTGCTGATCTACAAGGCGACGCAAGTCGTCAATTTCGCGCAGGGCGAGCTCCTGCTGGTCGGCGCCTGGGTGTGCTGGGCGCTGCTTGCCAAATACCAGGTGCCGTTCTGGATCGGCATGCCGATGACGCTGGTGTTCATGTTCATCTTTGGCATTGCGGTCCAGGTCATCTTCCTGCGGCCGATGATCGGCGAGCCCATCATCTCCGTCATCATGGTGACGATCGGGCTGTCGACCGTGTTCCAGGCAGCGCTGAAATGGATTTTCGGCGTCAACCCGCAGCCCTTCCCGCGCGTGTTCCAAAGCCAGTCGGTCAACCTGTTCGGCCTGCAAATCCAGACCGTCTATGTCATGAGCCTCGTGGTGTCGCTGGCCATGATGATCGCCATGGCCTGGTTCTTCCGCTCGTCGAAATACGGCCTTGCCATGCGCGCCACCGCCTTCAACCAGCAGGTCGCCCAATCGCTCGGCATTTCCGTGAAAAGCGTGTTCGCGATGGCCTGGGCGATCTCGGCGACGGTCTCGGCCGTCGCCGGCGTCGTGGTCGCCGTCGTCAACGGCGTCTCCTCGGGCTTGTCGGCGTACGGCATCAAGGTATTTCCGGCGGCCATTCTCGGCGGCCTCGACTCGGTCGGCGGCGCCGTGCTCGGCGGCATCATCATCGGCCTGCTCGAGAACGTCGCGCAATATGTCGACAGCCAGTATCTGCACTGGGGCAATCTTTACGAGATCGCGCCGTTCTACGTGCTGATCATCATCCTGATGATCAAGCCCTACGGCCTGTTCGGCACCAAAGACATCGAGCGGGTGTAATCCATGGCCGGTCCTACCCTCATTCCTGCAGGCGATTTCCGCTCCACCTATGCGGAAGACACCACGATCTTTCCGACCACGACCAGCCGCAACGTGGCGATCCTGGGCGTGGTGCTGATCTGCTTTGCGCCGCAGCTGTTCAGCGCCTACTGGCTCAGCATCCTGATCCAGATCGGCATCTTCTCCATCGCCGCCCTCGGCCTCAACATCCTCGTCGGCTTCACCGGGCAGATTTCGATCGGGCACGCCGCCTTCTTCCTGTTCGGCGCCTTCGCCTCGGCCTACATCAACAACAACTTCCCGATCCCCGTCTTCTTCGCCATTCCGCTCGCCGGCGTCGTCACCGCGCTGGTCGGCCTGATCTTCGGGGTACCGGCGGCGCGGCTGAAGGGGCTCTATCTCGTCATCGCCACGCTGGCGGCGCAGTACATCCTGCTCGATTTCTTTTCGCGCGCCGAATGGTTTTCCGGCGGATCGGTGCCGGCCAGCGCCAATCCGTTCTCGATCTTCGGCTACACGCTGCGCGGCGACCGGCAATATTTCTACGTCGTGCTCGCCTATGTGCTCATCAGCTTCATCCTGGTGACCAATCTGATGCGCACGCGCGACGGCCGGGCGCTGGTCGCCGTCCGCGACCATTATCTCTCCGCCGAGATCATGGGCATCAATCTCACCAAGTACCGCACGCTGTCGTTTGGCCTCGCCGCCTTCTTTGCGGGCATTGCGGGCGCGCTCTATGCCCACTACCAGCTCGTCGTCTCGCAGGAGGGCTTTGGCATCGAGCGCTCCGTGCTGTTCCTCGCCATGGTGATCATCGGCGGCACCGGCTCGATCATGGGCACGCTGATGGGCACCGCCTTCGTGGTGCTGCTGCCGGAATCGATGGAATGGCTCAGCCACTGGCTGAAGGGCGGCGTGATCGACAAGGCGCTGTCGCTCAACACCAACATCACCTTCCTGCGCGAGATCGCGATCGGTCTGATCATCATCGGCTTCTTGATGTTCGAGCCCGACGGGCTCGCGCATCGCTGGCGGCAGGTCAAAGCGTACTGGAAACTCTACCCGTTCTCGCATTGAGGGCGGGCTCGACTACAACGGTCAACGAATAGCAGGAGGAAAACACAAATGACGATTAAATCTCTTTTGGGCACGGCTTCGCTGGCGCTCTTGATCGGCGGGATTTCCGCCACCGCCCAGGCGCAGATCCCGGTCGGCCAGCTCGCCGACTATTCCGGCGCAACCTCAGACGTCGGAACGCCCTACGGCCAGGCCGTGGCCGACACCTTCGCCTGGATCAACAAGAACGGCGGCATCGGCGGCAAGCAGGTCGCCATCGACACCAACGACTACGGCTATCAGGTGCCGCGCGCCATCGCGCTCTACAAGAAATGGTCGGCGCCCGACAGCAAGGTCGCCGCGATCATGGGCTGGGGCACTGCGGACACCGAAGCGCTGACCGGCTTCGTCGCCAACGACAAGATCCCCTACATCTCGGCTTCCTACGCCGCAGCGCTGACCGATCCGGAAGGCGCCAGCGGCAAGGCCAAGCCCGCGCCCTACAACTTCTTCTACGGCCCGAGCTATTCGGATGCCATGCGCGCCTTGATTACCTGGGCGGCCGAAGACTGGAAGGCCAAGGGCAAGAGCGGCAAGCCGAAATTCGTCCATATGGGCGGCAACCATCCCTATCCGAACGCACCGAAGGCGGCCGGTGAGGCGATGGCCAACGAGCTCGGCTTCGAAGTGCTGCCGCCGATCGTCTTCGCGCTGACGCCGGGCGACTACTCGGCGCAGTGCCTCAGCCTCAAGAGCTCCGGCGCCAACTATGCCTATCTCGGCAACACCGCAGCCTCCAATATCTCGGTGTTGAAGGCCTGCAAGACCGCCGGCGTCGACGTGCAATTCCTCGGCAATGTCTGGGGCATGGACGAGAACGCCGCCAAGACCGCCGGCGATGCCGCCGATGGCGTCGTGTTCCCGCTGCGTACGCCGGTCATCTGGGGCGGCAACGCGCCCGGCATGAAGACCGTGCAGGAGATATCCAAGATTTCGGATGCGAGCGGCAAGGCCTATCGCCCGGTGCATTACATCGCCGGCGTCTGCAGCGCGCTTTATGCCAGGGAAGCTATCGAATGGGCCGTCAAGAACGGCGGCGCC
The DNA here is from genome assembly GCA_036406295.1 of Bradyrhizobium sp. GTDB lineage: Bacteria > Pseudomonadota > Alphaproteobacteria > Rhizobiales > Xanthobacteraceae > Bradyrhizobium. Next base: position 24,520 of record DASWVJ010000020.1, read on the forward strand.
ACCGGCGAGAACGTCGCCAAGGGCTTCTACCAGAAGAAGGACTGGGTGCCGGCCGGCATGGAAGGCGTCTGCAACGCCTCGACCTGGACCGCGAAGGACCATCGCGGCTCGCTCAAGGTCGACCTCTATCGCATGAAGGTCGCAGGTTCGACCGACGGCGATCTCAACGACCTCATGAGCAAGGGCACCATCAAGCTCGAGAAGGTCAAGACCATCGACCTGCCACGCAAGGCGGAATGGCTGGGCTGGTGAGCTGGCGGGCTGCCTGGTGAGCAGCCCCATACGCAAACGTCATCCCCCGCGAAGACGGGGGATCCAGTACGCCGCAGCTTCTCCGTGGATCTCCGGCGTCTCTGGAATACTGGGTCACCCGCCTTCGCGGGTGACGACAGCACGGTGAAACCCACATGACCCAAACCGTCGAAGCCATCCGTCCCGCTTCCGCCGATGCGGCCGCCCCGCTGTTGTCCGTGAACAACATCGAGGTAGTCTACGACGACGTCATCCTGGTGCTGCGCGGCCTCAGCCTCGAAGTGCCCAAGGGCGCGATCGTCGCGCTGCTGGGGGCAAACGGCGCGGGCAAATCCACGACGCTGAAGGCGATCTCCGGCCTGCTCAAGACCGAGGACGGCGAGGTTACCCGCGGCGACATCCTGTTCGACGGCGAGCGCATCAACGGCATCGATCCCGACAAGATCGTTCGCCGCGGCATTTTCCAGGTGATGGAGGGCCGCCGCATCGTCGCCGACATGACCTCGCTGGAGAATTTGCGGCTCGGCGCCTTTACCCGGAGCGACCGCGAGGTCGATGACGACATCGACATGGTCTACAAATATTTCCCGCGCTTGAAGGAGCGCACCGGGCTCGCCGGCTATCTCTCCGGCGGCGAGCAGCAGATGCTGGCGATCGGCCGCGCGCTGATGGCGCGCCCGAAGATGATCCTGATGGACGAGCCCTCGATGGGCCTGTCGCCGCTGCTGGTGAAGGAGGTGTTCTCCATCATCCGCGAGATCAACCGCGATCTTGGCGTCACCATCCTCCTGGTAGAGCAGAACGCCCGCGCCGCACTCTCGGTCGCAAGCCACGGCTACATCATGGAACAGGGCAAGGTGGTGCTCGACGGCTCTGCCGACGAACTGCGCGACAATGAGGACGTCAAGGAATTCTACCTCGGCGGCGCCGGCGACCAGCGTAAGAGTTTCAAGAACCTGAAGAGCTTCAAGCGGCGCAAGCGCTGGCTGTGAACCTCGCACGAAGCCTAAGCGGAATGAGACCAGGTTGAACTGGAGCGGCACCGGACGTTCACCTCTCCCTATGGGAGAGGTCGGCGCGCAGCGCTGGGTGAGGGGTTGCTGTCTCTCGTTAGGACAGCGTCCCCTCAGCCGATTTGCTGCACAAATCGCCCCCTCCCCACTGGGGAGAGGTGAACCGCGCCTGCGTGGTCTAGCCCAGCACCTGTTCCGCCTCGGTCACGGCGCAGAGCACATGATAGAACGAAGACGCCGGAATGGTCGCGACCAGCGAAGTGCCGTCGCGGTCGAACTGATCGTACCAGCCGCCGGCGACGGGATGGCGAAGGTAATGCCGGTCGAGCCGCGCCAGCGCCGCGCGCGCCTCGTCGGCGGCCCCCTCCTCGCCCGACTCCGCCTGCGCAATCCAGGCTTTTGCGATCTCGGTCTGCGGCCACAGGCGGCGCGTGTGCCGCGTGATGTTGCCGACGGTATCGCCCACATCGATCAGGCAGCCCGTGGCCGCGTCCTGATAGCGCAGCGCGGTGGCGAGCAGTTCGCTGCGCGGGCGCCCCGTCGGGCAGCCGGTGATGCGCTCAAAGCCCTTCAGCAGCCACACCCATTCGGCCTGGTGTCCGGGCTCGACCACGACAGGGTCGATCTTCGACCAGTCTTCTTCGAAATACTCGCCAAGCACCTGCTTCTGCTTGTCGTAGAGATTGGCGACGAACATCCCGTAGAAGTCGCCGGCACGCTGCTGGAACACGAGATCATGCGTCGCATCGAACAGCGCGATCATCGCCTCGAACAGATGCATCTGCGGGTTCTGCCGCCGCGGCAGGGTCGCCGGAAATCCCTCCGCGAAGCCGCCGTGCGGCGAGCGCAGTCTGGTGTCGACAAATGAGAGCGCCGCGTCGATTTCCGAACGCACCTGCGCGTCGCGGTCGAGCGAATAGACCGTTGCGAGCGCAAGCAGCACGAAGGCGTGATCGTAGGTGTCGCGCCTGGGATCAAGCACTTCGCCGTCCGCACCGAGGTGATGGACATAGCCCGGCTGACCGTCGGGCGCTTTGGCCCTGCTCAGGAGATGATCGAGCCCCTTCAGCGCGATTTCCTTGCCTTCCGCGTACCAGCCCATCTGGGCGGCCTTGGCAAAGCAATAGATTTGCCGCGCCTGCACGAATGTCCGCCGCGGCGCCAGCCGGTCGGCGCGACCGTCCTGGCCGAGGCGATCGACAAAGCCGCCGCCCGTGCGATCCCAGCCCTCGCCCGACCAAAGCGGCAGGGAGCGCTCGATGATGAAGGATTTCAGTTGCGCGATGATGTCGCCGGCCTCTCGGGCCGAGGCGGTAGACGGATCAACCATTGTTCTTCCTGACGCCACCCCCGGCACCGCCGAAAACCGTCTGATACCACGCCAACGCCGAACCGCAATCGGCCGGAGCCTGCCATGACCGAGCATTATGACGCCCTGGAAACGCGCGATCCCGCGAGCCGGGAGGCTGACCTGTTCGCCCGGCTGCCCGACGTGCTTCGCAAGGCCATGGAGGCGCCCGCCTATGCCGAGCGGCTGAAGGGCATCGATCCGGCTTCCGTCACCAGCCGGGCCGCGCTGGCGCGCCTGCCGGTGCTGCGCAAGTCGGAACTGCCCGCCCTGCACAAGGCCGCCCCGCCCTTTGGCGGCTTCGTTAAGGCCTCGCCCGGCTCGTTTGCGCGCCTGTTCACCTCGCCCGGCCCGATCTTCGAGCCGGAAGGAACGCAAGCCGATCCCTGGCGCGGCGCGCGGGCGCTGTATGCCGTCGGCTTCCGCCCCGGCGACGTCGTGCTCAACACCTTCAGCTATCACCTCACACCCGGTGGATTCATCTTCGATGCGTCGGCGCGCGCGCTCGGCTGCGCCGTCATCCCGGCCGGTCCGGGCAACACGGAGGCGCAGTTCGAGCTGATCGAAGCCTACCGGCCGGCCGGCTTCAGCGGCACGCCGGACTTTCTGAAAATCCTGCTTGATGCGGCTGCGGCCGCAGGCCGCGACATCTCCTCTATCAAGCGCGCGCTGGTGTCCGGCGCGGCCTTCCCGAAATCGCTGCAGGAAGAAATCAAGTCACGCGACATCGACGCCTATCAGGCGTTCGGCACCGCCGATCTCGGCCTGATTGCGTTCGAGACGCCGGCCCGCGCGGGCATGACGGTCAACGAGGACCTGATTCTGGAGATCGTGAAGCCCGGTACCGGCGAACCCGTCGCCGAGGGCGATGTTGGCGAGATCGTCGTTACCTCGCTCGACCCGCATCATCCCTGGATCAGGCTCGCGATCGGCGACCTCACCGCGGCTCTTCCCGGCAAGAGCCCGTGCGGCCGCACCAATATGCGTATCAAGGGCTGGATGGGCCGCGCCGATCAAACGACCAAGGTGAAGGGCATGTTCGTGCGCCCCGAGCAGGTCGCCGAGATCGGCAAGCGCCATCCCGAGCTCGGTCGGCTTCGCCTCGTCGTCAGCCGCTCCGGCGAAGCCGACGTGATGACGCTGCGGGCGGAATGCGCCTCCCCCAGCGATGCACTGCGCGATCGGCTCACCTCGACGCTGCGCACCGTCGCCAAGCTCGGCGGCGATGTGGAACTGGTGGGCGCCGGCTCGCTGCCCAACGACGGCAAGGTGATTGCGGACGAGCGCTAGATCATGATCCGGAAAAGTGGATACCGGTTTTCCGACAAGATCATGCCCAAAACCTAGAAGTCGCGCACGAGCCGGATCACCTCGTCCTGCTGCTCACGCGTGATCTCGGCGAACATCGGCAGTGACAGGATTTTTCCCTGATCCGAGAAAGCGTTCGGGAATTGCTCCGGCCGGTGCTGATAGCGGCCGTAAGCTGCGAGGAACGGCAGCGCCGTGGGATAGTTGATGCCGGTCTGCACACCGTTCGCATTGAGGTGTGCGGCGAGCGCATCGCGGCGCGGATGCCGGATGGTGTAGAGGTGATAGACGTGGCCGCGGTCGGGTGCGATCGCAGGCACCGTGACGTCCTCGATCTGGTTGAGCCCTGCGTCGTAAACCCTGGCGGCATCCTGGCGCGCCCTGGTCCAACCCGCAAGATGCGGCAGTTTCGCCGACAGGATCGCGGCCTGCATGCCGTCGAGCCGGCTGTTGATACCCTCGATCTGGTGCTGATGCTTCACCAGCCCGCCATGGCGCGCCAGCATGGTCATGTGCTCGGCCAGCGCTGCGTCATTGGTGACGACGGCGCCGGCATCACCCATCGCCCCGAGATTCTTGCCGGGATAGAACGAATAGGTCGCAGCCTGACCGAACGTGCCGATCGGCCGGCCCTTGTAGCGCGCCAGATGCGCCTGCGCGCAGTCCTCGATCACCCAGAGCTTGTGCCTGTTTGCGATCGTCATGATCGCATCCATGTCCGCCGGCTGGCCGTAAAGATGCACCGGGATGATGCCGACCGTGCGCGGCGTGATCGCTGCCTCGATCGCCGCCGGGTCGATCGTGAACGTAACCCCGTCGGTGTCGGCGAACACCACGGTCGCGCCGGCATGGGTGATCATCGCCGAGGTGCTGATCCAGGAATGCGCCGTCGTGATCACCTCGTCGCCGGGCTTCACCTTCAGCGCCTTCAGCGCGAGCCAGATCGCGTCGGTGCCGTTGGCGCAGGAGACGCAATGCTTCACAGCGGCGGCCTCGGCGAATTCGCGCTCGAACCTGTCGACATGCGGCCCGCGGATGAACGAAGAGTCGCGGATCACGACGGCGATCGCCTCGTCGATCTCACCCTTGATGGTCTGGTACTGCAGCTGCAGGTCGGCGAAAGGCACCGGCATGATCAAGTCCTTTGGCTCCCGCGCAAGCGGCGCGCCGGATTTCCGGCATAGAATCCGGGTTCGACGATGTCCTTCGTCACCACGGCGCCCGCGCCGATGACGACATTGTCGACGATGCGCACGGGCAAGATGGTTGCATTGGAGCCGATCGAGACGCGGTTGCCGATCACGGTCTCGCGCCACAATTCCTTGCGGCCGCCGGACGGCCCGCCGCTCGCGAAGGTATCGTTGATGAACATCACGCCGTGGCCAACGAAGCAATCCTCGCCGATGGTGACGAGCTCGCAGACAAAGGCATGCGACTGCACGCGCGTCCGCGCGCCGATGACAGCGCCCTTCTGGACCTCGGTGAAGGGGCCGACGAAACAATCGTCGCCGATCTTGCAGCCGTAGAGATTGCAGGGCTCGACCACCTTGACGCGCGCGCCGAAGTCGACGTCGCGGATGCCGGCCTGATGCAATTCCGGGGCGTTCACGAGGCCACACCGAGCCGGCTGAGCCGCGGCGTGAAGCGCAGCGCCACTTCCTGGCCGGTCTCGATCGATTCGTAGAGCGCGGAGATCAGTTCGAGACTCTTGCGCCCCTCGAGCCCGTCCACCAGCGCCGCGCGCTGTTTGGTCAGGCATTCGATGACGTGCTGGTAATAGGCCTGGTGGCCGAAGCCGTAGACATTGGGCGGATTGACCGAGAATTTCTCGACCACGTCCTTGTCTGACGGCAATTCGTCGACGAAGCGCCAGTGCCGGATCTGATTCACCGCAAAGCCTGCGATCTCGACGGTGCCCTTCTCGCCGAGAATCGAGAGCGAGCCTTCGAGATCGGTCGGGCGCGCCGCCGTGGTGGCCTCAATGATGCCGAGCGCGCCGTTCCGGAATTTCAGCGTTGCGACGGCCGTGTCCTCCGTCTCGATCTTCACCAGCGCCGTGGTGGAGCGGGCGTGCACGCTGACGACGTCGCCAAAAAACCACTCCAGCATGTCGACGTGGTGGCTCGCCTGGTTGGTGAGCACGCCACCGTCATAGGCCCAGGTGCCGCGCCAGGCGTCCTGGTCGTAATAGGCCTGGTCGCGGCACCAGCGCACCCGCACCGTGCCGAGGACAAGGCGGCCGAACCGGCCGGCCTCCAGCGCCTCGCGCGCCTTGACCACGGGCACGTTGAAGCGGTTCTGCTTGACGATGAACAGCTTGACGCCTGCCTCGTCGCAGGCGCGGATCATGGCGTCGGCGTCCTGCAGCCGCAGTGCCATTGGCTTTTCCACGACGACGTGCTTGCCCGCCTTGGCAGCCGCGATGACGTGCTCCGGATGCATCCCGCTCGGCGTCAGTACCGCCACCGCATCAATGTCCTTGCGCGCCAGGAAATCGTCCATGTCGTAATGTGCAGGGACGCCGAACTTCGCCGCAATCGCATCTGCACGCGCGCGTACGGGATCGCAGACCGCGACCAGGCTCGCGCCAGGAACGTGGTTGCCGCCCAACAGATCGGAGTGGCGCTTGGCGATACGCCCGCAACCAAGCAGGCCGAATCTGATCATGGGGCTTCCTTTGTGGCGGTCACGGTCCGTCCCTCCGACAGCCAAGCCGCGGCGCCGGGACAGACCTTCTATATTCAAGAAAGTCGCGGCAAATCAAGGCGCTTGGCACCCTCGTCGGAAGCGGCGCGTGGCCTTGCTGGCTGGCGAAATGGACCCGGAATCGCACGCGGGAATACCGGAGATTGAGCAGGTTGTGTGGACGTGGCGAATAGGCTATTGCGCAGTGTTCATCATTGCGAACGTCAATGGTTATGAACCTTCAGCATGGTCGGCAGCGCGTCAGGCTGGGGTTGCTTGCCTGCATTCACGTGGCGATCTGCCTAGTTTCCCTGATCACCATCGCCTACTATCGAAATTTTTCATCTTTCGAGCCCCAAACGTTCCATGTCTTGTTCGATATTGCCCAGCTGCCATACGCCATCCTCACCGCCGGTTCGTTTGCGCTCCTTGGCGCGCTCTTTGTGTTTGCCCGCTTTAGCTTCGGCTATTTCGTTGCCTTTTACGCCTATACCGTGCTGTTGAGCTATATCTGGCTCAACAACTTCACTGACCTGAACTACGACCATCGGCTGGCAGGATTTTCCGCGGCGGCCGCCGCAATCGCGTTCATGCTGCCTGCCCTGCTCATCTCGGCGCCGATACCGCAAATCTTCATGCTGTCCGAGCGCGCGTTCGACCGGCTTCTTGTCGCGATCCTGTTGATGAGCGCTGCAATCGTTCTGGTCGGCGCTTCTTACAATTTCCGCGTGGTGCGCATCGAGGATATCTACGGGTTCCGGAGCAAGATACAGTTGCCGGTCCTGTTGAACTATCTGATCGGAATCGTCAGCAGTTCGCTGTTGCCGTTTGCGTTCGCCGGGTTCCTCGCCCGCGAGGCTAGGTGGCAGGCAGTTGCCGCTCTCTTTCTGATCCTCTGCCTGTATCCCGTCACCCTGACGAAACTTACCCTCTTTGCGCCATTCTGGCTTGCCGGCATCTTCGTTCTAACACGGCTCTTCGAGGCTCGCGTCGCGGTTATGCTGTCGCTGGTCCTGCCCATGTCTGCCATTTTGCTGCTCGCCTTGATGCTCGGCGTTAAGGCGGATGCGCCTGTCTCGATCGTCAATTTCCGGATGATCGCGATTCCGGCGGTTGCCATTGACGTTTACTCCGACTTTTTCTCTCGGCATCCAATCACTTATTTCTGCCAGGTATCATTCCTCAAGCCATTCATGGATTGCCCCTATCAGGAAATGCTGGCGGTGGTGATGGAGCGCGAATACAGGATCGGCAATTTCAACGCTTCGCTGTTTGCAACCGAAGGCATCGCCTCCGTCGGGTTTTATCTGGCGCCCGTCGCCGTGCTGGCGTGCGGCTTCATCATTGCCATTGGCAACCGGGTTTCGGCCACCCTGCCGGCGCCGTTTGTGATGGTCTCGGGGGCGCTTCTTCCCCAGGTGCTGCTCAACGTCCCCTTGTCCACGACGCTATTGAGCCACGGTGCGGCGTTGCTGTTCCTGCTGTGGTACATCACGCCGCGCGGCATCTTTTCCGGAGAACCCCAATCGGCCTGAACGCCTTCTTTCCGGGATTTTCCGCCTAGGACCGTCGCTCAAACTGATCGGCGCATTTTCCGACGGCGGCGACAAAATCTGCAGCAAAGGTCGCCACCCGCTTGTCCAGGCCAGGCAGAAGATTGCGCGCAGCCGCTGGGTGCGGCGATTGCAAGAGCGCCGCGAGATGTCCGGCGAGCGCTTCCGCGTCATCGATCTCGAAATACCTCGCGCCCGCTCCCGCCTGCTCACGATGCACCGGAATGCCCGACAGGATCATCGGCACCCCGAAGGATTTCGCCTCCTCCACCGTCGTGCTCCAGCCTTCGAACCGTGAAGGGTTGATGAGCGCCATTGAGCTGCGCAGCAGGGCATAGACATGCGCCAGCGGGATCAGACCCAGATAACGAAAATTCGCCTCAATGCCGCGCTCGGCCACCTCGCGCATCAATTCGCTGAAATAGCCCGTCTTGCGCGGTTCCTCGGTACTGCCGGAAGCGGCGACGACGACATCCACGCCGCGCTGCTTCAGGATGGTCAGCGCCTTGATCACCAGCGGATGGTTCTTGTGGTGGTAGAACTGGTTCGGCAGGTAGAAGAATTTCTCCGGCAGGCGATACTCGGCAATGACCGCGGCAGCATCCGCCGCCAGGAGATCGGGCGACGGCTCGGTTGCAAAGCGTGCTACGGCGACCGCATTCGACGCGCGCGGATACGCCGCCCGGAAATCGGCCAGCGCACTCTCGCTGCTGAGCAGGATGCTGCGCCTGGAAGCGATCTGCACGCGAAAGCCGAAGTCGCGCCGCCACCGGACGAAGGGCGAGAACAATTCCGGCAGCTTCACATGCTGGAAGTCGGGAAACCACGCCAGCGCGGGGATGGGCAAGCGCCAGCCGAAGAAGCGCGCATTCTCGAATACGACGTCGATGCGCTTTGCCTTGAACGCATCCGCTGCACGGCGATCGATTCCCGTCACCAGTGCCGCGGCGAGTCCGCCGGATCGCCTGTCGAACGCCTCCGATTGCACGACCTCGACGCCAGAAATATTTGCAAGGGGCGCAAGCTCGGCCACAGGCTCGCTCCTCCCGGCAAACAACACCGGCACGATCCTGCCCGGGCAGTAGCGGGCGAGAGCCGCAAACAGGTTGAGCTGATAATTGTATCCGCCGGCCCATCGCCTGCGGGAAATATAGGTGAACGCAACGCGTCGCGGCTCGCGCTCAGCCACGGGCGCGATCCCTGAACCATCGTACGTAATCGGCGATTCCCTGCGCGGGCCGAACGTGCCATGCAAATCCCGTTGCGCGCAACTCAGCATCGTCCGCAAGGAGGCTGAAGGGATCGCCGGCCCTGACGTTTCCGGAGAAGCGGACGCTGACCTTTCCCCAATGTCCCGCCAGCAGGCTTGCGACTTCCGAAACGCGCATGGCCTGACCCGAGCCGCCATTGATCAGGCGGAACGGATCGCCTTGCGGCAATTGGGCAACCATGGCCAGCAACCGCACCACATCCCGCACATCGCACCAGTCCCGGATTTCCTCACCCGTTCCGCCGAGCACAAGTTCGCGGCTGTTTTCCTGCAGCCGCGAGCAGACATCCCACAACAGTTGCTTGCGCAGCCCCTCGCCGTAGACCGAGAACAGCCGCACCACCGTGCTGCCGATGCCGTAGCTCAGCGCGTAGCTCCGGCACAACTGCTCCATCATCAGCTTGTGCTGACCATAGGGTGACATCGGCGTCAGCGCAGCCTGCTCAGGGATCGGACCCGAATGGCCGGATCCATAGACTGCGGCGCTTGACGCTGCGATCAGCCGGCTTTGCGGAGAATGCACCCGCAGCCATTCCAGCAGCCGCGCAGTGCTGGCGACTGTGCGGTTGAAGTCTTCAAGGGGATGCGCGATCGCCAGCCCGACGCTGGAGCCGCCCGCCAGATGAAAGACCGCCGACGGAAGCCCATGCGCGGCGGCCAGCGTGTCGAGATTGGCCGCCTCGATCTCGCCATTGATCCAGGACTGCAGGCCAAGGCGCCTGCACTCGCCCTCTTCAAGCGCGCCGTGGCCGATGCCGTGCACGGGGTGACCGGCGCCCGCCAGCTCTCGCGCGAGATGGCCGCCGATAAACCCCTTGGCTCCTGTTACCCAGACGGACATCACGCGGCCTTGTGGGCGATGAAGGAATAGAGCCTTCCCGGCCGGTTGTCGAAACGGGAAGCCAGCGAAAGCAGTGCGGCAAACACGCGGTCGGAGCCCAGCGCCATGCGCCATAACGAGCGGCCGGATAATTTTTGCGAAGCACGGTCCACGATGGCCTCGCGCAAGGTATCGAACGTGTAGGGAAAGAGATTGATCGGGCTCTGCAGCGGCGAGAGCACCTCGACCGATTTGAACCCGGCGCTTTCGAGCGCGGCGAGATAGCGATCGAGGAGAAAGGCGTGCTCGCCGCCGTAAAGATGATGCAGCGGATGGCCGTCCAGAAAGGCCTGCAAATCACTTTCCCTGCTGATCACATGCTCGCGCACCGCAACGAAAATGCCGCCTGGCCGCAGCACGCGAAACATCTCCGCGCAGGCACGATCGAGATCGCTGGTGTGGTGCAGCACGGCTCTCGCAAACACCACGTCGAATTCGCCATCGGCAAACGGCAGGCGCTCGGACCATTGCTCGACGACATCGATCGGCAGCGCCGCCTCCGCAGCCAGCGACCGGATTGCCGCCGAGCCGACGACGGCGCTGGAATCCGGCTCCAGCGCGGTGACGGCAAATCCCTCGCGGGCGAGCGCATAGCTCGCAATCCCGCGCCCGGCGCCCACATCGAGTGCCTTGCCGCCATGCCCGCGCAGCAGCGCGGCGATCTCGCGCCATTCATCGCTCTGGTGATAGCGCTTTGCCGCCGCCAGCAACGGGTCGTCGTAATAGGCGTCGAGCACGAGCTGGCGCCGCTCCGGCTGGTTGCGCAGCCAGACTACCGCCGATTCCCAGGTTGCAGGGGAACTGTCCGCCATCGCCCTCTCGCCGGTCCTCAGTCACACAGTTCCTGGAATCGAGCCCATTGCCGCTCCTTGCTGTAGCGGCTGCGAACCATAGCATGGCCCGCCGCCGCGATCGCATTCGCCCAATCCGCATCGGTGATCAACCGTTCAACCAGACGCGGAATCTCGTCGGCCGAAGCATAGGTCACCATGGTCTCACCCTCGGCAAAGCCCTCCGGATAGCGTCCAGCATCCGTTAGCAGAACGGCTCCGCATCCGACAGCCTCGAAGCATCGCATGTTGCCGCGATCCTCGCCCGCCATATCGATCGCTCCGTTCAACACGATGCGCGCGGACGCCATGGCGGCATAGAGATCCCTGCCATAGAGCGGGCCGGCCCGCTGGCGGCGAATTTCGGCAGGGTGGCGAAACTCGCCGAGCAGCGGCAGGAACGGTAACAGATTGGCCAGCCGGGTCAGCCGGGAATCCTCCAGATGAAGCCGCGCTCGGATTCCCGGCACCGATGCCGCCGCCATCAGAGCGGCAACGCGCGAGCGGTGGTGGCGCGAAAAGCCGCCAATGAACAGCAGGTCGACTTCCTCGCGTCTCGCCGAGGCGTAGCTGTCCATCACAGGATCATGGGCCGGAAAGAAGTAGGCGACCCTGCATGTCCTCTCCCGCCAGTCGTCCAGTATGGAGGGAAAGTTGCAGACGACGAGATCGTAGCCGGAAAGATCCGCCGAACCCGAGGGCGCTGCCCGCCAGCAAATGCTCTTCTTAACGCAGCCCGGCAATTTCCGGACGAAGTCGCTGCCATAGCGCATCGGGTCGAGATTGTAGAACACCTCGGTGCGATGATGCTCAATCTGCGTCAGCAGTATCTGTTCAAGGCTCTTGCCGGCCAACCCGTGGTGGCGCGCCCACAATCCCTGCAACGTCTCGTCGTCGCCATTGGTGTAGAAGGCGTCCGCGCTGCCGGCCAGGACCGGCTGCAGGATGTGCGAGGCAGTGTATCTTGTATCGAGAAACGAGTTGAGGCATTCGCCAAAACTGCGATCGTTGGCATGGGGCCGATAGGCCCGGAAGCCGCGCGACAGTCCGTTGTTCTGAAACAGCCGCATGACTAGCCGGAGGATTCCAATTTGCGCACTACGCGGGCGGGATTGCCGACGACGACCGAATAAGGCGGCACATCTCGGGTGACGACCGTGCAGGCGCCGACCACGGCGCCTTCGCCGATGGTCACGCCTTTCAGGATGCTGACATTGAAGCCGATCCAGGCCTTGTCCCGGATGACGACCGGGGCATGCGCAACATGCGCCCAATCCTTCCGGCCCTTGCCCCAGTCCAGCACATCGTTCTTGCGATGCGCCCAGTCGAGGCTGTGCGAATCGTGATCGGTGATGGTGATCCCCCACGACATGATCACGTCATCGCCAATGACGATGCTGCGGTAGCAGACCAGATCGCTCTTACCGATATAGGTGCGATCGCCGATCCTGATTTCGCCGCCGCGCTCCTCGAATCGGATATTGGCCTGGATGATCGAGCTTTGTCCGATCGACAGTCGGTTGCCGGCAACTTGCCGAATGCGCCGCCACACCACGGCCGCGCCCTGCCCGGTGCTGACCACGCCGGATCGCCGGACGTTCCAGCCGAGCAGTGTGTCGATCAAGTTCAGCAGCTGTCTCATCGCCTCACAATCTCGCCATCGCCCATTTCATGTTCAGATAGGGCCAGATCGCTCCGACCGACTGCCAGTCCCAGCCCTTCGCTGCGTTCAATTGGCCGACCTTGCGGACGAGCCTTGCCTCATCGACGAATTCGCTGAAGGCCGGCACCTTCTGATTCAGCAGCGCACGGGCCCATTCCGCAAGCGGCCCGTTCAGCCATTCCGGCATCGGCGAGTTGAAGCCGATCTTGCGGCGGCTCATCCTTATGTCTTCCGGCATCCTGCCCTGCATGGCCCGGCGGGCGACCCACTTGGTGTGCGTGTCGGACGACTTGCTCGTCCCCGGCAGCGCCATCGTATAGGTGACCAGCCGCCAGTCCATGAAAGGCATCCGCACCTCGATGCCATGGGCCATCGAGGTGCGGTCGAAATTGCGCAGGATGGTTGGCAGCACCGTGCCGTGGAACATCCGGTACAGGCGCCGGTTGAGCGCATCCCATTCCGGCGGCAGCGTATCGCTCTCGCCGGTGAGGGCAAATTGCGGCGGTATCTTCGCAAGGCCGCCGCGCAGGAAGTAACATCCCCTGCCCTTCATCATCATCGCCCGCGAAACGTCCACCCAGCGCGCGAGCACCGACGAGCTCAAGCTCAGGCGGGCCAGCGAATTTCGCAGGTAATAGCCGAGCGATTGCCCCTCCTGGCGATAGGCGCCCATCAACTCGTCGGCGCCGTGACCGTCGAGCGACACCAGCACCTTGTGCCTGGCAAGCTCGCGGTAGAGCAGCCACGGCGCACTCGGCAGCGAGATGTAGACATCGTCATTATCATCGAGGATGCGGTCGATTTCCCTGGTCGCGTCGTCGCGGCCGATCTCCAAGATGGTCGGCGCAACGCTGGCCCATCTGGCAGCTTCTTCCGCCATCGGCCGCTCGTCATTGGCGGCCTCCCCGAACGCAGCCACGAAAGCGTGGCGCCAGGCTGTGCTGTCGCGCGGCCCCATGCCCCCGCGGGCATGTTCGGCCATCTCGCAGAGCACCGCGGTCGAGTCGAAGCCGCCGGAGAGACAGGTCCCGATCGGAACGTCGCTGCGCATCCGCAACGCGACGGCGCTGCGAAACAGTTCGCTGAACCGCTCGACGCGCTCGGCCTCCGTGCTCGGTATGTCAGGCAAATGATCGACCGTGCACCACCACCGCCCGATCGTGCGCTTGCCGTCGCGCAGCCACATGAAATGACCGGCCTGCAGGCGGTGCACCTCGCGGCTGAGCGTCCGTTCGCTGCCCTCGACGCTGAAGGCATCCAGCATCAGCCGCCGCGCCACGTCGGCATCGATGGAGGTCCGGATCAATCCGCTCCGCACCAGCGCGCGATGCTCGGAAGCAAAGACGAACCGCTCCGGCGTCAGCGCATAAAGCAGCGGCTTGATGCCGAAGCGGTCGCGCGCAAGGAACATCTCGCCGCTTTGCGTGTCGAAGATCGCGAGCGCCCACATGCCGTTGAAGCGCGTGAGCATCCCCTCGCGCCAGTTGCGCCATGCCGCCAGGATCACTTCCGTATCGGACTCGGAATGGAATTTCTCGCCGGCGGCCTCGAGCTCCTCTCTGAGCTCGAGGAAATTGTAGATCTCGCCATTGTAGACGATGACATGGCGCCCGTCGGCGGATGCCATCGGCTGGTATCCGCCCGGACCGGGATCGATGATGGCAAGGCGGCGATGGCCCAGCGCGACATGGCCCTGCGCGCTGAACCAGTAGCCCGCGCCATCGGGTCCGCGATGCGCAACCTGATCCGTGAGATTGCGGATTTCGGTCTGTTCGACGGGCCGGCCGCGGAGATTAACGATCCCGGCAATTCCACACATGATGATGCCAACTGCTCAGGAGAAACCGGCGACATTGCGAGGCGCCGGTTCGCGCGCCCGAAACCGGCGATCGTCAACCAGGCCTGACTGGCCGGCAAAGCCCAAAATCCCGCCCAGTCCAGCCGGGTTTTGGAGCACGGCACACATCGTGTCAAGCCATCGGAATTGCTAGCTAATTTGGAATGATGGCTTCCAGCCGCGCGCGCATCCCGGCGCGCAGAAAGGCAAGCGCGGCAAGCCCCGTCACAACGAGCCACAGGGCGCATTCCGCCACGAAATGCACAAATCCTGTCCCCGGTACGGCTGAACGGATCAACGTGCCGAGCAGCCATCCGGCAGGCATCACGACCGCGACGATCAGGGCCAGCAGGAGGATATGCCGAAGCGGGTTGGCGAGCGTCTGGCGCATGACGGTGAGGCCCAGCCATCCGAACTGCACCAGCAGGTCGCTCGCGACAATGGCGATCGCCATGCCCACCGGTCCGAACTGCGGTGTGAGCAGGAGCGCCAGCAGCAGAAACAGCGCGAGCTGCACGGCCTTGACGCGCGCCAGCAACGCGCCGCGATTGCTGCAAAAGCAGTAACCAAGCGCCAGCATCGCCGGTGCAGCGATCCCGGTTCCGACCAGCAGCGTAAAGGTCAGGTGCGCGTCATAGGGAATGGCATTCTTGGTCCACAATGCGAAGAAGTCGGGCCAGAACGCGAGCAGCCCGGACACCATCGCGCTTGTCAATAAGGTCAGCAGCACGGAGCCACGCGCGTAGAGCGCCCTCAGCCGCGCCGTGTCGCCGACGGCATAGTCATGACCGAGCTCGATGGCGAGCGGCTGCGTCAGCTGCGTGCACACAGCGCGCAATAACCCCGCCACCACGCGCGTGACACCCCATTGCGCGACGGCGACACGGTCGAGCACAAGGGCGCTGACCAGCAGAACCGACAGGTTCTGAAGCGCGATTTCGGTGCTGCTGGCGATCGCAAATGGAAACGCCAGGCGATACTGGCCGACCACCCATCGCCAGGACCACATGGCATGCCGGCCTGACGAACGCAGGAACGGAAAGCAGCGAGGCGCGTCGATGGCCATGAGATAGACGGCAAGCACGATCTGCGGTGCGACATAGGCGATCACGATCATCGCGAGATCACCTGTCGTCACGATCGCCACGACTTGCCCGATCTGCGCGACCGCCTGCGCCGCGCAGGGAATCCAGACCCCGCGGCCGTAGAGCCCCCGCGCCCGGTACAATGCGGCAACGAGATTGGACGGCAGCATCGCGAGCATCCCGGCAACTATCAGCGCGAAGGCTGCATCGAAGTGTGCCACTCCGGAGAATCCGAGCAGGCGCGAGGGCGGGAAAATCGCAATCGCGGCGAGGCTTGCTGCGATCAGCAGACCTGCCGCGACGAAATAGACCCTGAGCATCGCGGCATAGTAGCGCGCTGT
>DASWVJ010000021.1:0-2937 GCA_036406295.1 Bradyrhizobium sp.
CGGATGCGGCGCATCCTGCTCCATCCCTGCCGCAGCAAAGAGGTTTTGGGATTGCTGAGGTCGTTTCGAGTTCATCCGCCGAGCGTGACGTTGATCTGCTGGCCGCCCCGCACCACGACGATGCGCCACAGCCGCGAGGAAGCCTTCGCCGCCTTGTCGAGATCGCTGGTCCTGGCGATCTTCTGGTTGTTCACGGCAAGAATGATGTCGCCCTTCTGGAAGCCGACGCTCGCGGCGGGCGCGCCGTCCTCGAGATCGACGACCACGACACCTTCGGTATTGCTGTCGAGGCGCAGCTCTTCTGCCACCGCCGGCGAGATGTTGGCGACGCGCGCACCCTGGAACGGCGAACGTGCCGCGATGGTGATTTCGTCACGATTGGTATCGGGTGCAACCTCGAGCGGAATGGCGATCCTGACGGTCTTGCCGCCACGCTGCACATCGATCTGCGCGCTACCGCCGAGCGGACGGGTGGCAAAGCGATAGTCGAAGGCGTTGGGATCCTCGATGGTCTGGCCGTCGATGGCGACGATGAGGTCGGACAGTTTCAGTCCTGCCCGCGCCGCCGGGCTGCCCGGCGCGACATTGGCGACCAGCGCGCCGACCGGCGTTCGCAGGCCCAGCGTCTCCGCAATTTCGGGCGTCACCGCCTGCAGCCGCGCGCCAAGCCACGGGCGCTTGACCGCCTTGCCGCCGCTCTTGGCGGAGGCCACCACCACACGCACCATGTTGGCAGGGATGGCAAAGCCGATGCCCTGCGAACCGCCGGAGCGCGAGAAGATCGCAGTGTTGATGCCGGCGAGGCGCCCGGTCATGTCGACCAGTGCGCCGCCGGAATTGCCGGGATTGATGGCGGCATCGGTCTGGATGAAAAACTGGTAGTCGGTGATGCCGACCTGCGTGCGCGCCAGCGCCGAGATGATGCCGTGGGTCACGGTCTGGCCGACGCCGAAGGGATTGCCGATCGCGAGCACGATATCGCCGACCACGAGTTCGTCCGAATTGGCGAAGTCGAGGGTTGCGAATTTCTCCTTGCCGTCCTTGACCCGCAGCACCGCAAGATCGGTGCGGCTGTCCTTGAGCACGATCTCGGCCTCGAACTCGCGCTTGTCGGCAAGCGAGATCTTCACCTGGTCGGCGCCCTCGATGACGTGATTGTTGGTGACGACGAGGCCGGACGGATCGACCATCACGCCGGAGCCAAGCGAGCGCTGCATCTGCTCCGGCTGCTTGTTGCCGGGCACGCCGAAGAAGCGGCGGAAGATCGGATCATCCAGCAGCGGGTTGCGGTTCTGCACGGTTTTCGCGGCGTAGACGTTGACCACCGCCGGCTGCGCACGCTGCACGATCGGCGCGTAGGACAGCCTGAGTTCGGCGGCCGACGACGGCGCGCGGCGATCCTGCGCGAAGGCCGGCGCGGAGAGCGCGGCCAAGATCAGCGTGGCGGCAACAAAACGGTTCAGCATCGTCAAAAACCTTGTGAATCTTGGGTCAGATATAGTCGCAGGCCGCAGGCCGGAGAAGTCAAACAGGAGCGATCACGCCGCGCGGTCGGGCAGTTGCACGGCCACGGGATCGGGCCCGCAGGACAGCCGTTCCCGATGGCTCTCGCCCCATGCCTTCAGGATATCGATCACCGGCCGCAGGCTCTCGCCGATCTCGGAGAGGCGGTATTCGACCCGCGGTGGCACCTCGGCATAGACGGTGCGGACGATCAGCCGGTCGTCTTCAAGTGCGCGCAGCTGCTTGGTCAGCATGCGCTGGGTAATGCCCGGCATCAGCCGGCGCAGCTCACCGAAGCGCCGGGTGCCGCTTTGCAGGTGATAGAGGATCACGCCCTTCCATTTGCCGTCGATCAGGTCGAGCGTCGCCTCGACCGCGCAGCCCGGCCGGTGCGCAAAATTCCGCCGTTTCATGCGTGATTCCCCAATAGTATCCAAATAGGGACTAGTTCCCTGAATTTACAGTACTTGCAAAGATGGCGCTAGGCCGACAGTTATGGCGGCACTTGAGCAGGAGGGACGCATGAAGGCCGTCGGATACCAAAAATCGCTGCCCATCGAGGACGCGAACTCGCTGATCGATTTCGAAGCCGCCAGGCAGGACCCGAAGGGGCGCGATATCAGGGTCGCGGTGAAGGCGATTTCCGCCAACCCCGTCGACTACAAGGTGCGCAAGCGCGCCGCACCGCCGGCGGGCGAGTACAAGATTCTGGGATTTGACGCGGCCGGTGTCGTCGACGCGGTCGGGCCGGATGTGTCGCTGTTCAAGCCCGGCGACGAGGTGTTTTATGCGGGCTCGATCCTGCGCCAGGGCACCAATTCGGAATTCCACCTGGTGGACGAGCGCATCGTCGGCAAGAAGCCGACATCGCTGTCGTTTACGCAGGCGGCCGCACTCCCCCTCACCTCCATCACCGCATGGGAGCTGCTGTTCGACCGGCTCGGCGCCGTGCCGGGCAAGAGCCTCGATCCGCGGACGTTGCTCATCACCGGCGGCGCCGGCGGCGTCGGCTCGATCCTGATCCAGCTGGCGCGACGGCTGACGGGACTGACGGTGGTCGCCACCGCGACACGGCCGGAGTCGAAGAAGTGGTGCCTCGACCTCGGCGCGCATGCGGTGATCGACCACGGCAAGCCGATGAAGGAGCAGATCGAGGCCTTGAGGCTGCCGCCGGTGGCTTTGGTGGCGAGCCTCACCTTCACCGACCAGCACTACAAGGCGATCGCCGAATTCATGGCCCCGCAGGGAAAATTCGGCCTGATCGACGATCCCCCGGAGTTCACCATGAGTGTGTTCAAGGGAAAGGCGATCTCGGTGCACTGGGAATCGATGTTCACGCGGTCCTCGTTCCAGACACCGGACATGGTCGCGCAGCATCGTCTGCTCAATGATGTGGCCGATCTCCTCGACAAGGGCGTGCTGCGTACCACGCTC
>DASWVJ010000022.1:0-10485 GCA_036406295.1 Bradyrhizobium sp.
CTAAAACGGCTTTGCGATCATCAGCCAGAGGATCGCCATGACCGCGCCGAAGCCGGGAATGCCGAACAGGAACCAGCGGCGGAACAGGGTGAAATAGCGCGGGGGCAGCGGTGCGCCCTTCGCAACCGCCGCCTGCGCGAGGTCGCGCATCTCGATCTGCATGATCACGACGGGTATCCAGGATGCGCCGGCAATCGCGTAGAGCACGAGCGCGGTCATTAGCCAGCCTTCGGTGATCGAGGTCGACGACAACCACATCAGGAGGCCGCCCGTGACGGGCTGCAGCCACACGGCGGAGAGCGTGAAGATGAAGTCGGCGGTGACGACAACATCCGCCGTCCTGGCGATGAAGGCCGGATCGCCGCTGCGATGCGCCATCAGCATGAAGAAGGCGATGCCCGTTCCGGTGCCGAGGATCACGATGGCGCCGAGCACATGCAGATATTCGATGGCGAGATAGAGCATCAGCGTTTCACCGCGGCACGCGCGCGGACCGCGTTCAGCGCGTGATCGAGTTCGGGGGCCGCGAGCTTCACACCGCTTTCGGCTTCCGGCAACCAGTGCCCTTCGCCGCCGTGGGCCGGAAGCGCAACGAAATTCACCTTGCCGCCGGCGTTGCGGAAGGCATCGGCCAACTGCTTGGAAAAGGCCGGCGCAAAATAGCTGTCATTGGCGGCGGCGAACCAGGTGACCTGCACCTTCGCGCCCTTGCCGAACTCGGCGGCCGCCGCCTTCAGCGCATGCGGCGCGCAGATCTGGTTCGGAACGTCATTGGCCCGCCCGCCGCGCCCGGCGGCCAAGAGGATGATGGCTGAGACATCAGTTCGGCCGGCCAGCGCGAGCGCGCCCCATCCGCCGGCGGAATGGCCGACGATGATCGCGCCGCTTGGCCTGATGAAGGACTGCCGCCGCATGAAGTTCATCGCGGTCGCGATCTCGTCCGCGGTGGCGCGCCCGGCGCGGGCGTAATCCGCCTCGTCGCAGCCGCCCTGGTCCTCCAGATATTTGCCGCCGGTTGAGCCATGGCCCGGCCGTTCCGGCACCAACACGGCAAAGCCGCGCGCAACCAAAAAGGTCGCGAGCGCGCGATATTCCGGCTGCGGCATTTGCGCCCGGCGCAGCGCATTCTGCGTTGTCGCATGCGCGATCACGGCGAGTTGAAACGGTCCCTCGCCCGGCGGGCGAAACAGCACCGCGTGCGACCGAACGTCCGGCAGCGGCGTCGGGACCAGCCATTGCTGCATGCGATTCGGCTCGCCCTCGCCGCCGACAGCGCCGAACGGCCCTTGCGCCGACGCCGCATGCGGCGCGGTCACCGCAAGCGCGATCAGAAAAAACAACAATATGAGCGCGGGCATGACGCTGCCGGAAAAGGGCGAGAAAGCCGCCGGCAGAATACCGACAGCGAATCAGTTTGCGCGGATTTTCCACCGCCCGTTTCCGCATGCGCGAATGGAAGTGGCGCCTTGATCGCTGACGCATCAGCAAAAAGGCGGTCAGGTCAGCGATCTGTCCTCTTTCGGCACAAAGTTAACCAAAGACTGATGCAAAAAGTCCACAGGTTAACCGATAATTAAGGATAGACCTTGAAGCCGGAGCGGCGACTTGCTTTGATCAGGGCATGAGCACAACCCTGATCGAGGTTCGACCGGCCAAGGCTGCGGATGCTACCGCGGTGGCCTCCACGCATGACGAAGCGTGGCGTTCGGCCTATCAGGGCATCATCCCCGGCGCGGAGCTGGAGAAGCTGATCAACCGCCGCGGCCCGCACTGGTGGGACAGCGCAATCCGCAAGGGCAGCCGCGTCAGCGTGCTGGTGTTCGGCGACAAGGTTGCCGGTTACGCCAATTACGGCCGCAACCGCGCCCGCACCCTGCACTTCGACGGTGAGATCTACGAGCTCTATCTGCGGCCGGAATTCCAGGGCCTCGGCTTTGGCCGCCGCCTGTTCAACGCCGCACGGCGCGACCTCGTGCAGAGCGGGCTGAAGAGCATGGTGATCTGGGCGCTCTCCGACAACGAGCCCGCGACCGAATTCTATCGCGCGCTGGGCGGCCGCATGGTGGCGCGCTCCTCCGAAAAGTTCGGGCCGAAGTCGCTCGACAAGGTCGCCTTCGCCTGGACGAATTAAGGTCCTGATTCAGGCTTTTCCCGCTTCCGCTACCAGTCTAAACCGGCGCTGGTTCGAGCCTGATTGCCGGCGCGTCCCTCAAGCCGAAGCGGAGCCCTTCATGCGCATCGACGCCATTTCGATCGGAAAGAATCCGCCGCACGAGGTCAATGTGATCATTGAGGTGCCGGTTGGCGGCGAGCCGATCAAATACGAGATGGACAAGGAAGCCGGCACGCTGGTGGTCGACCGCTTCCTGTACACGCCGATGCGCTATCCCGGCAATTACGGCTTCATCCCGCATACGCTCTCCGGCGACGGCGATCCCTGTGACGTCCTGATCGTCAACACCCGCGCCATCGTGCCGGGCGCGGTCATGAGCGTGCGGCCGGTCGGCGTGCTCCTGATGGAGGATGAAGCCGGCGGCGACGAGAAGATCATCGCGGTCCCCTCGTCAAGACTCACCCAGCGCTACGACAGGATCAGGAATTACAGCGACCTGCCGGAGATCACGCTGCAGCAGATCCAGCACTTTTTCGAGCACTACAAGGATCTCGAGAAAGGCAAATGGGTGAAGGTGCTGAAGTGGGGCGATGCCGCGGAAGCGCAGCAGCTGATCGCGGAAGGCATCGAGCGGGCAAGGAAGAAGTAGGCGCAGGTGTCCGTTCCTCATCCTGAACAGCCCGCTCGTGCGGGCGTCTCGAAGGATGAGGCGCCGGACGGGGAGACCGGTGGCCTCATGGTTCGTGGTTCGAGACGCGCGAAGACGCGCTCTTCGCCATGGGGGGAGCGAGCATGCGACGTCTGACCAGGATCATCCGCAACATCTTCCTCGTGCTGATCGCCGCGATCCTCGTCCTCGCGGCCGTGCTGGCATTCAACGTCTTCCGCCACGGCTCGCGGCAGCTTCAGGTCGCCGCCTTGCCGAAGGCGCAGGTGGATGCACAAGGCGCCGCCGCGCGGCTGGCGGAAGCGATCCGTTTCCGCACCATCTCGGCTTACGATAAGCCCGAGCAGCATGCCGACGCGCTGCGGGGCATGCAGGCGCATATCGAAAAGAGCTTTCCGGCGTTTCATGCCGCGGCGAAGCGCGAGGTCGTCGCCGACTACAGCCTGCTCTACACCTGGGAAGGGTCGGATGCGAAGGCGCCGCCGATCGCGCTGCTCGCACATCAGGACGTCGTGCCGGTTGCGCGCGGCACCGACAAGGACTGGCAGCATCCGCCCTATGACGGCGTCATATCAGACGGATTCATCTGGGGCCGCGGCTCCTGGGACGACAAGGGCAATCTCTATTCCATGCTGGAAGCCGCCGAGATCCTGGTGAAGGCCGGCTTCAAGCCCAAGCGCACCATCTATTTCGCCTTCGGTCATGACGAGGAGACCGCCGGCACAAGGGGCGCCAAGAGCATTGCGGCGCTGTTCGCCTCGCGCGGAGTGAAGCTGGATTTCGTGATCGACGAGGGTCTCCTGATCACCGACGGCCTGATCAAGGGCCTCGACAAACAGGCTGCGCTGATCGGCCTCGCCGAGAAAGGCTATGCGACGTTGGTGTTGCATGCGTCGGCGACGCCCGGCCATTCCTCGATGCCACCACGCGATACCGCGATCGGCATGATGGCGGCCGCCCTGGCGCGGCTGGAGGATCATCGTTTGCCGCTGCAGATCCGCGGCACGGTCGCGGAAATGTTCGACACGCTGGCCCCTGAAATGAGCGGCATCAGCCGCGTGGCGCTGTCGAATCTCTGGCTGTTCAAGCCGCTGTTGCTCCGCGAGTTCGCCAAGAGCGGACCAACGGAAGCGACCGTGCGTACCACCACCGCGCTCACGATCTTCAATGCCGGCGACAAGGACAATGTGCTGCCAGGCAACGCCGAGGCGACCGTCAATTTCCGTCTGATCCCCGGCGACAGCCAGGCGAGCGTCATCGAGCATGTCGGCGACACGATCAAGAACGATCGCATCGCCATCAAGCCGTTCCCGGGCAATACCGATCCGCCGCCGGTGACGGGCACCGCAAGCCCGTCCTATCAGATGCTCAACCGCACCATCCGCGAGATCTTTCCGGACGTGATCGTTGCGCCCGGCCTGATGGTCGCCGCGACGGATTCGCGGCACTATGTCGGCGTCGCCAACAAGATTTTCCGCTTCTCGCCGGTGCGTGCCAATGGCGAGGATCTGAAGCGCTTCCACGGCACCAATGAGCGGCTGTCGATCGAGGGCTATGCCGACATGATCCGCTTCTACCGGCGGCTGATGGAGAACGCGGCGGGCTAGTTACTCCGCGAGTCATTCCGGGGCGCGCGAAGCGCGAACCCGGAATCTCGAGATTCCCCGATGCGCAATTGCGCATCTGAGGTCTGGCCCTTCGGACCATGCCGGAATGACAGTGCCTCACACCCCCGGCGCGGGCAGCTTGTGGATCGCGCAGGCCGCGCGCAGCGTATTCACCAACAGGCACGCCACCGTCATCTGGCCGACGCCGCCGGGCACCGGCGTGATCGCGCCCGCAACGTCCAAAGCTTCCTGGTAAGCGACGTCACCGACCAACTTCGTCTTGCCTTCGGCCGTCGGGACGCGGTTGATGCCGACGTCGATCACGGTCGCACCTGGCTTGATCCAGTTGCCGCGCACCATCTCCTGCTTGCCCACGGCGGCATAGACCAGATCGGCCTGCGCGCAGAGCTTTGGCAGATCGCGCGTGCGCGAATGCGCGATCGTCACCGTGGCGTTCTCGTTCAGCAGCAATTGCACCAGGGGCCGGCCTACCAGATTGGAGCGGCCGATCACAATCGCGTTCATGCCCTCGAGCGAGGGATGCACGCTCTTGGTCAGGATGATGCAGCCGAGCGGCGTGCAGGGCGACAGCGCGGCAAAGCCGCCGGCAAGCCGCCCGGCATTGGCCGGATGCAGGCCGTCGACGTCCTTGGCAGGATCGATGGCGTTGATGACGGTTTCAGTGTGCAGATGCTTCGGCAGCGGAAGCTGCACTAGGATGCCGTGCACGGCGGGATCGCGGTTGAGTTTCGCAATCAGCGCCAGGAGATCGGCCTGCGGCACGTCGGCCGGCAGCTTGTGCTCGAAGGAGGCCATGCCGGCTCCTTGCGTCTGCATATGCTTGCTGCGGACGTAGACTTCGCTGGCGGGATCGTTGCCGACCAGCACGACCGCCAGTCCCGGGGTGAGCGCGTGCTCGCGCTTCACCCGTGCGACTTCCGCGGCGACGCGGGTACGAAGATCTGACGCAATGACTTTTCCATCGATAATGCGGGCCGTCATCTCAATCCTTCTGCTCAGAATTTTTGGCTATCAACACACGCAAGGCCTCGCCGAGCGACTTGGGGTCGCCGGCGACCGCAACCTGCTTGAGGCGCGAGGTCGCCCCGGACAAGATCTTCACGCTGGCCTTGGGCACGCGCAGCGCTTTGGCCAGCAAATCCGTCACCGCCTTGTTGGCCTCGCCGCCATCGGCAATGGCGCGAACCCGTACCTTCAGCACCGGTCGGCCGTCGCTGAGCGCCTCGATTCCGTCGATGTCGTCACGGCCGCCGCGCGGGGTCACGCGCAAGGCAATGCTGATGCCATCGCTGGAATAGCGCCAGGGGACAGCGGACAGGTCAGCCAACGCCCCGCTCAGATCACGTTGGGATAGATGTAGTAGGAGATCACCCGCTGGATGAACATGATGATCAAGATCACGATGATCGGGGAGATATCGAGCCCGCCGAGCGCCGGGATGAAATTGCGGATTGGCCGCAGCACCGGCTCGGTAATCCGATACAGGAACTCGGAGACCGCCGCGACGAACTGGTTGCGGGTATTCACAACGTTGAAGGCGATCAGCCAGGACAGGATGGCCGAGGCGATCAGGAGCCAGACATAGAGGTCGAGGACGATCAGGACGATGTCGAGAACGGCGCGCATGGCAGGAGGGGCTCACGAGGTGGGATGCCTGCTAAATATCGGTTCAGGCGCCCGCAAACAAGGGAAGTTCCCGGCAAAATAATCCAGAAAGCTGCGGATTTACCGTTCTTGACTTGGCATATCGGCAGAAGGTAAATGGCGCCGATTGTCGGCCGGCTTTCGGGACGGTCGCGACGGGGCCATAGCTCAGCTGGGAGAGCGCGTCGTTCGCAATGACGAGGTCGGCGGTTCGATCCCGCCTGGCTCCACCAGCCTTCGCTGGCTTCGCCAGCTTCGGCTCGGCAAGCCCGATCGTAGCGAAGGCTGCCGCGGCGTAGCCCGAAGGGCGAAGCCGGGCCTCGGCAACCCCTTCACAATCGTCTCTGGTCGTTTCGATGTATCCTTCCCCTGAGGGGGAAGCATCATGAAATACGTCTACATCCTCGAAAGTCTTGATTCCCAACATTTCTATGTCGGCATCACAGATGACCTGCGTGCCCGACTAGCCAAGCACAACGCCGGCGAAGTCCCTCATACTTCGAAATATGGGCCATGGCGGCTCAAGACGTACGTCGCCTTCAGCAACGAGCAGCAAGCCATCGCTTTCGAGAAATACCTGAAGACAGCATCCGGCCGCGCTTTCGCAAAAAAACGCCTCTGAAAGGCGGAGCCCGCAGGGCATAGGCGGGCCTCGGCAAGCCGTCATCCCCGCCGCTACCTCCTCTATCTTCCTGTAAACCGCGGCGGCCGCTTCTCCATGAAGCTCGCCACGCCCTCGCGGAAATCGCTGCCCCTTAGCGAGATCACCATCTCCCTGTTGGCGTCGATGGTCGCTTCCGCCAGTGTCTGGAACGGCACGTCATAGAGCTGGCGCTTGATCACGGCGATGGCGCTGGGCGAGACGAAGTCAGCGAGATCGCGCGCGTAGGCATAGGTCTGCTCGGCCAGCTGATCCGGCGGATAGAGCCGGTTGACCAGGCCAATGCGCAACGCCTCGTCGCTATAGACGCGGCGTGCCGACATCAATAGGTCGAGGGCATTGGCATGGCCGACGATGCGCGGCAGCATCCAGCTGATGCCATGCTCGGCGATCAGGCCGCGGCGCGAAAACGCCGTCGTGAACACCGTGTTGTCGGCAGCAAAGCGCAGATCACAATAGAGCGCGTGCACCAGGCCAATGCCGGCGGTGGCGCCATTGAGCATGCCGATGATGGGCTTGCCGATCGACGGATAGTAGGCATAGCGCGCCTGCCAGTCCGGCCGGCGGTTCATGTCGAAGGGCGGGATGGTCTCGGCGCGCCTGATATCGTCGGGATCGAGGCCCTTCAGCGCGTCCATGTCCGCGCCGGCGCAGAAGGCGCGGCCCGCCCCGGTCAGCACGATCACCCGCACGTCGTCATCGGCGGCCGCGGTCTCCATCGCGTGGCGCACATCGCGCTCCATGATCGGCGTCCACGCATTCATGCGGTCGGGCCGGTTCAGCGTGATAGTCGCGATCTTGTTCTTGGCTTCATAGAGAATGTGCTGATAGCTCATGTCGTCTCCTGCTCGCCGCGCTTCGTCCGCAGCGTGTTATCGTTGATGTCAGGATTTGGTTTTCGCGCGCGAGCCCTTCGGCCGCGCCAGATAGTCCTGCGTTTCCGGCCGCTCGATGAGCCAACCAGTCCACCGCCTGAAAACCTTCGCCATCCGCTCCGGCTCGACGCCGAGCTGCGACATCGCGACACCGCCATTGACGGATTCGCGGTACTCCGCAATCAGCCCGTCACGCACGATGAAACGGCTCATGCCGTCGATCACCACGCGCCGGCCCTTGAACTGCGGGATGATGGAGGTGAAGCTCGACAGCGACCAGGCATAGCCCATGCTGCCGTCGAAGACCGGATCGAACATCTCCCAGCGATAGTCTGACGCATCACGGTGAAACAGGTTCTGCATCATGTGCGCGATGTCGGCGCGGCCTGTGTGCGGACCGTAGATGTAATCGTAATAGATGCCGTCTTCACAGAAGTGCCGCGCGAAGCGCGCGCCGTCGCCGCTTTCCGCCGAATGCGTGAAATCGCTGAGCAGCCTTGCGAACTCCTCGCGCGTCATGCCGCCTCCCGTCTTCTTTTGCGGCGACACTAGCATACCTGCGGAGCTTGCAAGCCGCTTCCGCCTTCGCGCCGCGAGCTTCGGCGACAGGCCGCCGCGCTGGATATTTTGCGCCGCGGATTATTCCGCGGCCTGCGACAGGATCAGCTGCGGCTTGCGCGCAAGCCAGCCGTCGATGAACTGCCTGAGCCAGGCGCGCTCGGCGAAATCATACACCGCGCGATCGGCAAAATGCTGGTGCCGCGCCCGCGCGCCGGGCGAATCCATGTTGTCGTAGCCGCGCGTGGTCCAGCAATGCATCATCGCCCAGGTCACGTCGGGATGAAACTGGAAGCCGAAGGCGTGCCCGCTCTGAAAGGCCTGCACCGGAAAATCGTTGCCTTGCGCAAGCAGCTCGGCGCCGCAAGGCAGCTCAAAACCTTCGCGATGCCAGTGATAGACCTGCTCGGGCCAGTTCGGGCACACGGCCTCGCCCTCCGCGGTGGGGCGGATCGGATAATAGCCGATCTGGGTGACGCCTTGCGGATGCGGCGCGACTTTTGCGCCAAGCTGCACGGCGAGCATCTGCGCACCGAGGCAGATACCGAGGAACGGCCGCTGCTCGCGCAGGGGAATTTCGATCCAGTCGATCTCGCGGCGGATATAGCCGTCGCAATCGTTCGCGCTCATCGGCCCGCCGAAGAACACGGCGCCGGCATGCTGATCCAGCGTCTCCGGCAGCGCATCGCCGAAACGCGGGCGGCGGATGTCGAGAGAGTGGCCGAGCGCGCGTAGCGCATTGCCGACACGGCCGGGCGTGGAGGTCTCCTGGTGCAGGACGATCAGAACCGGAAGCAGGGTGTTGGTGTCCAGCCCGGCGGCACGCGTCCCCCGGCCCGGAAAGGGCAGGACGTTCCCGCATCTGGTGGCCCGCCGAAAAGACATGGTCCTTGCTTCTGACAGCGCTCAGGTCAAATCGTACCTAAGTGGTCGTTAATTTGCGGTGAGTTCGGTCACATCAGGAAAAAAGCCAAGCAAATCACGGGCCAGTGATCGTTGCGGCCGGGTTGCGCCTGGTTTCAACGGTTTCGCAGCTGGAATCCGCCAATCGCGGCCAGGATGAATGACCGCGGGAAGAACCGCAGCAGGAAGGGCACCAGCTTGATGAACAATCCGGGCAGCACTGCCCGTTTGTTGGCCATCAGGCCTTCATAGCCTTGCCGGGCAACCTCGGCGGCCGGGACATTCAAAATCGCGGAATCAAAGCCGGGCGCGAACCCCGCCCGGTCCTGAAATTCGGTCAGGACAGGGCCGGGACAAACCACGGTGACGCGCACGCCCTGCGGCGCGAGCTCACGGCGCATCGCTTCGCTGAAGGAGAGCACATAGGCCTTGGAGGCATAGTAGACCGCCATGCCCGGCCCCGGCAAAAAGCCCGCGACCGAACCGATGTTGAGAATGCCACCGCGGTTACGGATGAGCTGATTGGCGAAGCGCAGTGTCAGGTCGGTCAGCGCGCGGATGTTGACCGCGATGATGCCAAGCTGGTCGTTGCGGTCGCGCTTGAAGGCGCGGCCGAAAACACCGAAGCCAGCGTTGTTGACGAGATATTCGAGTTCGACGCCGGCCGCAGTCAATGCGGCCTCGATCGCGTCGCAGGCATCCGCCCGCTCGAGGTCGCAGGGGATGACGATCGGCTGCGCACCGCCGGCCGCGGCGATTTCACCGGCAAGCTGGTTGAGGCGATCGGCGCGCCGCGCAGTCAGCGCCACGCGATGACCTTTCGCGGCAAATATCCGCGCAAGCTCCATGCCTATGCCCGCCGAGGCCCCAGTAATCAGCGTCACACGCTCTGTCACGATTCAAATCTCTTAAATCAATTGCCACGTCATTGCGGTGGCCACGTCATTGCGGTCGCGGGCGGGACAAGACCATAGGCTTGTGGTGCGAGCAACCCAGCCCGAGGAATACCAGCCCACGCCATGCAACGGCGGAACTCGTTTTGCCACAGTGATTTGCCGCACAGTAGGGCAAGCGCGGCGACCTTAAATTTTCGTCATGTATGGGTTCGGCGACGCAGGCAGGCCTTGAACGCATCAGACGGCCGCGCCGGCATTATCCTTGCCATTAGCGATACGCGCCGCCTGGCGCTCCTGCACGGCGTGCTTGAGATCGATCCGATCCCGGCCGGAAATGGCCAGCAGATCGGCCGCGCGCCACAGCACATTGTCCTCGAACTCGGTGACCTTGCCGTCGGCAAACACCATCTCCCACATCATCTCGACGATGCGGCGCCGGCCCGCTTCGTCCACCTCGCGCATGATCACGCTGGTGAAGCGGTAGAGATCGACCGCGTCGCTCTCGGCGAGGGCGGCTGAGGCGATCAACTGGTTGGCCGC
>DASWVJ010000023.1:0-4134 GCA_036406295.1 Bradyrhizobium sp.
GCCGATCGAGCGCGAGCTCGCCGTCCGAGGCCCTGAGCTCGGGCTGCTTCTCGCCGGGCGAGACCATCTCGGCGCAGCGCAGGCCCGCGGCCCGGCCGAACACCACGAGGTCGATCAGCGAGTTCGAACCCAGACGGTTCGCGCCATGCACCGAGACGCAGGCCGCTTCGCCCACCGCCATCAGGCCCGGCACAACCGCGTTGTCGTCGCCGTCCTTCTTGGTGACGACTTCGCCGTGATAATTCGTCGGGATGCCGCCCATGTTGTAGTGCACGGTCGGAATCATCGGGATCGGCTCGCGGGTCACATCGACACCGGCGAAAATGCGCGCGGATTCAGAAATGCCCGGCAGGCGCTCGTGCAGAATCTTCGGATCGAGATGGTCGAGATGAAGGAAGATGTGATCCTTCTTCTTGCCGACGCCGCGGCCTTCGCGGATTTCGATGGTCATCGCGCGTGAAACGACGTCGCGCGAGGCGAGGTCCTTGGCGGAGGGCGCATAGCGCTCCATGAAGCGCTCGCCCTCGGAATTGACCAGATAGCCGCCTTCGCCGCGCGCGCCTTCAGTGACCAGACAGCCCGAGCCGTAAATGCCGGTCGGGTGGAACTGAACGAACTCCATATCCTGCAACGGCAGGCCGGCGCGCAGCACCATGCCGCCGCCGTCGCCGGTGCAGGTGTGTGCTGACGTGCAGGACGCATAGGCGCGGCCATAGCCGCCGGTGGCCAGGATCGTGGTCTGGGCGCGGAAGCGATGCAGCGTGCCGTCGTCCAGTTTCAGTGCGACCACGCCGCGGCAGGCGCCCTGGTCATCCATGATCAAATCGATGGCGAAGAATTCGATGAAGAACTCCGCCGCGTGACGCAGCGACTGGCCGTACATCGTGTGCAGCATGGCGTGGCCGGTGCGGTCGGCGGCGGCGCAGGTGCGCTGCGCCTGGCCCTTGCCGTAGTCGACCGTCATGCCGCCGAACGGCCGCTGATAGATCTTGCCGTCCTCGGTGCGCGAGAACGGCACGCCCCAGTGCTCAAGCTCGTAGACGGCTTCGGGCGCGTTGCGCACCAAGTATTCGATGGCGTCCTGGTCGCCGAGCCAGTCCGAGCCCTTGACGGTGTCGTACATGTGCCAGCGCCAGTCGTCGGCATGCATGTTGCCGAGCGCAGCGGAGATGCCGCCCTGCGCCGCCACGGTGTGCGAGCGGGTCGGAAACACCTTAGTGATGCAGGCGGTGCGCAGTCCCGCTTCGCTGCAGCCGACCACGGCGCGCAGGCCGGCGCCGCCGGCGCCGACCACGATGACGTCGTAGGTATGGTCTTCGATCGGATAGGCCTTGCCGTTAGTGGCCGGCGCGCCGCCGTTTGCGGCCTTTCCGTTGCCCTCATTAGCCATGGGCTAAACTCCGGAAGAAAGCTTCAGGATGGCGTAGATCGATGCCAGCGCCACCGCGATGCAGAAGAAATTGTTCGCTATCACGAGGGCGAGCTTGGTCTTTTCGCCGTGAACATAGTCCTCGATGATGATCTGCATGCCGATCTTCATGTGCCATGTGCTGGCGACGATGAAGAGCAGCAGGATGATCGCAATCGGCAGCTGGCCGAGGATCTGCGCCGCACCGGCGTGGTTGCGGCCGAGCAGCATCAGCACGATCACGACGACGGGCACGATTAGGAGCGCCATCGCAACCGCCGTCAGGCGCTGGCGCCAGAAATCCCCGGTGCCTGAATGCCCGGAGCCGAGGCGGCGGACACGGGCGAGCGGGGTACGCATCGAGGAGGGGGCGCTCATCGGCCGCCTCCAATCGCGTAAGCGATGATCCAGACCAGCACGGTCAGCGAAATGCCGGCTATCGCCGAGCCCCAGGCCAGCGCCTCGCGCTCATTGGCCTTGAAGCCGTAGCCGAGGTCCCAGGCCAAATACCGCAGACCGCTGACGAGGTGATGCAGCAGCGCCCATGTGTAGCCGAACAGGATCAGCTTACCGATTACGCTGGAGGTGAAGGCCTGCACATTGGCGTAGGCACCGGGGCCGGAAGCCGCCGCGATCAGCCACCAGGCCAGCAGCAGCGTACCGAAATATAGCGCCGCGCCGGTCACGCGATGGACGACGGAAAGCGCCATCGTCAGGGTCCAGCGATAGACTTGCAAATGCGGCGAGAGCGGTCGTTCAATCCTGGCAGTCATGGCGGCTTTGAAAGTTGGCGCGGACCGCTAGCGGCCCAACGCGAGCGCGTAGGTAGACAAATTCTATTTACGGAGTCGAAACAGACAGCGCAATCAAGAAAACAATCAATTGCGAACCGTTATTCATACCTACGTATGAGCCTTGCATTTACGGGCGTTGACAGCGGTCGGCGCGCGTCTGAAGGCTGGTATACCTGAAGCACGATTCATGAACGTTTGCGATGGCAGCGTTCGCGTCGAGGAAAACCGCAAATGGCCATCGCCGGACTCAATTCCGTCGAGCTTGTCGAGCTGGCGCTGCTGCTGGTTTTTGTCGGCGCGGTCTCCGGCTTCCTTGCCGGAATTTTCGGCATCGGCGGCGGCGCGGTGCTGGTGCCGGTATTCTACGAATGCTTTCGGCTGGCCGGCGTTCCCCTGGAAGTCCGCATGCCGCTCTGTATCGGTACTTCGCTCGCCATCATCATCCCGACCTCGATCTCTTCGTTCCGCGCCCATTACAGGCGCGGCGCCGTGGATACGAAAATCCTGAAGCTGTGGTGGGTGGTGGTGGTGCTCGGTGTTGTCGCCGGTTCCGTCACTGCGCGCTTTGCGCCCGAGAAACTGTTCAAGATCGTGTTCGTCTGCGTCGCTTGGTCGGCCGCCGCGCGCCTGTTCCTGGCGCGCGACAACTGGAAATTCGGCGATGAGGTGCCGACCGGCCCCCTGATGCGCGTCTATGGCTTCTGCATCGGCCTGCTATCGACCCTGATGGGAGTCGGCGGCGGCCTGTTCGCCAATCTCTTGATGACCTTCTACGGCCGGCCGATCCATCAGGCGGTCGCCACCTCCTCAGCGCTCGCGGTGCTGATCTCGATCCCCGGCGCGCTCGGCTATGTCTATGCCGGCTGGCCGGCAGCCGCGCGTTTTCCCGATGTCGTCGCGCTGCAGCCGCCGTTCTCGCTCGGTTACGTCTCGCTAATCGGCGCCTTGGTGGTGATGCCGACCACGCTTCTGACCGCGCCGCTTGGCGTGCGCGCCGCGCACGCACTGTCGAAGCGGAAACTGGAAGTCGCCTTCGCATGCTATCTTTTCATCGTCGGCGGGCGCTTTGTGATCAGTCTGCTGAGCGGCCAATAGTCCACTGCCGCCGTTGCACGAATTTGACGCAGCCGAATGCGGAGGACGTGGAATTCCGCGCCACGATTGGCTGTGATAAGGATGTCGTCGAGCGCGAAATATATTGACGGCCGGTCATTGTTTTCGAAGTTGCCCATGAGACGACGCGAGTTCATTGCGATGTTCGGCGCTTCGGCAGCGGCATGGCTGCCATGCCCAGCGTCGGCGCAGCAGCGTCCCTTTTTCGTCGCCGTGTTGGTCGGTAATCGAGACAACGCCTCTTATCTCGACATGCTCCAAGGCGAGATGGGGCGCCTCGGATATACGCCGGGCAGCAATCTCCGCGTCGAATTCCGATCAGGTGCCAGTACCGATGACTCGCTTCCTCTCGTCGCGCAGGAACTGGCGGCCCTGAAGCCGGATGTCATCGTTGCATGGCTCACGCCCGCAGTGCGAGCCGTGCAGAAGGCGACTGATCAGATTCCAATCGTGATGGGCGGCGCAGGCGATCCTGTTGCAACGGGCCTCGTTGCTTCTCTCGCCCGTCCGGGCGGCAATACAACAGGGTTGGCCGGGGCGACGTCGCAGTTGACGGCCAAGAACGTCGAACTTGTGCGGGAACTGTTGCCGAATGCCAGGCGGCTGTCGGTGCTTGGGAACGCGAAGGATAGTTACACCGATACTTTCCTGACGCAGGTGGAGTTTGCAGCGGGGCAGCAGCGGTTCGCCTGCAGCAGGATCATGATCGAAAGCGACGCCCAACTGGACGCAGCGTTCAAACGCATGAGTGGGGACGGAACGGAGGCCGTCCTCGTGCAGCCGAGTCTTCCCGTCAGGCGCGCCGCAAGCCTCGCACTC
>DASWVJ010000024.1:0-7755 GCA_036406295.1 Bradyrhizobium sp.
TCCGACTGCGCCGAGCCGGGACTTGCGCAGGCGAGTGTCGCCGCAATCGACGCTGCCGCGAGCAGCGCAGTCCTGAACTTTCTCATGGCTTCCCTCCCGTTGGACCGGTTGAATTATCGTGAGCCGCGCATGCGCGGATCGAGCAGATCGCGCAGCGCGTCTCCAAACACGTTGGTGGCGTAGACGACGACGGTCAGGCACAGGCCGGGCGCCAGCGCCAGCCACGGTCCCTGGAACATGAAGGTGCGGCCCGAGCCTGACAGCATGCCACCCCAGGTCGGGGTGGGGGGCGGCACGCCGAGGCCGAGGAACGACAGGCTCGACTCAGCGAGGATCACGGTGCCGACGCGGGTCGTGAACAGCACGATGATCGGCGGCATGATGTTGGGCAGGATGTGGCGCAGCAGGATGCGGCCGGTGGAAGCGCCGATCGACTGGGCCGCGTGCACATACATGTTCTCGCGCACGGAGACGACGGCGGAGCGGATGATGCGGGAGCCGGCGATGCCGAGCAGGCAGCCGAGCGTGAAGATGATCTGCGGCACGCCGGGGCCGAGCACGGAGACGACCACCAGCAGGATGATGAGGTCGGGAAAGCTCATCCAGGCATCGACAAAGCGCTGCACGATCAGGTCGATCTTGCCGCCGAGATAGCCGGTGACGATGCCGACCACGATCGAGACGATGGTCGCGAGCGTCGCGGTCGCAAACGCGATGATGACCGAGATCTGAGCGCCATAGAGGCAGCGCGAGAGCATGTCGCGGCCGAGATTGTCGGTGCCGAACCAGTGCGTCCAGGAAGGCGCCATCAGCCGGCTGCGCGGGGAGATCTGGTTCATGCCATAGGGCGCCAGCACGTCGGCGAAGATGCCGCAGAGCAGGAACAGCACGAAGATGACGCCGCCGGCCGCGCCCAGCGGCTTTTCGCGGAACAGGCGCACGATGAAGCGGACGACGCTGTTGCGCTCCTTGCGAGCAGCCGTAGCGGGGATGTCGATCGCCAGCGTCATCAGCGGTATCTCACCTTGGGATCGAGCAGGCCGTAGGAGAGATCGACCACCAGATTGATCAGCATGACGCAGAAGCCGATTACGAGGGAAACGCCGGTGATGATCGGATAGTCGCGCTGGCTGATGGCGTCGAGCAGCAACAGGCCCATGCCGGGAATCACGAAGATCTGCTCGACGATCACGGCGCCGCCGATCAGGATCGGCGCCTGCAGGCCGACCAGCGTCACCACGGGAATCAGCGCGTTACGCAGCGCGTGCCGCACCACGACCAGCGGTTCGGAGAGGCCCTTGGCCCAGGCGGTGCGGATATAGTCCTGCCGCAGCACCTCCAGCATCATGGTGCGGGTCAGGCGCATGGTGATGGC
Organism: Bradyrhizobium sp.; assembly: GCA_036406295.1. Classification (GTDB taxonomy): domain Bacteria; phylum Pseudomonadota; class Alphaproteobacteria; order Rhizobiales; family Xanthobacteraceae; genus Bradyrhizobium. Next base: position 1,376 of record DASWVJ010000024.1, read on the forward strand.
CGACAGCGCCATGCCGAGGATCAGCGCCGGAAGGATCATCTGCTTGAGATTTTCCAGCGGATGTTCGGTGAAGGGCACGAATTTCACCTGCGGCGACCAGCCCCACCAGATCGAGGGGAACACCATCACCATGGTGCCCATCCAGAAGCTCGGCACCGCCAGCATCAGGATGGAGAAGGAGCGGGTGAGGTAGTCGCCGGCGGTGTCCTGCCGGATGGCGGAATAGATGCCGATCGGAATTGCGGTCGAGAGCGCCACGATCAGCGCCATCAGGCCGAGCTGGAAAGTGACGGGAAGGCGCGCGGCCAGCAGTTCCCGCACCGGCGTGTTCTGCCACAGCGACTTGCCGAAATCGCCGTGCAGCAGGATGCCGCCGACCCAGGAAAAGTATTGCTGCCACATCGGCCGGTCGAGGCCGAGGGTCGCGACCAGCTGCTCGCGGGTGAGCTTGTCGGCGCCGACGTCGTTCTGCGCCAGCATCAGGTCGATGATACTGCCGGGCACGAGACGGACGATGACGAAGACGATCAGGCTGGCAAAGAACAGCGCCGGCACCAGCGCCAATAGCCGCCGCACAATATATGCCTGCATCGCCCGCGTTCCGCCCTCGTCTCTTGCCGGCGAGAGTGGACTCCGTTCGAAGCGCCTGCAAGCCCTATGGTGTTGCCGCCACTGCGACCATTGGTGTCGGCACGGCAGCTCAAGCGATCGAGATCGGCCGTTGCATTCCGCGCGGCGGAAACAGTGCCGCGCGAATGCTTCAGATCGGGAGCTATTTCTTCGTCACCTTGTAGATGGCGTTCTCGATGTCGGAGGAGAAATAGATGGTCCCGGAATCCCCGACGCCGACACCGGTCGGCGTGTGGGTCGGCAGTCCATTGGGGGCGCCGACAAGGCCAATCGGCAGGTTGCCGGCGATTTCCGTCGCGGTTCCTGTCTGCGGGTCGATTGACACGAGGCGCTTGGCGCCGACCTCGGCCACCACCAGCTTGCCGTCAGGCGTGATCGCAATGCCTTCGGGCATCTTTAGATCCCTGGCGACGACGATCTTCTCGCCGTTGGTCGCAACCTTGGAGACGAGACCTGCGAAAGCCTCGGTCACGTAGACGCTGTCCTTGCCGGCGCTAACCAGCCCGACCGGGCCCTCGAGACCGGCGATGACGGGCGTGCGATCCTTGCCGTGCTCGCCGCTGGCGCGGATCAGCGATTTGGTGCCGAGCTCGTTGACCAGGATGCTGCCGTCGTCGAGCATGATCGCGTCATGTGGCGCCTTGAAGTCGTGCAGCATGTCGCGCGTCTTGCCGCTCTTGCGGTCGACCACCTGCACGGTGCCGGTGAACCAGCTCGACAGCACGACGGTGTCGCCCCTGACCGTTGCGCTGATCGGATATTCCAGCGTCACTCCGTCGGCATGCATGCGCGCGACTTCCGAGACTTCGCCGGTTGCGCCGTCGACGGTGCGATAGGCGAAGAGGTCGGCCACATAGACCGTATCCTTGCCGCTGTCGGTAACGACGGCGATGCCGCTCGGCAGTGCCAGCCTGCCGATGATGATCTGCTTCGCCGCGCCGGTCTCGGGATCGACTTCCTGGATGCCGTTGTCGGCCATGTTGGAGACGAAGATGCGATCCTTGTCGTCGATTGCGAGATTGTCGAGCGAGGCCTTGAGCTGTGCGACGACTTTCTTGTCGCCGCTCTTGGGATCGACCTTCACCAATTGGCCGAGCGCAGTGTCGACGACAAAGAGATTGCCCTTGGAATCGAAATTGACGGCGGCGGGTATCTTGAAGCCGTCGGCGACGACGGAAAGCTCGGCCTTGTCGACATCGACCTTGGCGACTTGGCCCTTGAACCACAGCGGACCATAGAGCTTGTCGTCGGGACCGAACTCGAAGCCGTTAAGACCGCCCATCTTCTCCATGATCTTGCGCGGCGGCTTGGCACCCTCGGTGTCGATCTCGTAGAGCGCATCGCCGAGGAACACCTGCGTCGCGTAGAGTCGGCCGTCCTTGCGGTAGGCGAGGGAGTTGATGCCGGGCAGGCCCGAGGCGAGCTTCTTGATCGGGCCGTCGGCCTTGCGTGAATAGAGGTCGCCGGTGAGGAAGGCGGTCCAGGCCATGGTGCCGTCGGGCGCGAACGCGATGTCGTCGGCCATGCCTTCGGGCGAGGGGACTGCAATCTTTGCGATGCCACTAACGCGATCGACTTCGTAGAGCGCGGCGCCCGCGACGCTGCCGGCGAACAGTCTTCCCGACTTGTCGATGCCGAGGCCGTGCACGCCGTGGAAGGCCGAGCCCGGCACCAGTTTTGTGACTTCGTATGTCTGCGCGGATGCGCTGATGCCGGTGGTCAACAGGATTGTTGCCGCAACGCTGGCGCAGAGCGAGAGCCTGCTCGTCATGACGTACCTCCCCGAATTTTTTGTGGGGAGAGTATTCGACTGCGGTCAGGCTTTGGCAAACGAAACTTTACCGGAGGTTGAGACCCGACGGCTGCAGCGCGCAAGCGGGTAGCCGGCGCTGCATCCGATGGGCCGGCGCAGGGTGCCAGCTCGGGATGGCTGAACCAGATTTAATGAAACCGCTCGCTCAGGCGGGCCGTTTCCCCTTTGCCGGCGCAACCGGCGACAAGCGCACGCTTTGCGTTTCCGATGACCGCCGGCTGACCGAATTCCGCAACGAAACGGGAGCGGAACCATGTCCCGGGAACTCATCGCCCACAACCGACCAGTCTTCGATCATCTGCATCCGAGGGTGTATGCCGGCGCGATCGGCCTCGTGGCCTGGTTCGCGCTGGCCGCCTGGATCCTTTTCGACCGTCAGAACGACATTGGCCTGCTGCTCGGCATGGTCAGCGTGCTGCTTTTCATTGCCGTCCTTGTTCCGCTGACGCTGGCGCTGGTTTGGCGAAGGTATCGCGCCCCGGAGCGGCCGCATCCCGAAGCAATCTCGTTCCGCGACTGGAGGGCTGGCGATTTCGCGGTGTGGGGCAGCCGCGTGCGCGGAACGGATGCGGCCATCGACCTGCTGCTGCCGCTTGCCGCGGTCGCCTTCGGTCTCACAGGAATCGGCATTGTCTTTCTGATCTGCGCGCACACGGCGTCCTGAGGCGGCGCTGCAAGCGCATGCACCGGGCAAGTCGCAGCGCCGTTTGGCGCAACAAGACCGATCGAATTCAGCGGTTGCTGATTTGCCGGGTGTTCGAGGTGCCGGTGGCGTCGGAGACGCGTGCGCCGGCGCTGCCGCGGTTGTTCATCATGCTGTCGAGACGGTCGCGTTCCTTCTCGAAGCCGGCAAGGATAGAGCCTTCCAGCGAGCGGCCGCGCGGCAGCTTGATGCGCATCGGGTCGACGAAACGGCCGTTGACCAGGATTTCGTAGTGCACGTGGGCGCCGGTCGACATGCCGGTCGAGCCGACGAAGCCGATGACCTGGCCCTGGCGGACGCGTTTGCCGGGCTCCATGCCCTTGGCATAGGCGGACATGTGACCGTAGGCGGTCTCGTAGCCGTTGTTGTGCTTGATGCGGATATACTTGCCGTAGCCGCCTTCCCAGCCGACTTTCTCGATCATGCCGTTGCCCGAGGCGAAGATCGGTGTGCCGTAGGGCGTGGCCCAGTCGACGCCGGTATGCATCTTCACATAGCCCAGGATCGGATGGCGGCGGCCGCCGAAGCCGGAGCGCATGATGGCGTTGTTGACGGGTTTGCGGACCAGGAATTTCTTCGCGCTCTTGCCGGTCTCGTCGTAGAAGTCGACGACGGAATCGTCGGGAGCCTGGAAACGATAGTATTTCTTGGTTTCGCCGCCGACCGTGAGCGAGGCGTACAGCACCTCGTTCTTTTCCGTGATCGTCGCGCCCTCGTCCTCGCCGGCATAGAAGACGTCGAAGGAATCGCCGGGCTGCACCTTGCGCTGGAAGTCGACGTCGTAGGAGTAGATCCGGATCATGTCCTCGATGACGTTGGCCGGAACCTTGTTGCGCAGCGCGGTCTCGTAGATGCTCTGATAGAGCCGCACGCCGCTGCCATCATCCTCATCGTCATCGTCGGCGGCTGCGGTATCGGTGACGGTGTTCATGCTCTGCACGTCGACGGCGACGTATTTGCCGAGGTCGGACAGCGCGGCCACCGCTTCGATGGTGGCATCGTTGGCCACTATGACGCGATACGGCTGCAGCCGCGCACCGGGCGCCTGCGTGGCCGGCACCATCAGGATGCGCACCTTCTGGCCTTCCTTCAGGCCGCCGTCGCGGCCCTTGGCGCCGAGTGTATAGGAGATCGCCTTGGCTTCCTCGGGGCTCGCGCCCTGGTCGCGCAGGATCGAGGTGATGGTGTCGCCCTTCTTGACCGTATGGATGCGCTCGCCGGTCGGATTGCCCCCGGTCACCTGGTCCTTGGTCTTCGCCAGCAGCGTGACGTTCTCCGGCACCACGCGCGTCTCGAAGCCGGCATAGGGATCGGAAGAGACACCCTCGGTGGCATAGGCGAGCTTGATGTCCGACTTCACGCCGCCGGCATCGGCGGTGGCGTTGGCGAGCGTCGCATAGCGCACGCCACCGGAATTGCCGCGCCAGTTCGAGGCATCGCGCACCCGCAGGATGATCTCGTCCAGCGGTACGTTGGCGGCGACCTTGGCCTTCGGCAGGATGGTCCCGAGGTCCTTCATCACGAAGGAGACTTCGGCATCTGGCTCGACGGCATCGGGATTGTTGGGATCCTCGGCGGCGGTCTGCGCCGGCGAGCCGACATCGGTCAGCATGCGCTGGGCGTTGAACGGCGGAATCTTGGCCGACAGGTCGCTGGTCGTCATCGACAGGTTGCCGGAGATCCGGACGAACGGCCGTACCCGCATGAAGTCGCGGTTGCCGACGCGGGTCGCGGTGGAGACGCGGATGACGTTGCGCGCGGCAGAGGATTCGCTCGGCGGCGGCAGGCGGTCGCTCTTGTGCAGGCTTACAGTCTTGTCATTGGCGCCGAACGCGCCGCGCAGCGCGCCCTCGACGCGCTCCGGAACCTTGGCGAAGGTCATTTCGCCATCGAGTGACGCGAAAACGGCGCCGCCGATGAGAGCCGCGCCGCACAGACCTGTCAGGATGGTGCCGCTGAACCACTGTACGGAGACGCGACGGCGATCGATCACCGCGGCTTCGGTACCGTCAACGGAAAGCGGCGGCTCGTGGCCGAGATCGATGATCCCTGCCTCGCGTCCGTATCCGCCCCCGCGTGACGTCCGTTGGCTCAAGCCGCCGTCCCCCCGAATTCCATCAACATCCGACAACCTTCCCGCTCAATCCCCGGGTCCCGCATACGCCCCCGATGAAAGGGCGCCTCCGGAGCTTGGCGCGCCGCACGCATGGATTTCGGGAATCGGAGGCCGGAAGACCAGCCGGAATCTCGAACGTCAATGGTGTGCAGAGCTCTCGATGTTTCTCGGCCGTGAAAGGAATAGCGAATATCAGCCGCGATTCCCAATCTCATAGAATCGCCGGGCCGCGCCCACTGGCATTCCAGCGATTCAATCCTTAACTTATTTCCAGAACGTCGCAGGATTGTGGCTCAAGTACGGCGCCGGGCCCCGAAACGAAGGCGTTCTCTCGCCAGCAAAGATTCTGCACTCGATGTGAAGTTTTGTTGACGACAGGCGTTGACAACGCCGATTGGGCCGGCCTATAACCCGACCACTGAGCGCGGCGCTGCATTGGCCCCTTGGCCAAGGCAGTTTGTCGTGCCCGTCAAGCTCCTCATGATGATGAGTGAATCAACAGCCGATGACAGTCGGTTGTCATTTGCCGTCGAGTGAGAGTTTTGCGGAGGCTCCCCGCCAGGGGAGTTGGGGTTTTCGGGCCCCGGGCTGTTTGACAAGTGAAGATGAAGAAAGAGAAACGTGGACGGCGGAGTCCTTGCGGGTCTCGAATACTTGGAAACTTCGGTTTTCAACTTTCGGGGCCGGACGAAAGACTTCGGCGGTACACGTTTTGAATAAGGTTACACCATGATCTCTTCATTGAGATCGGGTCGCCAGCGATGTGAATCGCTGCGCGATTTTGGTGTGGACCTCGTCAAACGTTGTGATCAGCCGGCTCAAAGTTTCAAGTCCAACTTGAGAGTTTGATCCTGGCTCAGAGCGAACGCTGGCGGCAGGCTTAACACATGCAAGTCGAGCGGGCGTAGCAATACGTCAGCGGCAGACGGGTGAGTAACGCGTGGGAACGTACCTTTTGGTTCGGAACAACCCAGGGAAACTTGGGCTAATACCGGATAAGCCCTTACGGGGAAAGATTTATCGCCGAAAGATCGGCCCGCGTCTGATTAGCTAGTTGGTGAGGTAATGGCTCACCAAGGCGACGATCAGTAGCTGGTCTGAGAGGATGATCAGCCACA
>DASWVJ010000025.1:0-8897 GCA_036406295.1 Bradyrhizobium sp.
CCGGCTCTATTCGGTGGCAAGCTCGCGCGACGGCGAGAAGCCGAACGCGAACAATCTTGCGCTCACCGTCAAGCGCGAGCCGGGCGGCGTCTGCTCGAACTATCTCTGCGATTTGCCGCGCGGCGCCAAGGTCGAGATCACCGGCCCGTTCGGCGCGACCTTCCTGCATCCGAACGATCCCGCCGCCAACATCATCATGATCTGCACCGGCACGGGCTCTGCGCCGTTCCGCGCCTTCACCGAGCGCCGCCGCCGCGCCATGCCGGATGCGCCGGGACGGCTGCTGCTGTTCTTCGGTGCGCGCCGCCCCGAGGAGCTGCCCTATTTCGGCCCGCTGCAGAAAGTGCCGGACCGCTTGCTCGGTAAATATCTCTGCTATTCACGCGTGCCCGGCCAGCCCCGCATTTATGTGCAGGACCGCATCCGCTCGGAAGCCGCAGCCGTTGCCGTGCTGATGAAGGACCCGCGCACCCATGTCTATATCTGCGGCCTGAAGGGCATGGAGACCGGTGTCGACGAGGCCTTCGCCGACGTCTGCCGCGGCGCCGGCATCGACTGGGCGCCACTCAAGGGCGCGATGCGCGAGGACGGCCGTTATCACGTCGAGACGTATTGAGCGGCCGCGCCTCGCTTCTTCAGCTCTCCCCGCAAAGCGCAAGGAGAGGTGAGGGCACCTCTCTCACCCCGCGACCGGCAGTCCCGCGTTGGCGTAGACCACGCCGCCATCGACCGCGATGGTGTTGCCGACGACATAGTCGCCCGCGCGCGAGGCGAGATAGATCGCAACCCCCGCCATGTCCTCATCGGTGCCGATGCGCCGCGCCGGAATGCGTTTCGCCACTTCGTCGCCGTGATCGCGCGCGGCGCGGTTCATGTCCGAGCTGAACGCGCCGGGCGCGATCGCGGTGACGTTGATGCTGTCCTTGATCAGCCTGGTCGCCATGCGCCGCGTCAGATGGATCACGGCGGCCTTGCTCGCGGCGTAGGAATAGGTTTCCTGCGGGTTGACGAAGATGCCGTCGACGGAAGCGATGTTGATGACCTTGGCAGGACGTTCGTGCGAGGCCGCCGCGCGCAGCGGTTTTGCCAGCGCCTTGGTCAGGAAGAACAGCGACTTGACGTTGAGGTCCATCACCTTGTCCCAGCCGCTTTCCGGGAATTCGTCAAAATCCGCGCCCCATGCGGCGCCGGCATTGTTGACGAGGATGTCGAGCCTGGGCTCGCGCTTGATGATTTCGGCGGCGAGCTTTTCGCAGCCCTCGATCGTGGAAATGTCGATCGGAATCGCGACGCACTCGCCGTCATACTGCGCGGTGAGTTCCTTCGCTGTCGCTTCGCAGGGACCTGGCTTGCGCGCGGTGATGTAGACGCGGGCAGCCCCATGAGCGAGAAAACCTGCCGCGATCATCTTGCCGATGCCGCGCGATCCGCCGGTCACCAGCGCGATACGGCCCTTCAGTGAAAACAGGTCCTTGAACATTGCGTCCTCCGTTTGACTTGACGGAGGTTTTGGGCGCGGCGAGGGGACGAGTCAAGGAAGGCGATCCATGCCTGCTCGTGCGCGCCGGGGTCGTCCTCCAGCCTCTGACAAGCTACGGCGTTCGCGCGAGGCGCTTGGCGAGGGTCGGAAGGCTTCGGATTCAATAACGTCGCCTATTGCTCCGCTCCCGGTGCGCAAAGGCGAAGCGCGGGTTGATCCCGCAATATGAGAAGGTGCCGGATGCGGTTGCCAGACATTGTTCGTAACTCGAGAAATGGCAAAGGCCCGGATAGCCCCAGTCTCTTCCTTGCAGGCACCAAGGATAGTCCTGAGCGGCGGCTGAGGTTGATCCGGCTGAGACCAGAATGGCAACGGCGGACAGGGCGGCAAATGGAAATCGGCGCATCACATGACTCCCAAGAGCATTGAGTGGGTGGCGGTGCAGGAAATTGTAATGGCAGCCGGACCATAGCTGACGCCATATTTGGCACAAGCCCGGACACGACGAGTTTATGGCGGGCATGTCGATGAAAAGCAGGAAGAGATATCACGCCGCGTCGATGCGACGAAAGCCGTTCCACATTGCCGTTGCCGTGCCCGAGGTAAGCACCGGCAGGAAGCGCTCGTCCTGGTAATTGCCGTTGAGCGAGACGCGCTGCAGCGCCATCATGTAGCCGGCGCTCTCGGCAAAGACCATGCCCGGCCGCGTCGTCACGGCGGTCTTGAAGCCGGCTGCTTTCGCCAGCGCGAATTCGCGCGGGCCGGCCGCACATTTGTTGCCATAGGGGTAGGCCAGATGCAGCGCGGGCCGGCCGAGCGCCGCCTCGATCCGCGCGCGGCTCGTCTTCAATTCGTTCAGCGCCGCCTGCTCGCTCTGCTTGGCGAGGTTGGCATGGGTGATCGTGTGCGCGCCGATCGTCACCAGCGGATCACAGGCAAAGGCCTTCAGCTCGTCCCAGGACATGCAGAGTTCGCGGCTGATCGCGCGCTCGTCGACGCCGTGGCGCGCGCAAAGCTGTGCCACTTCGCGCCGCACGTCGTGCTCGCTTGGCAGCGCACGCAGCCAGTCGTGCAGGCGGTCGAAGGCGGCCTGCTTCTGCGCCGCCGTCCCCGTCTCCATCCGCGTCATCCGGCCACCGATCTCGACCTCGATCGTGGACGCGCTCGCCACCGCGCGCTCCAGTGCGATCCACCATGGCCATCCCGTGCCCGCCGCGAAGTCGTTCACCGCATAGACGATGCAGGGCGCGTCAAATTCGCGCAGCACTGGCAGCGCATGGTCGCGGTTGTCGCGATAGCCGTCATCGAACGTAAAGGCCGCGAAGCGGCGGGCGAAATCCTTCTCGGTCAGCCGCCGATACACCTCGTCCATGCTGACGAGGTCGATATCGCACGCACGCAGGTGCGACAGCACTGCGCGCAGGAACGACGGCTCGATCTCGAGGTGATGGTTGGGCTGGAATTCGCGTCCATCGCACGGGCGCACGTGATGCAGCATGAAAATCGCGCCGACTCCCGCGAAAATCGGCCGCAGCACATGGTGCGCTCCGGAAAAATACAGCGCTTCAAGGCCGGCACGGATAACGGTGCTGCGGAGCTGCTTCATCAGGCGGGTTTGACCGGTTGAATTCCGATCCGAAATTAGCGACAGAGGGCTGAAGAAACCATTAGCCATGCGGCAATCCGGGGCGCGCGCCCACCCCTGCTATTTCGGGTTTGACAGCCCCGCAAGGGTTTGTTTTCTCTCCGTTCTCCCAAGCCGCGAGAACTCGGATGCACGAACTTTTCAGGTACAGCCGCAAATGGTGGCTCGGTGCGATTGCACTGGTCGTCTTTTGGGCTTTCGCCGCCTGGACAAGCACCGAGCCGTTGGAGGCCGACCTTGCCGCGCGCTCTAATGCCGCAGTCAAGGACGCCCTGCTCGACAAGAAGCGCGTCACCGTCGCCGGCCGCGACGTCACCTTTTCCGCCGAGGCGTTTTCCTCCGAGGGCCGCCGCGCGGCGCTTTCCGCGGTCGAGACCGTGCCGGGCGTGCGCCTCGTTAACGACGAGACCCGCCTCGTCCCTGAAGCCAAGCCCTTTGTCTGGACCGCCGAACGCGACGTGGTCCGGGTGACGCTCGCCGGCAGCGCGCCGCTGCCGCAGGTCAGGGGCAGGCTGCTCGAGGCCGCAAAGGCGGGTCTCGGCAATGTCGAGGTCGTCGACCAGATGCAGCTGGCGCGCGGTGCGCCGCTGCGGTTCGATGCAGCCGCGCTGCTGCTGCTCGACCAGATCGGCAAGCTGAAGGAAGGCAAGCTCACGATTTCCGACAACAACGTCTCGCTGTCGGGTATGGCGCGCGAACTCGGCGGCCGCGAAGCGATCATGGCGGCGTTGAAGAAGCTCCCCGAGGGTTTTGCGGTCGCCGCCAACGAGGTCAGGGCGCCGCCATACGTCTTCCAGGCCTACAAGGATCCGGTGGCCTCCACGCTGACGCTCACCGGCAACGTGCCCGACAGAAACGCGCACGCCGCCCTGGTCGCCGCGGCGGAGCGCAAGTTCTTTAGCGAGAAGGTGGTCGACAATCTCAAGGAGAGCATCGGGGCGCCCGCCAGTTTTGCCGCGGTTGTCGCGCCGGCGCTGGGCGCGCTGTCGCGGCTTTCCACCGGTACGCTGGTGGTGACGGATCGCGAAGTGAAGCTCTCGGGTGATGCACTCTATGATGCCGCCGCCGCGCAGATCCGCGCCGGGCTCGGCAGGGATCTTCCGCAGAACTGGCAGTACAAGGCCGAGATCACGGTGAAGCCGCCTTCCGCGCCGGTCGACAACACGGTCTGCCAGCAATTATTTGCGGATTTGCTGGCGAAGGCGCGCATCCGCTTCGAACCGGGCAAGGCGGATCTGTCGCCGGACTCGCTCGGCCTGCTCGACCGCCTGACCGAGACGGCGCTGCGCTGTCCGACTGCCAATATCGAGATCGCCGGCCACACCGATGCCGACGGCGATGCCGACCAGAACCAGGCGCTTTCCGAGAAGCGCGCGCAGGCGGTGGCGGATTTTCTGGTGCGCGGCGGCCTGCCGGCCAACCGCTTCACCGCGGTCGGCCATGGCAGCAGCCAGCCGATCGCCGGCAACGATACCGACGAGGGCAAGGCGCAGAATCGGCGCATCGATTTCGTGGTGAAATGATCATGGCCTATGTCGCGCAATTCTTCTGGGGCTGGCTCGTGGCTTCGTTGCTGCTCGGCTTCGCCATGGGCTGGATCTCGGTGGTCCAGCGCGGCGAGGGCGCCAAGGGGGCATGGGGGCGGACGCTCTGGGCGCTGGTCGCCGTCCTCGCGGCGCTGGCGGCAAGCCGCGTTGTCCCGGGCCGTCCGGGCTACTGGCTCGACCTTGGCCTTGTCATGTTCGGCCTCTATCTAATCGGCTGCGCGATCGGATCGTGCCTGCGCGCCTGGGTGGTCGCCCGCAGCACGCCGCGAGCCTGACCGGGGGGCCGCCGGACTGCCGGTCGGTTCACGTGCCCGTCAAGACCTTAACGTTTTCGGAAAGAGGGGCCAGAATAAAGTAATTCTGTGCAGTCGCTGTCATGGGCGGTCCCTAATATGTTGAAGAATCGCGTGTTATTCTCCGTCTGGTGAATTCCGTTCCGCCCTGAAACGCGCTACCAGAGGCCACAGGGAGCTAGCGCGGGCGAGGGCGGCGGCAAGGTTCGCTGGCGGCCACTGCCGTCGCATCGGTATTTCGAGGTCTAGATGCTGGAAGCCATACGCAGGTTCATTGCGTTCCTGCGCCACAAGCAAATCCTGCACAAGCTGGGTGTGGTGATCAGCATCACCGTTATCGGTATCGCGTGCTATGTGCTCTACCACATGCTCCGCGGCATCGACGTCGCCGAAGTGATCGACGCCATCAAGGGCACCGAGCCGCGCCAGATTGCCCTCGCCGCGCTGTTCGTTGCCGCCGGCTATTTCACGCTCACTTTCTACGACTGGTTCGCCGTGCGCGCGATCGGCCGCTCCGACGTCCCCTACCGCGTCAACGCGATTGCCGGATTCACCTCCTACTCGATCGGGCACAATGTCGGCGCCAGCGTGTTCACGGGTGGCGCGGTGCGCTACCGCATCTACTCCGCCTGGGGACTGAACGCGATCGACGTCGCCAAGGTCTGCTTCCTCGCCGGCCTCACATTCTGGCTCGGCAATGCCGCGGTGCTGGGCCTCGGGATCGCCTGGCATCCGGAGGCCGCCGCCAACATCGATCAGCTTCCGGTCTGGCTGAACCGCACCGTCGCCTGCATCACCCTTGTCGGCCTCGCCAGCTACGTAGCCTGGGTCTGGGCAAAGCCCCGCGTGGTCGGCCGCGGCCCCTGGACGGTGACCCTGCCGGGCGGGACGCTGACGCTGCTGCAGATCGCCATCGGCATCATCGACCTCGGCTTCTGCGCGCTCGCCATGTATGTGCTGGTGCCGGACGAGCCCAATGTCGGCTTCGTCACGGTCGCCGTGATCTTCGTCTCGGCGACCCTGCTCGGCTTTGCCAGCCATTCCCCCGGCGGGCTCGGGGTGTTCGACGCCGCCATGCTGGTCGGGCTCTGGCAGATGGACCGCGAGGAACTGCTGGCCGGCATGCTGCTGTTCCGCATGCTCTATTATATTACGCCTTTTGTCATATCTGTAATTTTGCTGACGCTTCGCGAAGTTATTATCGGCGCGCGGTCGAAGCGGCTGCAGGGGCTCGCCGCCATGGCCGAGGAAAAGACGCGAGTCGAACCGAGGCGCGAAGCGGTCTATGTGCGCGAGCGCGGAGACGGCGTCTGATCCCCGACCCGAAGAGCCGCGTAACGCAACAGGGAACCGGTTTTCGGAAGAGGATCATGCGCAAACCAATGAAGCGCGTTTTCGAATAGATGGCGATCGACGACACCCCTTCTTCCTTCTTCGCGCCCTGGCCGGATCGGTTGCGCCATTCGGCCATTGTCCTGCTCGCCGCGGGGCTGGCGCTCACCGCGCTGGTGACGCTCGGCGAATTGCCGTTGACCCCCGCGGCCGTCGTGTTTGCCCTGATCGCCGCAGCCGCGCTGGTGCCGTGGCGCCTGCATGACGCCTCCGCCTCGCGCGATGATGTCCGCACCGAGGATCCGGTCGAGGCCGCCGCCGTCAGCGCCATCGTCGCCGGCATGCCCGACCCCGCCGTGCTGCTCGACCGCGCCGGACGTGTCATCCATCTCAATGCCGCCGCGGCCCAGCTCGCGCCGGCGCTGCGCAAGAACGAGCTCGCGCAATTCGCCCTGCGCTCGCCGGAGATCATCACCGCGCTGCGCGAGGCCATCGCCACCACGCAGCCGCGCCGCGCCACCTATCTCGACCAGGTGCCGGTCGACCGCTGGATGGAACTGGTCGTCACGCCGGTGCCGGTGCCGACCCGGTTCGGCGGCGCCGACAAATGCATGCTGATGACTTTCCATGACCTGACGCCACTGCGTCGGGTCGAGGAGATGCGCGCCGATTTCGTCGCCAATGCCAGCCATGAATTGCGCACGCCGCTGGCGGCGCTGTCCGGCTTCATCGACACGCTGCAAGGCCCGGCCAAGGAAGATCCCAAGGCGCGCGAGCGCTTTCTCTCCATCATGCAGGCACAGGCCAAGCGCATGGCGCGCCTGATCGACGACCTCCTGTCGCTGTCGCGGGTCGAACTGTCGGCGCATGTCCGGCCCGACACTCTGGTCGATCTGGTGCCGATCATCCGCCAGGTCGTCGACGGGCTCGAGCCCCTGGCGCGCGAGCGCCAGGTCGAGATCGAGGTCGATCTGCCGGAGCCGCCCGTCACCATCGCCGGCGACCGCGAGGAATTGCTGCGGCTGTTCGAGAATTTGATCGAGAACGCCCTGAAATACGGCGCTTCCGGCGGCAAGGTGATCGTCTCCCTGACCACGGTCGCGCCAGCCAAGGCAGCTCCCGGTGACGGCACTCCGGAATACCGGGTCATGGTGCGCGATTTCGGCCCCGGCATCGCGCCGGAGCATCTTCCGCGCCTCACTGAGCGCTTTTACCGGGTCGATGTCGGCGACAGTCGCTCTCAGGGTGGTACGGGGCTGGGGCTGTCGCTGGTCAAGCACATCCTGGCGCGTCACCGCGGCCGTCTCCTGATCGAAAGCGTGCCGCAAAACGGGGCCGCCTTTACCGCCTGTTTTCCCCAGATCAGGCCGCCGACGACCGTATAAATTCAAGCGATTTCAATCGCCTGTAGCTGTCATCCAACTGTCATCCAGCCGTCGTAAAAGCTCTACCAGCCGCTCCTAATGGACCGGCGGTGAGCGCGATCGGGCGCATCCGGCGCTTCGCTCACCAGTATGGAGACCAGCCCATGAATTTCATCAAAACCATCGTCGCCGCCGGCCTGGTGGCGGCGTCGACCTCGGCCTTCGCCGCCGATATCACCGGTGCGGGTGCGACCTTCCCGTTCCCGATCTATTCGAAGTGGGCTGATGCCTACAAGAAGGAGACCGGCAACGGTCTGAACTACCAGTCGATCGGCTCCGGCGCCGGCATCAAGCAAATCCAGGCCAAGACCGTGACCTTCGGCGCTACCGACGCTCCGCTCAAGTTCGAGCAGCTCGAAAAGGACGGCCTCGTCCAGTGGCCGATGGTGATGGGCGCAATCGTTCCGGTCGTGAACCTCGAAGGCGTCAAGCCGGGTGAGCTCATCCTGTCGGGCGAAGTCCTCGGCGACATCTATCTCGGCAAGATCAAGAAGTGGGACGATGCCGCGATCGCCAAGCTCAATCCGAAGCTGAAGCTGCCGGCCGACGCCATCACCGTGGTCCGCCGCTCCGATGGTTCGGGCACCACCTTCAACTTCACCGACTACCTCTCCAAGGCCAGTGCCGAGTGGAAGTCCAAGGTCGGTTCCGGCACCGCGGTCGAGTGGCCGGTCGGCGTCGGCGCCAAGGGCAATGAGGGCGTGGCCGGCAATATCAGCCAGACCAAGAACGCCATCGGCTATGTCGAATATGCCTATGCCAAGCAGAACAAGCTGACCTATGCCGGCTTGATCAACAAGGCGGGCAAGACCGTGCAGCCGACCATGGCAGCCTTCCAGGCGGCCGCTTCCAACGCCGACTGGGCCAAGGCTCCCGGCTACTACGTGATCCTCACCGACCAGCCGGGCGAAGCCTCCTGGCCGATCACGGCGGCGACCTTCATCCTGATGCACAAGGATGCCACCGACAAGAAGGCCTCGCAGGAAGCCATCAAGTTCTTCAAGTACGCCTTCGAGAAGGGCGACAAGATGGCCGAGGAACTCGACTACATCCCGATGCCCGACTCGGTCGTGAAGCAGATCGAAAAGACCTGGTCGTCTGAGATCAAGAGCTGACCGGGCGAGCGCTCGCGCCCGGTCATTCCGGGCGCGAGTGAAACGAGCGACCCGGAATCTC